>JAYUCP010000628.1:0-48394 GCA_043740245.1 Acidobacteriota bacterium | reverse complement strand
CAATCTTTGGCTCCGGGACGTTTCTCAACTCCACTTCAAAGAATGGACGCAAGATTCGGTAAGGTACATATTTCATCAGAGCGTTATCGAGTGGCTGGCCAGCAATCGTTTGCCGCAATAACCTTTTGTCTGCATCTTTGAATTCCAAGATCGGTTTGCTGATGGTGAGTTCAAGCGAATCTAAAACCGAGGTGATCTTGTCCCGCAAGCCGAACGACAACTTGAAGTAAATATGCGGATACCAAGAATTGGCAAGCATTTCAACGGTTATGTCGCTAAAGCTAACTTCAAGGTCCGGCTTAAATTTATTCCTCTTGAGAATGTCCAGAAGCGACAAGAAGAAGAGAAACTTGTAGGAGTTGGTGGTATTCGCAAACAATCTCGTGAGAGCCGAAACGTCTAAGCCAGAATAACAAGGTAGCGCAAGCTCTTTACTCAACTTCATCTTTCACCTCAACCAGACGCCAGCACAATTAGGATTCAGGTTCCACTCTTGCCGACTGATGAGTTCATTCAACAACGTCAAGCCCCGCGCATAAACCGCATCGCACAGAGCGGAGAGCCGCGCATTCAACTCCTTCTTCAAACTGAGCGTTTGCGCTCGCCCATCCAGCCAGCAAGTGTCCGCAACGTGGCTTTCGATCACTTGCGAAAAGGTTTCATCCAGCAACTGCCGGGCTTGCGTCAGCCGGTAGCGCAACTCGCGCCGCGCGCCGCCGTCGCTCTGCAATTCCGCCGCCGTCGCCTGAATCCTTTTCAGCGCCATCAATTCCAACACCCGCAAGCGCAGCGTTTCGCTTTGCCCCACCTGAATCAATGCCAACGGTTTTCCATCAGCGGTCAGAGCAGGCACGAACAGCGGAGGAGTTTCGTCTACCCAATAAACTGCCAGCCCATCACTGTGGGGAGCAACGCAATGCAAGTCGGGCAAAACGGTTTGGCTATCCACATAGCGTCGCTCAAAAAAACGCAGCGTACCTGTTTGGTAACTATGCCGCTGCGCCACCACCGGACGTAGTGGGCAGGCTTCAGCCAGCAACGCAGCGAGCGGCGCTTGAATCTGTTCGCGCGCTTCGGTCAGCGCCGTTTCGAGGTTGAAATCGGAGCCTTCCCAAATGCGCAACTCATCAATTTGACGACGATGAATGACGATGCCGCGCTCAATCAAAGCGTCAATCAACCGTTCCCAACGCGACCGTTCAGTGCGGTCGTCAGGTGCGTTACACAAAGCCAATACCACGAGTTGCCGTGTAGCTTTCAAAAAGCCTGCCGTGCTTGCCAGATTGAGCAAACCGATAGTTTTCAACAACCGCAATTCGTCCGGCTCACTATGACGATGTTCGTCAATCAGGCTTTTGATTTCCGTCCACCGCTGGAAGTTGAGCCGCGAAACTGCGCCAACGCCGACGGAATCAATGAAGTAATCGTAAAGGCGGTTGAGTTGCAGCAGTGGAATCTGCGTTCCGTTTAACGAAGCCTCACCGAGAAAAGTGCGCAGTGAGTGTGGCTCCGTGCTGGTCAAGAACGTAAAGAGTGAACGGTCATTTTGCGCGTAGCGAATGCAGAGTTGCGGCAAAACCAACGCCGCTACGGGATGCAACGGAGCCGCCGCGTCGAGCAAAGAGGCCGTGATCTCTTTTAGCTTGATGGCTTTGCTCAATTTGGCATGCCAAGCCTCGGCTTGCTTAGTTAACTCGCGGTTTAGTTTCGCGTTGTCGCCGCGCTCAATGACTTGGCCGATGAGGTGCGTCATTTGTGAGGGCGATTCGGTAAACGGCAGTTCTTCAAAGCGGCCTTGAATCTTAGCCCATTCGTTGCGTTCGATAGCGCCCAAACCGTAGCTGTACTCGGAAAACGCCTGATGCAACAAGCCGATCAATAAAACCTTCGTCCCACTTCCGCCGTTTAATTCAGCGATTTGTTGCAACAGGTAAAGGTCGCCCGCGCTGCGATTTTGCGCGGCAAATTCCAGGCTTTTGCCTAACTCATCAAGGATGAGCAGCACGCCAGTTCCGCTGGCTACGCTAACCTCTTTGACCAATTGCAAGACGGTGGAGGTTTCGACTGATTTGCCTTTCGCTTGCAGCTTGCGCAGCGCTTCCAGACGTTGTGTCAAATCAATGCCGACTTTTGCGTGCGACCTCCAAAAGTCGCCTACCCCGGCAAGCAAGGCTCTGACCACGGTATGAGAAACCGGTTCGCGTTGTGCGGTGGCAGCAGCGCGAACCAAACCGCGCTCCGGCAAGGCGGCGACGATGAGCTTGCGGGTTTGCGGGTCAAAGCAGTTTTGCTTCAGCAACGCCTCAGCCTGTTTTCGTGTAGCAGATTGCTGCGGAGAAAACAGCGCAGTGAGAAAATGACCGAAGGCTGATTTGCCAGTGCCGTAAACACCAGTCAGCATCCAGGCGCTTGCTGCGCGTTGGCTCATGGCTCCATTAAGGATACGTTCCAATGCTTGCGATGCCCGCTCGGTGATGACGTAACCGGCGAGGTTCGCAGCATCCGCTGCATCGCGCTCCAAGTTGATCGAGCGAGAGTAGCGTCGGTTAGGCGTGAAATAGGAAGAGAGAAGCTGATTACTCAAAAAAGGCTCCGGTTTAGCGAGCGTAATACTGCCCAAGGATTTTCAATGCGAGTTTTTCCGGTTCGTCCTTGAATGACATCTGAACCAATCCTGCGGCATCGGTCAGGTTTACGCTTCCGCCCTTGCGGCTGATTTCTTCCAACGCATTGCACAACGCAGTTTCGGTCAATTTGAAGGCCAGCCCTGGACTACCATCGCCATAACTAAGGCTGGATAACGAAATCGTCCGTTGTCCGTGGGCAACCGCCGCCGCGTACTCCAACGCCGCCGCTACAATCACAGCCGCAGGCAAATTGGCTTTTGCACCGGACTGAAAATGATAATGCCGCGCATCTGTCGTAGCTCGAATCAACCCTAATTCAACAAAGGGGCAATCCAACGTCTCTTCGGTTATTTGTTTGCGCTCTGCCTGCTCGACATACATTCTCAGCAAACAAGAGACATCTTTCTGCAAAGAGGAATCTGTCACGCGAATACCCAAGCCATCACGGTACGCCGCCAACTCTTTCATCAAGTCGTCGGTAGTAAACTCCGCTTGCCTGAACTCGTAAAAAGCGAACCGCCACCCAGTCGCCAAACACGGCGATTTCAGCAGCTTCCAATGCAAGAGCCAAAGCGAGGCGGTCTGTTCCAGATATGGGTCCCAACCGTTTTCAGCCAGCAGCCGCTCCGCAAATTCCGTCGTCGCTTGATGGCGGCTTTTTTCATCAGGCGCGGCGCTTATGAGCTTGAATGCCGAACACCAATAGCGAATCGCAACAGCCATATTCTTGCCCACCCCCAATTGAAGATGGGCATCTTCGCGCAGAAAAATCTCTGGATCGCGCACCACCGCTTCAAAACCTTTCTTAAGCCACCCAAAACGCGGATGAAAAGTTTCGTGACGCGCGAAAGCGTACCGCACACCGCTATCCACGGTACTGGCAGACAATCGAACCGCTGCACTAGAAGTATTCATTCTTTATCTCTGGGAGATGCAATGGTCACAAATGGATTTACATGTATATATCAGCACACCCTAGAAACGGGCAACGGGTGGCGCTGAGTTTTCAGATAGGTTCGCCGAGTATCGCAGTGATTTCGATCTCAATCAGATAACGCAGCGGTGTCGTGTCAGAAACGATGATCGTTGACGACTGAGCAATGCCGAGAGGGCGGCCCCTTTCCTTTCCAATTCTTCGGCGGTGTAATCCAGATAGACGCCGTGTTGCTTGAGAAATCCGTGAACCTCAAAGCGGTCGGCCAGACCAAGCATCTGCTGCACCTGATATTCCGTCAGCTCGCCTGCCTTGTACTCATCCAGCGCGAGCAATTCCAGGGCCCGGCGCGACAGCGGCGTGGGGTCGCCATTCTGCAAATCCGGCACAATTTCATCGGGAACGGACAAGACGATTTCCATAAACTTTCCCCTTTCGTTGGCAGCATACATTCTGCGAAAGGCGTCCGGCAAAGCCTCTCGTAAAGGCATCTCAGCAAAACAACCACAAACCCTCGTGAGATTAATTCAGCCGCCTTCCCCGCCAGCTATGGTCACACGGGCCAGAACAGCGTAGACTGCCCCTGTCACCAATCAACTTCCACACTCCACAAAAACAAGAACCGCCTGCAACCGAAAGGCTTTTTTCTGAAAATACTTCTCTATAACCCTGACAACGGGGTGACGCGCAATTTCATGCCGCACCTCTGGATGTTTCTGCTGCAAGCGCTCACCCCGCCCGAACACGAAGTCATCTTGATTGACGGCAACGCCCAGGCGATGGATGAAGCCGGGCTGGCCCGTTTCGTGCGCGAAAACAACATCGGCCTCGTCGGCATTGGCGCGATGACGCGCATGATTGCGAAAGCCTATCGGATGGCCGATGCCGTGCGCGCCACCGGTGTGCCCGTCGTGATGGGCGGGCCGCACATAACCGAAGTGCCCGATGAACCGTTGGGCCGCGACGGCGGGCCTCAACATGCCGATGCCATCGCGCTGGGCGAAGCCGATGAGACGTGGGCGCAGATCGTAGCCGATGCGGCGCGCGGCGAATTGAAAGACATCTACAAACCGGTGGGCGAAGACGGCAAAGAGCGCAAGCCGAGCTTGCAGCCGTATCCGAAGATTCCGTGGGAATCCATGAATCTGGAACAGTTCGACATCATCCCGAAATTCCTGTCGCCGCTGTTGAGCCGCTTGGGCGGCGGCTGGGGCACGTTCCGCATTACGCCGATCGAATCGGGGCGCGGCTGTCCGTATGGCTGCGAGTTTTGCACGGTGACGGGCTTCTTCGGCGATTCGATCCGCTTCCGCAGCAATGAGTGCGTCGTGAACGAGTTGTTGCGCCTGAAAGCCCGCTCAAAAAGCGAGCACGGCCAGACGGCGGTGTTTTTCATTGACGACAACTTTGCAATCAACATCAAGCGCACCAAATCGCTGTTGCGCGACATCATCGCCGCCGATGCGCAGGTGTTCTGGACGGCGCAGATCAGCGCCAATCTGCTCAAAGACGAAGAACTGGTTGACCTGATCGCCGCCGCCGGGGGCAAGTGGATTTTCATCGGCATGGAATCGCTTGACCCAGCGAACCTGGCCGACGTGAATAAGAGCTTCAACAAGCCCGCCGATTACGCCGCCGTGCTGAACCGGCTGGCGCAGCGCAACATCGTGGCGATTACGTCGTTTATTTTCGGCTTGGATAACGACACCGTGGGCGTGGCTGAGCGCACACTGGCCCAGATACGCGACTGGCCGCCGGTTTTGCCGGTCTTCGGCCAGTTGACGCCCTTCCCTTCGACGCCGTTGTACGCGCGCTTGCTGGCGGCGGGACGCTTGACGCGGCCCAAACACTGGCTGGATTTTGCGCCCTACAAGATGGCGCATACGCCGCTGAAAATTTCGATTGATGACGCGCAAACGGAAGTGTTTCAGGCGTGGACAGACTCGTACAGCCCGGCAGCCATCGAACGCGCCGTGGATGCGCTGGCGGGCAAACCCATTTGGTTGCAGATCAGCATGTTCATCGGACGGCTGAGCTTTCGCGGCATTTACTTTCCGCAAATGGGGCGGCTGGCTTGGCTGAAAGTGGCCTGGCAAAACCGGCGCACGATTGGGAAGCTCGTGCGCGAGGGGTTCCGCAAGGGACTCAGAGAGCGCCCGGCCCCCATTGTTATTCCGGTGGTCGCGCCTGAACAGCAAGAGGTCTAGCTTAGCGCGCAGGTTCCAGCGTCAGGCGTTGTTTGGCTTGCGCCTCAACCTTGGCCTTGCTGTAAAGCAGCGGAAAGTAAGCGCCGCGCGCCCACAACGGCAACAGGTCGCCGTAATGCGCGCTGCCCGGCTGGCCCGATTGGCCGGGCACGTTCGTCGCGACGGAATTGTCCCAGTTGCTCACGTCGAGAATTTCGCGGAACGACGCGCCGTTATTTTGGTGGAAGTTGGTGCCGCCGGTGGCAAACACGGTGTTGCCGTCACCGTCGCGTTCAACGGCGGGCAGATTGAACAGGGCGCGCGTTTCATCGTTCGCCGCCAGCGCGTGCGTGAACGGCGCGACGTGCAGCGTGCCCCAGCGCCATTGTTTGTGATCGGTGCCGAGTTTTGATTGCGCTTCGGCGACAGCTTCTTTCAGGCTCCAATACAAGGCGAGATCGCGTGCGGCGCGGGCTTCCGGCGCAGCTTTGCCGGGCGCGAACCAGCGCAGTTCGGCGGCCTTCAAGGTTTGCAGCGTGCGCGGCAATCCGATGCGCGCGGCGACCAGCGGCCAGGCTTTGAGTGGTACGTGATTTTTGAAGACTTGCGTCGGCAGCTTTGGAACCCAAAACTCAAACAAAGCAGCAGCAGCCGAATCTTTGCTAAGCACCGCATCCCAACTCATGAGCAATTGCACGTAAGGTTGAATCGCGGCGTCCTCAAACTTGGCTTCTTTCAAAATCCCGATCAACTCACGCGCGGGCAGCGAGACGGCGTCGTGTTGCAATTGCTCAAAATCAGCCACGCTGAATTTTCTTGAACCGCCGCGCAAGACTTCGTCAATGCGCCAGAAGCGAATTGGACTCGACCATTCGTAACCCAACTCGCGTTTGTACCCCGGCGGCAAAATGTTGTGATTGGCCGTCGCCACGTAATGTTTGGCCGGGTTATAAGCCTGCGGCAAATCCTTGACCGGCAAAAAGCCCTGCCACTCAAATCGCCCATCGCCCGGCACCGGCAGCAAGCCCGACCAGCCCTTGCGCACGGGCGTCAACCCCGCCGCGACCCAGCCGATGTTGCCGTCAACGTCGGCGTATATCAGATTTTCCGACGGCACTTTCCAGCGCTCCATTGCCTTCAAAAATTCACTCCAGTTCTGCACGCGATTCAACGTCAGTGACGCTAGATAACCCGCCGTGCCCGGTTCGGTTCGCTGCCGACCCAGCGCAAGGCGTAGGCGCGCTGACGCGCGGCGTCTTCGTAAAGCACCGGCCCGTGCGCGGTGAATTTCAATTCGACGGTGACGGGTTCGGCTTTGCCTTTGACTTTGATCTGTTCGCGCTCAATGCGCATGGGCTGCCACTTGCCGCGATGTTTATATTCATTGGGATTCGCTGGGTTAATCTCTTCGACGTACAAATCCTGCTGGTCAATGCCGACGATGGTGAAGCCGAAACCGACGCGTTCGTTGTGCCCCGCCGCCACGCCCGGCAGCGCCGGTTCGCCCGCGCCGATCACGTTCCAGCCGGGCGCGACGAGATGAACCATGTAACGCAAGCTGGGCAACGCAATCTGGCGGTGCGGATCGTTGGCGAGCAGCGGCTTGCCCGTCGCTGACAGCGTCCCGTCAATCACCCAATTGTTGCTGCCGTCGTTGGGATTGGGCGCTGTTTGGCCGAACGTCACTTCCCTGCCCGCCGCTGTCGCCGCCGCCAAAATCTTGTTGTCAATGCCAGCCAAATCCAAACCCGTTGGAATTTCCAGTTTGCGTGCGGGTTCGGCAGACATCCATTCGTCAACAAAGGCCGCGCCGAATTCGCGCGCCAGTTGCGCCCGCGTGATTTCGGTCGCGGCGTTGCGCGTCATCACGTAACCGGCCATGCGCGTCAGACAGACTTCGGGCGTCCACGGCGCGGGCTTGTATCCGGCGAGTTGAAATTCAATCGGCAGGTTGTCTTTGGTCTGTTCGATCCAGGCGTTGATGCCGCGCACAAAGGCCTCGATGATCGGTTTGGCATCGGGCGCGTAGGCTTCCCACTCGGCTTTCATGTCGCCGCGATAGCGCAACAACCGGGCGAACTTGTCGCGTTCGATGGCGCGTTCACCCAGGATTTCGGCCAGCTTGCCTTCGCCCGTGCGCCGCCACAGATCGAGTTGCCACAGGCGGTCTTGCGCGGTGGTGAAGCCTTGCGCGAAAAACAAATCGTCCTGCGTCTCGGCGTAAATGTGCGCGATGCCCCATTCGTCGCGCAACACCTTGACCGGCTTTTGCAAGCCTGCCAGCTTGAGCGTGCCGTTGGTTTGCGCGAGCGCGGCGCGCGCCCGTTGCGCCAAATCTGTTTGTTGCGCCTGTCCGTGCGGCGGCGCGGTAATGACAAGCCGCAGGGTGAAAACAAGCAGGAGCAGGGTGGTCGCGGGTTTCATCGGATGAGCCTCCAGAAAAAGTAGGGCAACCTGCCGAGGTTGCTTGTTCGACGCACAAAAGACTTTGGGTCAGCACAGCAAGTTGTTATTCGAATTCGGCTGCGGGCCGCGCCTGTTCAACGCCTAAACGCCCGGCCACGATGTCGGCTTTGAAATAGTTTTCGCCCTTGATCGGCGCGCCCGCCAGCCGCCGCAACATTGCCAATTGCCCTACGTGCGTCAACGCATCGGCCAACGGCCCTTGCAACAACCGTTCGACGGGCGCTTGCAGCGGCGCGTCCGAAGCCAGGTATTCATCGAAGCGCTGTAACGCCGCATAGAAGCGCGCTACTTCTTGCTCCCACGCGAGCGGCGTCGAATCGTGCCAGGCATAGCGGCCCTGCACCAAGCCCAGCGCCCAATCGAACAGATCGCCGATATGCGCCAGGATGCGCGCCGGGGTGCGGTCGGTCGCCTCGGCATTGAACGCGGCGAATTCGGCGGGCGCGTGCGCCACCGTTTTGCCGCCGCGATAAGCGATGACGGCGAGCGTGTGGCGTAAGAGTTGGCGTTGTGTTTGTTCTGTCTGATCCATCGGTTTTGACTCCCTGAAAATTTGCCGCCGAACTAATCGTGCCCGACGGTGACTGGCATTGATAGCGACGGCGCTTGATGCGCTTCGCCCTTGATCGCCACCCGATACCACTTCCACGCCGAACCGCAGAGCACGATCACCAAGCCGATCATCAGCGCGACCGTGATGCCCGTGTTCAAATAAAGCTGCTTCGGCCAATAGTTGTTGACGACGTTTTGATAGCCCGCCGTCAATTCAATCACCGTCAGGAAGCTCAGCGGCAACGTCGTCACCCACATAAACCGCGCCCGGCCGCGATTGACCAGAAACGTCGTGCACACGCACAGCGCCACACACGCCAGCATCTGGTTCGCCATCCCAAACAGCGGCCAGATCGTCGCAATCGAACCGGTCAGGATCAGGTACGTCCACGGCACCACGGCCAGCACGCTGGCGATGAGCACGCCCGGCAGCCAATCGGTTTGGGCGAATTTGCGATTCACCACGCCCAGCGTCTCTTGCATCATGAAGCGCGCCACCCGCGTCCCCGCGTCCACCGTGGTCAAGATAAACAGCGCCTCGAACATAATCGCGAAGTGGTACCAATAACTCATCAGCCCGCCCAGCCCCGGAATGCTCGAAAAGATTTGCGCCATCCCCACCGCCAAACTGACCGCGCCGCCAGTGCGCCCGGCCAGGCGTTCTTCGCCCACCGCGCGCGTCAACGCCGCCAGATTGGATTGATCGAAGCCCATCGCGCGCAAGCTGGCGTCCAGTTTGGCAAAGGCTTCGACCGGCACATTGATCTGAAAGTAATCGTGCGGGAACATCGAACTGGCCGCGATCAGCGCCATCACGCCGACGATGGATTCGCAGAGCATCGCGCCATAACCGACGGCCCGAGCGTGCGTTTCCTTGTCAATCATCTTCGGCGTCGTGCCCGACGAGACCAGCGCGTGAAAGCCCGAAATCGCGCCGCAGGCAATCGTGATAAACACGAACGGAAACACCTTGCCCGGAATAATCGGCCCGCCGCCATTGATGAACGCCGTCGTCGCGGGCATCTTCAGTGTCGGCATCACCGCGAAAATCCCCAGTGCCAGCAGGCCAATCGAACCGAGCTTCATATACGAACTGAGATAATCACGCGGCGCCAGCAACAGCCACACCGGCAGCACCGACGCGATGAAGCCATACGCCGCTACCATCAACGTGATACCCGTCTTGCCGTAGGTGAAATACTGGCCCGCTGCCGAATGTTGCACAGCGCCGCCCAACACGACGGCCAGGATCAGCAGGATCACACCCGCCACCGTCGCTTCGGTAATGGCGCGCTGCGAACCGGCGCGCCAGCGATACATATACATCCCCATCAACAGCGCAATCGGGATCGTCATCGCAATCGTGAACAAACCCCACGGGCTTTCAGCCAGCGCGTTGACGACGGCGAGGCCTACGCCCGCCAGCGCCACGATCAGGATGATCAGAATCGCGCAGGTCGCCACCGTGCCGGTGACCTTGTCAATTTCTCTTCTCGCAATCTCAGCCAGCGACTTGCCGCCGCTACGCATCGAGGCCGTCAGGACGATGAAGTCGTGCACCGCGCCGCCCAAACACACTCCGATGATCAGCCACAACAACCCCGGCAGAAAGCCGAATTGCGCCGCCAGCACCGGCCCAATCAACGGCCCCGGCCCGCTGATGGCCGCAAAATGATGGCCCCAGAGCACGTACTTGTTCGTCGGAATGAAATTCGCCCCGTCGTTGTGCGTGTGCGCGGGCGTGACATTCGCGTCATCGAGCGCCAGCACTTTGGCGGCGATGAAGGCGCTGTAGTAGCGGTAGGCGATGGCGTAAATGCACAGGACGCCAAGCAGGATGGGGACGGCGTTGATGGTCATACTCAGTCACCTATGAAATGGATTGATTTGATGATTGCCTCACGGCATGGACAGCGCAGGTCGTCAGTTCAGTGGCAATCACGCTCTTCTTGAATCGCCTCTATCCACAAACGCAACGTCAGGTCTTCGCGGGCCGGATTGCCAAGATAAGGCCGCAACTCCTGCTCATACCGTTCCCGCAGCAACGCGAGATCAAAGGGAACCGTGCGCGCCAAATACAGCACATCTTCACGGTCGCGGTAAATGTTGCGTTCCAGCTTGGCTAACGCCAGATCGTAAGCGTCTAAAGCAAAGAGGCGAAGGTGTTGGAAACTGCCCGCATACATTTCCGACAGGCGTTGGTCATAGTCTTCCGGCACAGTTGCGATTGTCACCAAATCCAAGTAAACGCCGTGTTGGCGATGAAGGGCAGAGCCGCGACCAGCCAGGTTATACAACTGTTGCGATAGGCCAGGCGGGCGCGCCTGCAACACGTCAACATCTTCAGTGAGTCGCGGCAGGCCGTAACATTGAGTTACCACAAAGCCGCCAAAACAATGCAATTCAATAGTGGTCTGGCAAGCTTCGTCGAGTTGCCTGAGAAAAGAGCGCCACGGCTCGGCGATTTCAGCTAGCGGCATAGCCCAAATGCTCCGGTGCAAGGTCCGTCAACAAGTGCCAATGCTTTGCGGCGGCGGGCCGGTGTTCGAGCAAATAACGCCGCTCGGCGTTCGTAATCGAAGCGTGGCAGAGCGTGTCTTCGCGCGCGAGCCGCGACAGTTCCAGCGCCGCTTCTTCACGCGCGAGGAAGGCGGACATTTCCTTGTCGCCGCACTGCTCTGCCACCCGCCACGCCATGTTCGTGATGAAGCCCAGACGGTTTTGTAGGCCGCCAAGCAATGCGCGCTCACGCAACCACGGCCAATCCAATTCCGGGTAAGCCAACAAGACCCACGGCAAGGCTTCAACGACGCGGCATTCCAAATCAGCCTGGCCTAGCGTCGTCAGCACGACTTCGGCAGGATTGAGTTGACGGTGTTGAGCGCGCAAATAGACAAAGCCCGGATAGCCCAATGCGGCCAAATCCGCAGCCAATGCGGCTGATGCGCGGGCTTTCTCTTCACGCACTTGTTCAGGTGTTTTGCGCAATTCCAGTCCTTTCATGATGTCCCTCGTAAGGTGGGCGGATGATAGTACAACTCTTGCCGGAATGCTTGCGCGGCGGGCAGGTGGACGGGAAGTAGCATTTGGCATCCTGATCAAACGCTGAAATAGCTGATCTTCCCATCGCGCCACGAAATGATCTTGCCCATCCGTTGCCGTTTGGTGCGGAATTCAGGCAGGCTGAGCACGGCGCGCAATACTTCCGGCACACGGTGCGATTCGCGCTGTTCCAGCTTGAGGCAAATCAGGCAATAGCGCGCGTGCGCCATGCGGGGCTGCCAGAAATCGTCGTAGTTGATGGTGACGAAAGTGGGTTGGTGCAATTGGAGCAGGCAGGCGGGAATCTCGGGGTCAGGCAATTGCCCGTGCGGGCGGAAGCGGCGCACCGAAAGCACCGCGCCGGGAGACCAACGTTCAATGGCTGCGGTGAGCTGCGCTGAGTTGGTCATCCAAAACAATCATCGGCGCGACAATCAGCGATAGCGGCGGTCGTAGTCGTAGGTTCCGGCCAACGCGACTGCTTCTTCGACGGCTTCCGTGGGGATGTCAAAATCGCGCGCCACTTCGGCAGGCGAGTAACCTTGTTCGACCCACCCGACCAACACGCCGGCGGTGATGCGGGTGTTTTTGATCGTCGGCAAGCCGCCCTGCACCAGCGGTTGAATCACGACGTACCGGCCCAGCGGATGGTACGCGCTAACCGCGCCGTTGATCTCATCCATGACGAGCGGCGGCAAGGCGGCGGGGGCGGGATACTTGGCTTGCTCGGCTGCTGCTGTTTGCGCCATTTCCGCTTCCAACTCGGCAGCCGTCAGTAGTCTAACCCTGCTGGCTGGTTGCGCGATTTTCTTCTTGCTGATTCCAACAGTCATAGGTTGTTTCCTTTGCGGGCGCAGCTTAGGCGCGCGTCCAGCGGGCTGTCAATACAGAAAAACGCGGCTAAAACGTCAGCTTGATGGCAAGCTGGATAGAACGCGACCCGCCCACTTGATACAGCGGATTCAACCCGCCATTCACGCCCGCCGTGCCCAAGCCGCGATTGAGCAGCGCGCCGGACACGCCAAACAACGGGTCATTCAACGCGCCGCGCGGGTCGGCGAAATTTGGGTGATTGAGCGCGTTGTAAACCTCGGCGCGCAATTGCAACGCGCGCCGTTCGGCCAAGGTGAATTCGCGGCGCAAGGCCAAATCAATTTGCCAAAACGGGAAGCCGCGCACGGCATTGCGCGGCAACGTGCCTTGCCGATTGTCGGGCGGGCGTGTGAACGGGCTGCCAATGGCATTCAAGGCCGCGAGGCGTTTGCCGCCGGGCGCATCAGCGTCGCGCACCCAAAGCGGCAACCCGGGCGTGAGGTCTGGGCGCAAGCTATAAAAGCCGAAGCCGATGTCGCGCGCATAGGTCACGTCGAGCGGACGCGCGGTGTGGGCGCGGCTGATGAGGCCAAACGACCAATGCCGTGTGGGTTCGTAAGTCAGCGCGCCCGTCCAGGCATGACGAATGTCGAAGTCAGACGCACCGCGATCGGTGCGCGGCGCGAGGCGTGCGGCGGGCGTGAACGCGGCGGAATCGTTGGAGGCGAAATCCAGCGCGTGCGACCAGGTGTAAGCCGCCAGCCCTTGCCAGCCGCGCGCGAGGCGGCGTTGCCATTGCGCCTGCAGCGCGTGGTAATCCGACTCCGCCGTGTTGCGCGTGACGTAAAGCGGCGCGCCGAAACGCGGGTTGAAGTTGTGCCAGGCTTCGCGGCGCAGCAACTGGCGGCCCGCCGCGCCGGTGTAGGCAAGCGACAGCGTGTGCGAACCCGCGAGCGTTTGTTGCCAGGCGAGTTGCCATTGCGTGGTGCGCGGCGCGGCGAGCCGCGGGTCGAAGACGTCAAACGAACCGTAGGGCGGTTCGAGCGTGAAGGCGGGCGGCGCGGCTGGCGTGGCGGTCAACGGCCAGGCGACGCCTTCGAGCGCGAAAAGCGAACGCTGGCGATAGTGCGGAAAGCTGGCGGCGTTGGCTGCCGCCGTGCCGAAACCCAAATCGTAAAAACGCCCCACGCCGCCGCGCAGCGTCGCGTCCCAACCGCTTTTGCCGAGCAGTTGCCACGCGAAGCCAACACGCGGCGCAAAGCTGTCAAAGCGCGCCGCCCACAAACGCGCGGGCGTGAGTTGCAAATTGGCGGGGTCGTCGAGATTCGTCACCGTGAAAAGCTGGCCGTGACTGGCGGGCGGCGGATTGAATTCCCAACGCAGGCCAGACGACAGACTGAAACGCGGCGAGATGCGCCAGGTGTCTTGCGCAAAGGCCGAGACGTTGGTGAACCGCAGCGCCACCGCGGCGCGCGCGGCGATTTGAATCGAAGACGCGCGGCCCGACAGCACCGTGCCGCCGGGCGCGGGAAAGCCCAGCGGGCCGCTGACGCCGGTGAAATTGACGGCCTGGTCGTAGGCGGCGGGATCATTCACGGGCGCGAGCCAGCGCAGGTCCGCGCCCGCCTTGAATTGATGCGCGCCGCGTTCGAGGGCGAAATGCTCCACGGCATTGAATTGCCGCTGCGTGTTGGCGACGGTCTTGCCCAGCGTGAGCGCGGGCAGGCCGAGGATGAAAAATTGCAGGCGGCTGTTGGCGGCGCTGGCCGGCAAATTGGGAAAGAGTTGTTGCGCCGTGACCGGGCGCGCGCCGCCGAAGCCGTCGAGTTCGTTGCGCCCAGCGCCCGTGGCGAAGCTGGCGTTCAGGCGCAGGTCGTTCGTGGCGTTCGCCGCCAGGCTTTGCGTGAGGCCGAGGGTCAGCGTGCGAAAGTTGAATTGCGTGGTTGAAAGTTCGCTCAACCCGCCCGTGCGCTGGCGCAGTTGCGAGGCCGATTGCTGGTAACGCGCAAACAGCGTCTGCCGCGCGCCGCGCGTGTGATCCAGGCGCAGGCTGAAAGCATCGAGCGCCGTCGGGTCGGTGTAAGTCGTGGCGAATTCGGCCATGCCATTGCCGAGCAGTGCGCCGTTCGGCAGCGGGAAGGCTTGCAATAAGGCGCGTTGCGTGGCGGCGGGCGTTTGCCGCGCGTCAAGGTCGGGCACGATGACGGAACCGAAAAGCGGCTGCCGCAAACGCAAGCCTTCGTAGGTCGCAAAGAAATACATCGAACGCGGTAGCGGGCCGCCAAAGCTCGCGCCGAACAGATGCTGGCGCAGGGCCGCTTTGCCGAAGCCGTTGCGATTGGCGAACCAGTCGTTGGCGTCGAGGGCTTCGTGGCGAATGTAGTCAGACACCGCGCCGTTGAATTGCGCCGTGCCCGCGCGCGTGGTGAGCGCGATTTGGCCGCCGGGCGTGCGCCCGAATTCCGCCGCGAAGCTCAGCGGTTGCACTTTGAATTCCTGCACGCCATCGAGCGCGGCCAGGCTGTTGGTCGCGCCCGTCGCGCTAAGGCCGGGCAACGCGCCCGCGCCCGCCTGGCCCAAACTGAAACTGGCGGTGACGCCCACGTTGGCGCTCACGCCATCCACGGTGAAGTAGTTGGCGTTGGCGCGTTGGCCGTTGATCGAAAGCTGGCCTTGTTCAGCGGCGCTGGCTTTGGTCAGCACTACGCCGGGCGCGAGGGTGGCGAGCGCCAGCAGGTTGCCGCCGTTGAGCGGCAGCCTGGCGATGGTTTGCTGATCGAGCGTGAGACTGTTTGACGCGGCGTTGAGCGTGGCGGCGGGCGCGCTGACGGTGAGCTCTGCGCCGACCGCACCAACACGCAGCAGGATGCGCACGGCGCGCGCTTCCAGCACGGCCAAAGTTGTTTCGACCGGACGGAAGCCTTCGCATTGCACACGCAGGCGGTACCGCGCGGGCGGCAACAACTGAAAGGCGAAGCTGCCGTCTTCATTCGTGACGACCTGGCGTTCGAGCGTTTTGGTTTGGTTGAGCAGTGTGACGGTGGCGTTGGGCAACGTCGCGCCTTGTTCGTCTACGACAACGCCCTGCACGTTCGCGGTGGTTTGTGCGAAGGCTGTGCAAACCACAAACGCCAGCCACAGGCAACACTTCACCCAAGCGGGGCGCAAGCCGCTGTGGGTAAACTGGGTGGCGAATCGGCTTGGTTTCAAAGTGTGTAGGTGCGTCCTCCGGTTGTGGGACAAGATGCCATCTTGTCCCTGCTGCGGAATTCAGCAGCACGGGACAAGATGCCATCTTGTCCCACGAATAAAAGGTCATTCGCGTTGCGCTAGCCGCGCAGCCAGCGCCTCCGCCCGCCGCAACGATTGCCAGAAAATTTTCGCTTTGAGCGCCACGGCGCCCGCTTCGTTGGTCGAAGCGATAAACGCGGTATTGACCACATCATCGTGTTGCGCGGTGAGCGCGAGCAATTCCTTAACAGCCGCGTTGAAATCATCCGGCAGATTGCCTTCGTTGTTTCCGCTGTCAGCAGCAAAGACTGGTTGCAGCAATTCGCGTAAGACGGCGGTTTCGCGTTGCGCGGCTTGCGCGTGCGTGCGCACCAGACGCAGCCATTTGGCTTTGGCTTCGGGCGCGAGCGCAGCGAGTTCGGCGGCGCTGAATTGGCGGGTGAGGGTGTTGAGCGCGCGCGCGTGGCGCAACGGCAATGCGGCCTGGCGTTGCGCGCGATTGGCGAATTGCGTCAGGCGTTCGTCGAGTTGCGCGGCGCTGACGCCTTGCGCGGCGAAATAGCGGCGCAGTTCCGCTTCCGCCGGAAAGCTGGCGGCGGCGGCTTCGATCTGCGTGACGGCGGGTTCATGCGTTGCGCGGCTTTGTTGGCGCGCGCTTTCGGCGTATGTCGCCAGTTTGAGCGTGACCGCCGGATGATTGCTTAACGGCGCGAGCGTTTGCGCCAACGCGGTTTTGCGCGCGTCGGTTTCGACCAGCGCGTTGATGACCAGCTTGCCGTCGGGCGTGCGCGTAACGCTGATCTGTTCGCCCAGGTTGGCATCGGCCTGATCGAGCAGCGAGCGCGCTTCGATTTCGAGCGCGGCGAGGTCAACGGCGGTGGGCGCGGGCGCAACGTCGGTTTGATTCGGCGCGTTCAGCGCAATAGGTGGCGCGGTGGTGACGCTCACGTCCGCGTCGGGCATAAAAGCATGCGGCGGCGCTTGTTCAGCGGCGATGCGCTCAAAGGCCGTTTCGCGCAAGTCGTATTGCAAGGTTTGCGGCGGCGCGTTCACCCGCCACGATTGGGAGACGGCGCGCAGCGAAGCTTTGTTCACCGTCAGCGCCGCCGCCTGCAATACGCCAGGGACGCTGGGCGTATTGTCGAATTCGTAATGCAGCACGAAGTTTTCAGCTTGCTCTTCGACGCGCGCGCGCGTGGCTTGCGCGGCGCGCGCGGCAAAGTTTGCCAGCGATTGTTCAAGCAACCAGCGTTCGCCGGGCGCGAGCGTGTCAGAGGATTGTTTATGCGTGACGGTTTGCGCGGCGTTGCTCCAGCGTTCGAGTTGACGTTGCGCGAGCAGGCGTTGCGTGGCGGCGGCGCGCACTTCGAGTTGGTAACGGCGATGCACGACCAGCGCGCGGTCGCTGTGCAACCGGCTTTCGGCGGCGAGCGATTTTTGCAGCAACTCCGCCGCCGTGACAGTGGTGTTGGCCGCCGGCCAGAACCGCAGCGCGGCAAGGACGGCCAGCAAACACAACGCGGCAAACGCCCACGCGGGACGCGGCCAGAATGCTGTCAATCGTTCGCGCCAACCGACTGTTGCAGCGGGCGGAACCGCGACGGCGCGCAAGGGCGCGGCAGCCGCCTCTTCGTTCAATTCGGGCAATGGTTCAAACAGCGGATCGTGATAACAGACGCGCAAGGTTGCGTCGTCCGCGTGCCTTGCGAGTGAGAGGGTGAGCGTGCGTTCGTCGCTGAGCGCGATGCTTTGTTCGCACGGCGCGAGCGGCGGCAACGGCAAGAGCGCCAGCCGCACGCCTTGTTCACTGAAGACTTCGATGAAACTGGCGGATTCGGCGAATTCCGTTGCATAGAGAGTTTGCGCGAAGGCGGCCTGTTGAGTGTGGGGCAGGATACTATCCTGCCCCACACTCAACACGAGCATTTGTTCACTGAAAGCGGCGTTGATCATTTGCGAACTTT
Source organism: Acidobacteriota bacterium (assembly GCA_043740245.1). GTDB lineage: Bacteria > Acidobacteriota > Blastocatellia > RBC074 > RBC074 > JACPYM01. The sequence continues at coordinate 30,579 of JAYUCP010000628.1, read as the reverse complement.
GCAGCACGCCGTTAAGCGCAATGCGCAATTCACGCGGACGATGCTCAAAAGTTTCGCGCGCGTCGGCTTCGGCTGTGCGCGTCAGGTTGGTATTGCCGTTGCCCTCATCGTTGTCATCATCGTCATTGTCTTTTTGCTGAGCGCGGTTGCGCGTGTCCATGCCCAGTACGTCGTGCGGATGGCGCGCGGCCAGCGGCGGCAATTCGAGCAAGGCGTTCGCTTCGTCGAGACAGGCGGGGCAACTCACCAGATGGCTGAGTTGCGCGGTCGTGAGCGCCGGGGCCGAAGCATTTTGATAAAGCTCGCGCACGGCGAAACATTCGCCGGATGGCGCGGCAAAAATTTCCTGCCGCAAGCTGTGCAGCAGGTCTTCAGCGGTCAGTGCCGGAATGAGTTTGGACACGGTCTTGCTCCTCTCGTTGCGCGCAGGGTCGTTGCGCGCCGGTGCAGTCAGGAACGTCAGGCGTTCGGGGGCTTCGCAATAGAGCCGAGCTTCGCGGCGCGCGGCCAGCAGCCGGGCGTCCACGACTTTGCGGGTCGTGCGCAACAACCGCACGATCTCGCTCGGATAGTAACCGTGAAAGAAGCGCAGCAGCAGCACGCTGCCCGCTTTGGACGTGGCTTTGCGCGCGCAGGCGTAACGGCAGACGGCGCGCAATTCATCGTGAAGCTGTTGCTGGCGGCGCGGGTCGCTCAGCCGCAAACCGAGTTGCGCCGAATCGTATTCGACGATGTTGAACGGCTGGTGCGGCCAACGCGCGGCGCGGCGCAATTGCGAGACGCGCAGGATGCGCAGCACGCCGAACAGGTAATTGTCCAACTGGCGAATCGCGGCCAACGGCGGACGCAGCAACGTGAATTGAATGTAGGCGTCGTGCAACAGGTCTTCGGCCTGCGCGCGGTCATTGCCCGTCAAATGCAGCGCCCAGCGCAACAGCCGGTCATAGCGTTCGCTGAAAAGCTGTTCGTGCGCCGTGGCGTCGCCGGGTTGTGGTTGCGCGTTGTTCATTTGATCCAAACCTTGACCGGATTGGCGGCGCGGCCTTGTACGGTCAAGGCAATCTCCACTTCGCCGCGCCCAATCAGCGCGCGCGGCAGACGCACATTGATCTGATCGAGTCCGGCCAGCTCGCCTTGCGGGCCGGCATAGGTAACTTCGCCGGCGATGCCGCCGATGGTCGCGGTAACTTGCGCGAGCGCGTTGTTGCCGCGCCAGCCAGTGCCGAATAACAACAGGAAAACCTGTTCATCGGCCGCGCCCAGCGCGAGCGGCACGGGCAGCATGCGGTTTTGCGCGGCGTCGTATTGCGCCAGCGCCTCATAACGTTGCGCGCCCGCGGCCGTGATGCGCAAGGCGACGGCGGCGGCCAGCCCGCGTCCGCTGGCGTCGGCGCTGAAGAGCCCCGGCGCGACGCTTTCGATTTGAATGGCCGCCGCAGCAACGAGCGCAGCGTTGTTGCTGATGTTCACTGTCGCCGTTCCGTTCGCCGTGCCGGCGGGCAACAGATAATTGATCTGCGTGGGCGAAACGAAAAACAGCGGCGCGGCGCGTTCGACGTTGGCGCTGTCTCTGACGACGACCGACGCATTCGCCAGCGTCAGCGGCAACGGCGTTTGCGTGGCGGCGCTGGTCGTCGTCGCCAAGCCTGCGCCAAAGGCCGCGATGATCGAACCGGCGGCGAGCGGCGCGGCGGCATAGCTGGCGGCGGAGACGTTGGCGACCGTGCGCGCTTCGCTGAGCTTGACGATGAATCCGTCGCAGCGGTACGGGTCATCGTCGGCGCGCTGTGTTTGCAGCGCATTCGGCGTGACGGGGAAATCCGCCGCGAAGGCCGCGCCCGCGATCAAGACTTGCCCGGCGGAATCCAACGCGATGCCGCGCGCAAAACTCGGCCCCGGCCCAAACGTGGGCGTGCCGCCAAAGACTACGGCATAACCCAACGCATTGCCGCTCGCATTCAATTTGACCGCGTAAGCGCCGCGCGTGAACCGAAACGCGCCGTCGCTTTGCGTCGCGGCGAAGGTCGGCGCGCCAAGCTCGCCCGTCACATAAGCATTCCCCGCCCCATCCAGCGCCAGCGCCGGGTTGAACTCGCCCACCGCGCCGTTGAGAAAGGTCGAATAACGCAGGGCGCTGCCGTCGGCGTTGAGCTTGGTGACGAAGGCGGCTTCAGTCGTGAGCGCGCCGAGCACCTGTGTTTGCAAGGCTCCGGCGGTCACCGGGAAATCATAGAACCGCGCGGTGCGGCCCGTGATGACGGCCTGGCCTTGCGCATCCACCGCCAGCGCGGCGCTGCGTCCACGGCCAATCAACGTCGAAAAAGCAAACGCGCCTTGCGCCGTGAATTTCGCGGCATAGACCCAGGGCGCATTCAAACCATTTTCGCAACCCGCGCCGGTGTCGCGGCGATAGGCGTTGGCCGTGGTCGGGAACGGCGCGACCGGCGGCACCCCGGCTTGCGCGCAGGATGAATTCGTCGCGCCCGTCACATAGGCATTGCCGCTTGCGTCGAGCGCGAGGCTCGCGCCGAAATCGGCGCTGCCGCTGGAAAGATACGTCGCATAGCGCAAGGCCGTGCCCGCCGCATTGAGTTGCGCGACGAAGGCGCTGACACCGCTGTTCAACGGCGTTTGTTGCAGGGCGTTGGCTGTTGCTGGGAAGCGGCGCGCAGCGGTGTTGCCCGTCAGCCAGACTTCGCCTTGCGCGTTGACGGCGAGGTCCGCGCCTGCGGCAGCGCCGCGTCCGAGCAAGGTCGAATAAAGCAGCGCGCTGCCTTGCGGATTCAACTTGAAGACAAAGCATTCATTGGCGGGCGCATCGGTTGCGCTGACGTTGGTCGTTTGCGTTTGCAACGCGCCATTCGTCGTTGGGAAGTTGAGCGAAAGCGTCGTGCCGGTGACATAGACATTGCCCGCGCTGTCCACCGCCAACGCCTTGGCGCGATTGTCGAGCACGTAATTGGCGGGGCCGCGCGGACTGGTTTGCAGGATGTCCTGCGTGCCGCCGATGAGCGCGGCGTAAAGCACCTGTGTGCCCGCCGGGTTGAGTTTGACCACAAAGGCGAAGGCCGCTTCGCCAGCTTGAAAGCGCGTGTCAACCGTGAGCGCGCCGGGCGTGGTCGGAAAGGACGCGGGGCTGTTGGCGGGCACGGTCGTCCAGCCGGTGAGATAAATGTTACCCGCCGCATCGAGCGCGAGGTCTTCGATCACATCGGCGCCTTTGCCGCCAAAGAGCGTCGCGTAATCGAGCCGCACGGCCGAGGTGCTTTGCGCATGCACACTCAACACGATCAGCGCGAACCAGAGGCAGTGAGACAAGGGGATGAGTCGCCTCACCGCCTGGCGAACAAATTGTGAGGGAAGGTTGCGTTGCATGATGGCCTTACTTGATGACGACCTTGACCGGGTTGGCGTTGTTGCCGTCCACACTGAACGCCAATTGCACCTCGCCGCGTCCGGCCAGACCGCGCGGGACTGGCAGGTTGAGTTGATCGAGTCCGTCCAGACTGCCTTGCGGCCCGGCGAAACTGATCGGCGTGGTAACGCCGCCGAGTTGCGCGGCAGTGGTGTTGCCGGCCGCGAGCCTTCTGAAACCGGTGCCGAAACAAATCAGAAAGACCTGCTCGGTGGCCGCGCCCAGGTCGAGCGGCACGGCGACCATGCGGCTTTGCGCCGCGTCCCAGCGCGCGATGGGTTCATAGCTTTGCGCGCCGTTCGCCCTGACACGCAAGGCGACCGCCGCGACCAGGCCGCGTCCGCTGGCGTCGGCGGTGAAAAAGCCAGGCACGACGGGCGCGACTTCAAAGCGCGCGGCAAAGACCTGGTTGGCGCTGTTGATGATGCGCACCAGCGCCTGGTCGCCACCCGCTTCGGCGGCGGTTTCGGGCGGCAGCAGGTAATTGATCTGGGTCGGCGAGACGAAAAACAGCGGCGCGGTGCGTTCGACGCCGTTTCTATCCAGCACCAGCACACGCGTCCCCGCCAGCGTCGCCGGCAAGGGCGTGGTCGTCGCCACTTGTGTGCTCGTCGCCAGATTCGCGCCGAAGGCCGAAATGATCGAGCCGGGCGCGAGTTCATTGCCGTCATACGTCGCCGCCGAAGTGTGCAGCGCGCCGCTCGTCACCGGAATTTGCGTGAAGTTCGCCGTGCGATTGCTGTTTAGATCGGGGAAGCGCAGGCCTTCAGGAAAGTAGCTCAGGCCGTCTTTGAGGGCGCTGAGCAGGTATTCAGAGCCGCCGGCCTGATTCGGAAAACTGTAATTGCCGTTCGTATCGGTGAGTTGCACCAGTGCGTTCAGATAGACGCTCGCGCCGGCGATGGGCTGACCGGTCAGCGACGTGACACGCCCGCTGACGGTAAACAACGGACGCGGCGTGCCCGAAGGTGTCGGGCTGGGGGAAACGGTCGGCGAAGGCGACGCGCTCGACAACGGCAACGGCAAGCCATTCGTGGAGTTTTCGGAAATCTTGGCCAGGAAAGCGCCCCGTTTGAAAAACGGCGAATTGTCGAACCGCTGGCGATAGGCGCCCGGCGTGGTGACGAAGCCTTCCCATGCTCCCCCCGTGAAATAAACGCCGCCCTGGCCATCCAAGGTGAGCGCCTCCCCCTGGCCAACGGGGAACTGATAGGAATAGAGCAACACGCTCCCTGTCGGGTTGAGTTTCTCGACAAAGGCAAAACCGGGAAGAGCGTAGCCAGCGCCCACGATGTAGACATTGCCCACGGCATCCACAGCGATGTCGTAAGGTCTTTTCGGATAGGGATTGGGGCGTTCGTTCGGCTCGCCCAACAAGGTGGAGAAGACCAGGCTTCTGCCGTCAGGCGCGACTTTGGTGACGAAGCCTCCGGTGATGGTGTTAAGCGGATTGTCGCTCACCCCCGTGCGCCGGTACGCGCCGGGCGTGGTCGGATATAACTGCGAATGGGTTTGCCCTGTGACGTAAGCCTGCCCTGCCGCATCAATGGCGATGCCCGTGGCGACTTCATCAGCGGGCCCGATCGGCCCTAGCCTTGCCGAGTAAACGGCGTTGCCGGTGGAATTGAGCTTGACCAAAAATGCGTTGGCTGACGCGGTTTCCGTCTTAGGCCCTTGAAAGGCGCCTGGCGTTACAGGGAATTTGGCAGCATCCGAAAATTGCGCCCCTCGTGCGCCATCAAACGTCCAGCCCGTGATGTAGGCATTGCCCGCCGCATCCAGGGCCAAATCGCTGCTTCTGTCATTGCTGCCGCTGCCGAGAAAAGTTGCATAGAGCAGGGCCGACCCCGTCGCGTTGAGTTTGACCGCGAACCCGTCGGAGGTAAACGCCAGCGGGTCATCCAGGCTTTGTGGCTGAAAAGCTCCCGGCGTGGTCGGAAAGTTCCGCGACTCCGTGTAGCCAGTGACGTGCGCATTCCCGGCGGCGTCTACGGCAATGGCTGCGCTTAACTCATTTAAGTTGCCGCCCAATAAGGTGGAATAGAGCAAGGCGCTGCCCGTGGCGTTCAGCTTCAGCACAAAAGCGTCGAAAACAGGGGATTGCGTGCGCGGGGGCACGGGCGCACCGTTATAGCTGGTCTTGAACGCATCGGGCGTGGTCGGGAAATTCGCCGAGGCCGTTTCTCCTGTGACAAAGATATTCCCTGCGGCATCCAGCGCCAGCGCCCTGCCGCGACTAGACGAATAGTACTCTGTCCGGTTTGTCCCCGGGTAAGGGATGCCGCGCGTGCCGCCGATCAAGGTCGAATAAACCAGTTGATTGCCTTGCGGGTTGAATTTGGTGACGAACGCAAAGACCGGCTGGCTGGCCAACGTTTGCGCATCCGGCACAAAGCGCAACGCGCCAGGCGTCGTCGGGAAGCCCTCATCCCACAGCACCGAGCCTGTCAGATAGGCATTGCCGGCGGCGTCTACCGCCACATCGAATGCGCTGTCACCCACGTTGCCGCTGGCGAGCAACGTCGAATAACTCAACACCGGATCAAGCACCAGCGGACGGTTCGCGTCATAGGCGCCGAATGCAAACGTGACTTGATTGGCGTTGGCCAGGCGGTAACCGCTACTGACGGTTTGCCGCTGCCCGTTTACTTCTTGATAAATGACGGGACGATGCTGGCGCAGCTCGCCCGCTTCGGTTTCAACGATCAAGTCGCCGCTGGCGTCGAGCCGCAACCGTTGCGCGCCGTTGAACGCCAGTTTGATTTGTTGCGGGTCAGCGCCCGGCGCGACGACGAAGTCATATTCGAGCTGTTGCTGATTGCCATACCACACCACGTCAACGCCCTGATACACGGCTTCACATTTGACCTTGGCGTAAGTCGGCACGTCAGTGCGCCATTGTTTGGCATCATCGCCGAGCAGGTAATTGACCTTGCCTGGCAAGGCTGCGGCACCGCTGATGCGTTTAGGCGGGCGCGCATTCACCAACCGCATTTGCACGCGCGCCTGTTTTTGCGCGCCTTGCAAATTCAAGCTTGCGCCCGCGGCCGTCAGCGCCAGATCGTAGCCATAGCCGCGCGCTAAAAACTTGATGGCCGCGTCGGCCTGTCCCTGATTGGCTTCAAAGCTCAGCGGCAACTTGCCGTAGCTTTCCGCGAGTTGAGGCGTGACGGCGCGCGCAGCGTTTGGTGCGATGTGGTGGGAACGCCGATAAATGCCAACGCCAACGCACAGCAACGCCAGACAAAGCCAGGTCGAAGTTGCCGGCAAAGAACGCACTGCGAATTTCATAAAAGCTCCTGCAAAGATGGATAAGGGCGATAAGGGCATGAAAAAAAAAGTTGAAGTCGTGCGGCGCGGCTGGGGGCTACGGCGCGCAAGGTTCGTTTCATAGTGTACGGGGCGGAGGCAAATCCTACACGACGGCGAAAAAATATTCGTGACTGCTCAGCCAGTGTCAGTAGCCCGACCGTAAGGAAGGCGCGTCTTCAGGCCAAACCCAGTGATCTAATTTGAGGCGCGCCCTCCCTCACGGTCGGGCTACTGACACTGGGCGTGTTAGAATCCGCCCGCCGTCGCAAGCACGCGACGACCTTCAACCCAACAACAAACTATGCCGACGACAAAAGCCAAAGAACGCAAAGAACGCTTCGTTACGTCATCCGACATCAAACTCGCCAACTGTTTGACGCCCGCCGAGGTGCCCGTCAATTACGACGCCGACCTCGGCGCGCCCGGCGCGTACCCGTTCACGCGCGGCGTTTACGAGACGATGTATCGCGGACGGCTGTGGACGATGCGCCAGTACGCCGGTTTCGCCACAGCGGAAGAGTCGAACCGCCGTTACAAATACCTGCTCGAACAGGGCACGACGGGCTTGTCGGTGGCCTTTGATCTGCCGACGCAGATTGGCTACGACAGCGATCATGTGCTGGCCGCCGGCGAAGTCGGGCGCGTGGGTGTGCCGATTGATTCGCTGGCCGATATGCAAACGCTGTTTGACGGCATCCCGCTCGACCGCGTTTCGACTTCGATGACGATCAATGCGACGGCAGCGATTTTGCTGGCGCTCTACATCGCGGTCGGCAAGCAGCAGTGCGTTGCGCCCGCTCAGTTAAACGGCACGATTCAGAACGACATTTTGAAGGAGTACATCGCGCGCGGGACTTACATCTATCCGCCGCGCGCCTCGTTGCGCATCATCACCGACATCTTCGCCTACTGTGCTAAAGAAGTGCCGAACTGGAACACGATTTCGATCAGCGGGTACCACATCCGCGAGGCCGGTTCGACGGCAGTGCAAGAGGTCGCCTTCACGCTGGCTGACGGCATCGCGTATGTACAGGCGGCGCTCGACGCAGGTTTAACCGTAGACGAGTTCGCGCCGCGTCTGGCCTTCTTTTTCAATGCGCATAACAACTTTCTGGAAGAGGTGGCGAAATACCGCGCGGCGCGGCGATTATGGGCGCGCACGATGCGCGACCGTTTCGGAGCAAAGGACGCGAAGTCATTGATGCTGCGCTTTCACACGCAAACAGCCGGTTCGACGCTGACCGCGCAACAGCCCGAAGTCAACGTCATCCGCACGACCATCCAAGCGCTGGCCGCCGTGCTGGGCGGGACGCAATCGCTGCACACGAATGGTATGGACGAGGCGTTGAGTCTGCCAACCGAGGACGCCGCGCGCATCGCCTTGCGTACGCAACAGGTCATTGCCTACGAATCGGGCGTCGCCGACACCGCCGACCCACTGGCCGGTTCGTATGTGATCGAGCACTTGACCAACGAGATTGAAACGCGCGCGGCAGCCTACATCGCCAAGATTGACGAGATGGGCGGCATGCTCGCCGCGATTGAGACGGGCTACGTGCAACGCGAGATCGAGCGCGCGGCTTACGATTACCAGAAGGCGGTCGAGGCGCAGCAAGAGGTGGTCGTCGGCGTGAATCGGTTTCAGATCAAGGAAGAGACTTCGATTCCGACGCTGAAAATTGATCCGGCGTATGAAGCCGCGCAAGTCGCACGCCTGCGCAAGGTGCGCGCCGAACGCAATGCTGGCGCGGCCTTGGCGGCGTTGGGCGAAGTCGAAGCAGCGGCGCGTTCGGGCGCGAATCTGATGCCGCGCATCATCGCAGCGGTCGAGGCGTATGCGACATTGGGCGAGATTGCGGATCGGATGCGGACGGTGTTTGGCGAATATACGGAAGCGGGTTATTGATGAAACTGTAGTTGCGCGACGTTGAGGTTGCTCCGCCAACCTTTGCCACCTTGGCGGAGGCGTTGCGGTTGAAGCAGTAAAGGAGATGCTTATGCACGAACTGACTTTTACAGTTTACGCTGAGAGCTTGGGCAAAATACTCGAACAACTCTACGCTTCGCCAGAGGCGCAAGCATCGCCGCAACTCGCCGAACAGGTGCGCAACGCACGAGGCTTTCATCAGCGTTTGGCGGCCGAGTTTCAAGGCTTACTTCGAGAACAACAAATGTTGCGCGAACAGATTTCCGCGCTCACCCGCGAGCCTGGTGAACACGTTTGCGCCCCGGCAGGGCAAGCGCGCTTCGACAAATACCAACGCCTGCGCGAGACCGGCGTCACCGCACCCGAAGTTTACCTGACAGCAAAACACGATGGACTTGACGAGCTCAGGGCGTTGCGGCAAGTGTTCCAACTCTCTTTGCGCGAGGCCGAAGAAGTGGCGACTCAGGCTGAGGCGTTACTGCAACCGGCCTGAGCGCGACGAGAGGCTGCTGGCGAGCCAAATTGCTCAATCTTCCAGGCAGTAATGCTGCTCTGACCAACGCCTGCCGGTCACAGCCTCAGCGCAACACCTCGCGCCGCTCTTCATCGCTCAATTCGTAAAGCTCGCAAATCAACTCATCCAACGCGTCGTATTCCGCCAATTGGCCGCGCAGGAAATACTTGCGCGGCAGTTCGAGTTTGAGCAGCTTGCGCACCTGTTTTTCGACCTGCGGAATCAGCCGATGCCCGGCGCGAGGCAGCGGCAAACTGCCAATCTGCGCGGCGTCAAACGAGACGGCGCGCGCCGCTTGCTGATAGGTAACGAAGTAGAAAAACCAGCGCGCCAACGAACTGTTGAGCACGCCGCAGAGCAATTCCAAGCTGTACGGGCAATCCTGCGCCGGGAAGAGTTGTTGCACGGTGTCGAGCGCGACCGAACCGCTGCGATCAAGCGCGCACAACAGCACCAGCATCTCGTGCGGTTTTTTTAGATGCGCCAGCGTATTCGGGCAAAGCAGTTTGGGCTGGCGCAACTCTTCGAGCACGCGTTGCAGGTAAGCGGGCGGTTCCTGGCGCGGCAAGGCGTCGGTGATGCGGAACTGGCGCAGATTGGCGCCTTTGATGACGGGGACGGCGGCGGCGGCGCGCCCGGCGGGTTTGGTGCGGCGTTGCCAGCGTTGCCCGCGTTTGACCGTGACGAATTCGCCCAGCGTGCGCAGACGCGCCAGCCGTTCGTGCAATTCGCGGGCAGTGGTGTTCAACGCAACTGTAGCCACGGGCGCGGCGCGTTCCAGCTTGACCATTTCGTTGGCGCTCAACGCATAACTGTCTTCGGCGCCAGCCGCAACACTGGCCTCTGCCTGCGCTTCATTGCGCGCTTCCGCATTCGCAACAATAAACGGCGTGTTGAACAGCGCGGGCTCGGGCGCGGCGTCGCCCGTCAATTCATCGCGGTCCTCGCGGCGGTAAAGCAGCACTTCTTGTTCAAGCTGGGCTTCTTGATAAGCCTCGCTCACATCCGCCGCGCTCAGCAGTTGGTAATTCAAACGCAACAAGGCGCGCGTGGCCGCCCAGCCTTCTGAGTAAGTCAATGCTCTGGGCACAATCTGGCAGGTGATGACACCCGCCGCGCCGATCAAGCGCGGTAAGTCGAAGAACGCCGCCGCCATATTTTTAGAGCGTTTGACTTGCGGAAACAGCGCGCAGATTTGCGCCCACACGTCTTTTTCAGCTTCGTCTTTCGCCAGGAAAGGCCGGATAGGCGGATCGCCAATCAGAATGTCGAAGCCGCCGCGTAGTTGAAAAATGCTGGGGAATGCGTGCCGCCATTTGAATGCGCCGGTTTCGCCATCGTCATACGCGCGGCACCCCAGCAGGCTGTCGCCGCACACCAGATGCTGGAACAGGGCCGGCGTGTTGGCGGCTTCGCGAATGGTCACAGAGAGCGCGGCGTCGGGCACGCTTTGTTCGCACGCCACCAGCGCCAGCCAGAGCCGCTGGCGGCAGAGCGCGATGGCTTGCGGCTGCAAATCCACGCCATACAAACAATCGCTGAGCAGTTTGCGTTTGAGCCTGAATTCGTAATTGTGCTGCCCGATCAGGCCGCGCCCATACAGCAGCAAATCGAGTTTCGTCAGCGCCGTTGCCATTTCTTCCAGCATTCCCGTCAACAAAGTGCCCCTGCCCGCCGCCGGATCGCACACGCGGCAGGCCAGCAACGCGCGCGACATGCGTTGCGCCGTGGCGCGCAAGATACGTTCGCGCAATTCGGCGACTTGCTCATCAGTCATACGCTCGGCGGGCGGCAGGTTGAAAAAGAACAGCAACTGTTCGCGCAAGGCTGTGGGCGATAGATGGGTGTACTCGGTCAGTTTGCCGCTCAGGTATTGCAACAACGCTTCGCGGCACAGCCAGCGCAGCACGCGGCGCGGCGTCTGGAAGGAAGCGCGAATGCGGCGCGGCGGCGGCGCCGATTGCGCCTGTTTCAAAGGCCGTGCGAGCAAGGCGTTTGCGCTGACAACGCCCAGCCATTCGGGATCGAGCAGTTTGTCTTCTTCTTTTTCGGTGGCTTCGTGAATGGTGAAACGGAACGGGCCGAAGAGCGTATCGCAAATGATTTTGCAGACCCGGTTGGGCAAGGCGCTGGGCGCAGCCGGACTGTCCAGCAAGCCGGTATGGGCCAGCACGCGCAAACGCGGGGCGATGACTTGGTTAAAAAAGCTGGCGGCTTCAGGGTCGGCTTGCCAGTGCAACTGGCATTGCAGCCGCATGAAATCGGGTTCGCCCAACCAGCCTTTGACTTCGAGAAAACGCAGCAAGAGAAATTGTTCGAGCAAGGTTTGCACGGCGCCTTCGGCTGGTTCTTCGAGGCTGCCGAGTGCATTGGCGACTTGTCTGGCGACGGCGGCAAAGGCTTGCGGGAAATCGCGCGGATGCAATTCCAGCCGTAACGGCGCGCCATTGTGTGGTTCAGCCGCAGCTAGCGCCATGACGCCCTGCGCTGGGGATATAACCTGATTGCCGCTGCCTGGGAACGGGACGTTTGACGGGGCCAGAACCAGCATACTTGCTGAAAATGTTTTACTGCTGCTGAATGATTTTTGCATCGGCGCGTGTTCACTTCCAATTGACGCATTGACACCAGAACGTGAACAAACCGCCGTAAAATTACGCGCAACTCGACGAGGTGACGTGGGCTGGGCCAACGCACCGAAAAACCTGCACCCGTCCACACACCAAGCCAGCACTTCGTCACATTGTTGAGCGAAATTGAATGGGAAAACCTGTTGGGAGAGTCGCGCTCGTGAACTGTTATCGCGGCTGCTTTGATACCACAAGCAGCGGAAAAGCTAAAGCCGGAGTTGGAGCATGGTTGAAAATCATTTTGCAGCAGCGCAATGAATGTCGGCCCTGCCGCAGATCAACGCAGATCAATGCAGTTATGTGAAGAGTGTGCGTAACTCGACAAGCGAATAGATACGCGGATGACGCGGGTTTCCGCAGATTCTTTTGCGGGTTGATCCGCGCTGATCCGCTGCATCCGCGTCATCCGCGTACCTATTTCCTCTACTTTGTTGGCATTTCTTTTACCTACTTGCCTGCGGTGATCTGCGGCTTGAACTCTCCTCTGCTGTCTTGTCCCTGCGCCGCGCATACAGCTATGATGCCGCCACCGTATCCCATTACCGAATCTGATAGGTCATCTGCAAGCAAAAAGGAGAAAGCTTATGTTGCGTATCCCATCCGCATTGCGTTGCCTGGTCGCGCTTGGCGTTGTGACGCTCTGCTGCGCCCTGCTCACACAATTCAACCGTCCGCGCAGTGTCTTTGCCCAAGAGAATAAAGAAGACAAGAAAGACGAAGGCTTGCCGCTGAAACCCGCCGGCAAAGTCAGCTTCTCCACCGACGAAGGCACCTGGATGTCGCTGGATGTCGCACCCGACGGCCAGACCATCGTCTTCGATCTGGCCGGCGATATTTACACGCTGCCGATCAATGGTGGCGAAGCCAAACGCATTGTCGGCGGCGACCTCGGCTTTGAATCGCAACCGAAGTTTTCACCCGACGGCAAGCTGATCGCGTTCATCAGCGACCGCAGCGGGGGCGAGAACCTCTACGTCTGCAAACCCGACGGCAGCGACGTCAAACCCATCACCAAAGGGCGCGGCAACGACATCACCTATTACCTGTCGCCCACTTGGACGCCCGATGGCAACTACATCATCGCCTCGCGTTCGGATCGCGGCATCGGCACTTATCATCCGTACATGTGGCACAAAGACGGCGGCACCGGCGTCAGCATCGGCCCGCCGCCGCCACCGCCCGCAGCGCCCGGCCAAGGCGGCCCGCCGCCCGCGCCGCCCTTGAACAAGATGGGCGCGGTCGCTTCGCCGGATGGCAAATTCATTTACTGGGCGCAGCGCACGGGCGCGTTCAATTACAACGCGACCTTTCCGATTTGGCAGGTCTATCGCTTCGACCGCGAGACCAGCGAGACCACGCGGCTGACCAATGCGCAAGGCAGCGCGATGCGTCCCGTGCTCTCACCCGATGGCAAGCAACTGGTCTATGCCACGCGCTACCAATTGCAAACGGCGCTGCGCGTGCGCGATCTCGAAACCAACGAAGAGCGCTGGCTGATCAGCCACGTCACGCGCGACGACCAGGAATCGCGGGCCACGCGCGACACCTTCCCCGGCTACGACTTCACGCCCGATGGCAAGGCGCTGATCGTCACGATTGACGGCAAGATCAAACGCGTAGACTTCGCCAGCGGCGCGGCCACCACGATTCCCTTCACCGCCAAAGTGGACGTGGACATCGCCGCGCGGCTGCATTTCGATTACAAGGTGGATGACGGGCCAATCGTCAAGGCGCGCTTGATTCGCTATCCCTCGCTCTCGCCCGATGGACGGCGTGTCGCGTTCACCGCTTTCAACAAACTTTACGTGATGCCGCTCGAAGCCAATGCCAAGCCGCAACGGCTGACCAATCTGACCGTCGGCGAATTCATGCCCGCGTGGTCGCCCGATGGCGCGTATGTGGCCTTTGCGACCTGGACGCGCGAGGGCGGGCACATCTACCGCGTGCCCAGCGCGGGCGGCGCGCCGGAGCAATTGACGCGGCGCGCGGCGTTTTATTCCTTCCCCTGTTACGCGCCCGACAACACAAAGATCGTGTTTACCTACGGCGCGATCAGCGATCAGTTGTTCGCCGACTTGCACGAAGACGACAACTTCCGTTCACCCGAAGAAGCCGCCTTGCACGGCCACACCGACAACGAAATCGGCGGCGCGGGCGGCACGGGCATCCGCGAATTGCGCTACATCGCGGCCACGGGCGGCGATTCGACCGTCATCACGGCGGCGGAAGGCGGACAGCAGCCGCATTTCAGCAACGATGCGCAACGCGTTTATTACACGACGGGGCAGGGCCTGGCTTCGGTGCGGCTCGATGGTTTCGACAAACGCACGCACCTGAAAGTCTCAGGCGCTGGCGCACCACCCAATCCGCCCAGTGCGGATGAGATGCGCATTTCGCCCGACGGCACGCGCGCTTTCGTCTCGCTGCAAACCAAACATTACCTCGTGACCATTCCCAAAGCCGGCAAAGAGACGGTGAACGTGAGCATCACGGGCGCGGCGGCCAATACCACCGTGCCGGTCAAAAAGATGTCGGCGGATGGCGGCGATTACTTGCAATGGACGCCGGACGGCAAAGCGGTGACGTGGTCGTGGGGCACGAAGTTTTTCAAACAAGCGGTTGACGCCGACAAGCCCGAAAGCTTCGATGCCATCGTCGAAGCCGCACGCACGAAACCTGCGGGCAAAGTCATCTTGACCGGCGCGCGCGTCATCACGATGAAAGGCGACGAAGTGCTCGAACGCGGCGACATCACCGTCGTTGACAACCGCATTGTCGAAATCAAAGCCAGCGCACCGCTAGCAACTGGCAAGAATGCCAAGAAGCAAGCCGCGCCGACTTTCCCCGCCGATGCCAAAGTGATTGACGTGACCGGCAAGACGATCATCCCTGGCCTCGTGGATGTGCACGCGCACATGCGTCCGCCGCGCAACGTCCATCAAACTCAGGTCTGGGCTTACCTGGCGAATCTGGCCTACGGCATCACGACGACGCGCGACCCGCAACCTTCGACGACGGATGTCTATGCCTACGCCGACCTCGTCGAGACAGGCGAAATCGTTGGCCCGCGCATTCTCACCACCGGCCCCGGCGTCTTTTCCAACGACGGTTTGACCGACAAAGACACGGCGCGCAATTACATCAAACGCTACCGCGAGGCTTATCAAACCGACACGTTGAAAGAATACGTCACGGGCGACCGGCTGGTGCGCCAATGGGTCGCGCTGGCCTGCCAGGAATTCAAGATCACGCCCACGACCGAAGGCGCGCTGGATATGAAGCTCGACCTAACGCAAATGATGGACGGCTTTTCAGGCAGCGAACACGCGCTGCCGCTTCAGCCGCTTTACAAAGACATGGCCGAATTCGTCGCGCAGACCAAGACGTTTTACACGCCGACGCTGCTGGTCGCTTACGGCGCGCCGTGGACGGAGAATTACTTCTTCGAAAACACCGACGTGGTGAACAACCAAAAATTGGCGCGCTTTGTGCCGCTGGAATTGCTCAACGGCATGCTGCGGCGGCGCGGCCAATGGTTCTCGCCCGAAGAATACGGCCACAAAGGCATCGCGGCAGGCGCGGCCAAAGTTATCAAAGCGGGCGGGCGCATCGGCCTCGGCGGTCACGGCCAAATGCAAGGCATCGGCTGTCACTGGGAACTGTGGGCGCTGCAAGCGGGCGGCATGACGACGATGGAAGCCTTGCGCGTGGCGACGATCTTTGGCGCGGAGGCGATTGGGCTGAACCGCGACGTGGGTTCGTTGGAAGCAGGCAAGCTGGCCGATCTGATTGTGCTGGATCAAAACCCGCTGACCGACATTCGCAACACCAACACGATTCGCTACGTGATGAAAAACGGCGAGCTTTACCACGGCGACACGCTGGATCAGGAATGGCCGGTGCAGAAGAAGCTGGAGAAGCAGTATTGGTGGGAGCGGGGGCCGAAGTAGGCGAGGAAAAGCCTTCAGAGAAAGCGCACGTTGGCTAATTGCTGCGTGCGCTTTTTTTCATACCTTAACGTAAACCATCTATAACTGGCAGCAAACATGGCTCTTGACAATACTCCCATTTTGGGAGACAGTTTAGCCGTTCGTTGCTGACTCTCACTACTTTCGCAAAGAGAGAAGCTACGCGGAAGATTTTGCTCAATTCCATAAGGTGAAAGACCCTTGAGATTGCGAATCTGGTTGTCTGGTAGCTAGTGAACTTTGCATGACAGTTCTAGCTTGCTGTAAATCCGGAAGCCCTATCGTCATTCACTTGAGCGACGACTGAGGTTGATCCTAAGGCTAAATGAGTTTGCCGATACCTACACTATCGGTTTTAGCAAGCTAGCATTATTCAAACTTCTGCCAATATGGGATCAATCTCTGTCGCGCTTAGGAGAATGACATGAGAGTTTTGACACGCAAGCCGCTCGCTCAATTTTGGGCGATTCACCCTGATGCTGAAACACCGCTTCGTAGCTGGATTTCGCTAACGAAGCGCGCAAGCTGGAAAACGCTCGTTGAGGTACAAGCTGATTTTCCACACGCGGATTTGGTTGGTGACTGCATCGTTTTCAACATCGGCGGAAACAAGTACCGGCTAATCGTTGATATCGATTTCCCCAGGCAGCGCGTATACATTCGCGCCGTTCTTACCCACAAGGAGTACGATCGTGGGAAATGGAAAGATGACTGCAACTGTAAAACCTAAAATCAAAGTCAGACTGCGGTTTGACCCTCGGCAGTACGGCCAACTCTTGGCGCATGTTGCGCCAGTCGTTATTCGTACCGAGAAGGAATATGACCGTGTTGTTGCGGCAATTAACGCGCTACTAAACAAACGCAAAGACATTACGCCCGAAGAAGATCAAGTGCTTGATCTGTTGTCGCTGTTGGTCGAACGATATGAAGAAGAGCATTACGATTTCCCAGATGCTGCACCCCATGAAATCGTGCAACATTTGATGGAGGCGCGCGACATCACACAGAAAGATTTGGTGCCGCTCTTCAGTTCGAGTGGCCGTGCTTCAGAAGCGATCAACGGCGTCCGCCCCATCAGCAAAAGCCAGGCGAAGGCGTTGGCGCAATTTTTCAAAGTATCGGCGGAGCTTTTCATCTGAGCCACATCTGAGCCGCGCAGGCGCTTGCCAATAGTCTCGAAGATGCTCTAGTGTCTGCGCGATTCGAAAAGCGCCCCCTCAAGGAGGAAAGATGAATTCAGGATACATTGAGCGCCTGGAAACGGCCCCTGCAACTGAAAGCACGACGCCAAAGATCAGCCAGTCTCTGCCCACGCGAAAGCTGGACGATTGGGAGCAGGTTTTGGGCGAGTTGAACACTTCCGTTAAACCGGTACGGCAGACGCGCGCCGGGTTCCTTACACGGTTGTTCATTGGTCTCTGCACGATCGGAATCGGAGGGATTGGCGTGGCGGCGCTGTTCCAAGGGCAGCCGCTGGAGCGGTACGTACAAGCCTACTCAGCCCTCATTATTCTCGTGGGCTTGCTGCTAGTTGTTTTTAGCTTGCTGAATAAAAACTTGAATAGGTAGCTACCTTCACCAGCCTCAACGCCATGCCTGACCTCATTCACTATCCCGGAAAAATTTCGGACACGGTCTATGAAATCCTGAAAGATCACCCGCAAAGGGCGCGGGTGATTGAGCGCGCCAAGTCGCTCGCTTACGACCGGCGCCAACTCGATCCGACACAAGACACAAAAATCCACGCCACTGACGTGTTGTTAGCCATCGTGCTCACCGACAACGAATCTCGACCTGAGAAGAAAAGACCCTGGGCGAACTTTCAATATGCGCTGGGCGGGGCGTTGTTAGGCGCGGCCTTGTCCACCGCGCTTGGTTTTTATGGTTGTGGCGTGGCGGTGTCGCTCTTGTTTGGCGTGTTGTTGTTGCTCGTTGGCATACTGGGTTTGCTGCTGTGCCTGGACGCGAAGAAGCGGGAAGACTCCGCATCAGAATCGGCCTGACGCATGCCGGGTCACAGGTCAACGCGGCTTGATCTCCCGTCCATTCCCATTCACCGCGAGTGGCGCATTCCGCACGGCCTCTTTCAGTTCATCCAACACCTGCCGCGCCAATTCGTCGTAATTCGCTTTCACGGTGAACCCGGCCGCGTTGCAATGCCCGCCGCCTCCGAAGTGTTCGGCGACGCGGGCGACGTTGACGCGATTCTTTGACCGCAGCGAGATGCGGAAGGTGTCGTTTTGCAGTTCGCGGAAGAAGGCGACGGCTTCGACATCGCCGACGGTGAGCGGGTAATTGATGATGCCGTCCGAATCGTCTTCGGTCGCGCCAGTGCGTTCCATGGCGTCCTTGCTCATGGTGATCCAGGCGATGCGGCCAGATTCGTCGCGCTTGAGCGTCGAGAGCACTTCGCCGACCAAACATACCTTGGCGTAAGGGTAGTTATAAAAAATCGCTTGCGAGAGTTTGGCCGGTTGGGCGCCGTGCCGCACGAGTTCGCTGGCGATTTTGAAGGTGCGTTCGGTGGTGTTGGAAAAATGGAAGGAACCGGTGTCAGTCAATAACGCGGCGTAAACGCAACTGGCAACCTCAGGGGTGATCTTGGCGCCGATGGCTTTGGCGAGGTTGTAGATCATCTCGCCCACGGCAGCGGCGGTCGAATCAATCCAGTTGATGTTGCCGTAAAGCGCGGTCGTCGAATGATGGTCAATGTTGACGACGAGGTTGTCTTTCAGACTCGGCAGACCGGGCCGTTCGACATCGCTGCATTCGATGACGAAGACGGCGTCATAGGCCCGGTCGGCATCCGGCAAGACGCGGATGTCGGCGGAACCGGGCAACCGCAAGTACGCGTGCGGCACCTGGTCGCGCGTGATGACTTCGGCGTCTTTGCCGAGGCCGCGCAAAATCCAACCAAGCGCGAGTGAAGAACCTAGACCGTCGCCATCCGGTCTGATGTGCGTGGTGATGGCGAAGCGCTGATGGCGCTCGATCAAATCTATTACCTGGCCTAACATAGTTTAACTACTACAACCCGGGGGATAGATTCAGCCAGCGGCCTCAAGCGCCGTACCGTCAGGCGCGCGCGGTTCCGCCGGTGAATCGTCGGGGGGTAACTCCTTTGCGATTTCTTGAAAGATTTCCATCATGCGCTGGCCGTGTTCGAGTGCGTCATCGAAGACGAAGCGCAATTCCGGCACACGCCGCAGCCGCAGCCGTTGTCCGAGCAATTTGCGCACATAGCCCGCCTGGTCATTGAGTTTGGCGACCGCTGCGCGCTGTAATTCCGGGGAACCGAAAACACTGACGAAGACACGGGCAGCGGAAAGATCGGGACTGACTTTGACTTCCGTAATGGAGGGGAGGCCGGGACATTTATCGCGTAATTCGCGCTGCAAAACCTTGCTGATTTCTGCGCGGAAGACGTGGGGCAATCTGTTCGTGCGATACGACATAGGTAAAAAATCAAAAGGCAAAAGGCAAAAATCAAAAGGCAAAAATCGGTACGGCTGCGGGACAAACCATGCAGCCTGAAAAATGGAGCGCGGCTGCCGCATCCCATTTTTGATTTTTGCCTTTTGCCTTTTGCCTTTTGATTTCCATTCTTACAACTTGGTGGCAGCCACTTTCTCGATCACATACGCCTCGATCACGTCGCCGATCTTGTAATCGTTGAAGCGTTCGATGGTGATGCCGCATTCGAAGTTCTGTTGGACTTCGCTGGCATCGTCCTTGAAGCGGCGCAAGCTGCCGATGGGCGCTTCAAAAATCACCACGTTGTCGCGGATGAGCCGCGCCTGGGCGGTGCGTTTGATCGAACCGTTGAGCACCAGACAACCGGCGATGTTGCCGATCTTGGGCACGCGGATGATGTCGCGGACGGAGGCTTTGCCGAGCACGACTTCTTTGGACGTCGCGTCGAGCATGCCGATCATCGCGTTGGTAATCTCTTCTTCGACCTTGTAGATGATCGAGTGCAAGCGGATGTCCACCTGTTCCTGCCGGGCGATCTCTTCGGCGCGCGCTTCGGGGCGCACGCTGAAGCCGATGATGACGGTGGCCGCGCCGACCGAAGTCGCATTCGAGGCGCTCGCCAACAGCACGTCGTCATAGGTGATCGCGCCGACACCGGCGCGGATGATGCGGACTTTGACCTTGTCGGTCGAAAGCTTTTGCAAGGTATCCTTGAGCACTTCGACCGAACCTTGCACATCGGCCTTGAGAATGACGAGCAGTTCCTTGACCTCGCCGGTCGCCAATTGCACCGCGAGTTGATCCAGCCCGCGGGCCGCCGAACGGGCCAGCGCGGTGGTGCGCGCCTTTGCCTGGCGGAATTGGGAAATGGATTGCGCCTTGCTGATGTCGTCCACGACCTGGAATTGATCGCCCGCGCCGGGGACGCCTTCCAGACCGAGCACTTCGACGGGCATGGCGGGGCCGACTTCAGTAATGCGTTCGCCGCGATCGTTCATCAGTGCGCGCACCTTGCCGTAATAGTTGCCGACGATGAACGGTTCGCCGACTTTGAGCGAGCCGTTTTGGACGAGCACGGTGGCGACCGCACCGCGCCCGCGATCCAGCTTGGCTTCGAGCACGGTGCCCGTGGCCATGCGTTTCGGATTGGCTTTCAAATCCATCAGGTCGGCTTGCAGCAGGATCATTTCCAGCACGCCGTTGATGTTCTGTTTCAGCTTCGCCGAAACCTCGACCATCGTCGTGTCGCCGCCCCAACTGTCCCACAGCAGGCCGCGGTCGGCCAGTTCTTTCTTGACGCGTTCGGGGTTGGCGTCGCCTTTGTCAATCTTGTTGATCGCCACGATGATCGGGACATTGGCGGCTTTGGCGTGCTCAATCGCTTCGATGGTTTGCGGCATGACGCCGTCGTCGGCGGCCACGACCAGCACGACGATGTCGGTGACTTTGGCGCCGCGCGCGCGCATCAACGTGAAGGCTTCGTGGCCGGGCGTATCGAGGAAGACCACGCGGCGAATATCCGCCGGATTGTCGGGATTGGGCACGGCGACTGAATAAGCGCCGATGTGTTGCGTAATGCCGCCAGCCTCGCCATCGGCCACGCGGGTGGAGCGGATGCCGTCGAGCAAACTGGTTTTGCCGTGATCCACGTGACCCATCACGGTGACGACGGGCGCGCGCAGATCGGTGTCATCCATCGCTTCGGGCGTGATCTCGAATTCGGACTCGATGATCATCTCTTCGAATTCGCCGAAGGTGACATCCCAGCCGTAAATGCGGCCCAGGTCTTTGGCTAAATCTTGATTGATGACCTGATTGATCGTCGCCATTACACCGCGCTTCATCAATTCGGCCACCACATCACGCGGTTTGGTTTCGGCCTTCTCGGCGAATTCGCGCACGGTGGTGCCTTCGACCAGACGCAGCGGTTTCAGTTCGACCGGCGCTTGGCGCACTTGCTGCTGCGGGGCCTGGAAGCCCTTGCGCAATTGATTCTGACGGTCAGGCGTGGCGTCCTTGTCGCCCTTGCGATGCGTGGTGTGCCGGCCTTTGTGCCGCGCGTCGGGCGGCGGCACGTAAGTGTGCAATTGCGGTTTGCCCGATTCCAGCAAATGAACGCCAGCGCCGCGCCGCCGGTCGCCGACAGCTTCACCAGTGCGCGGCGCACTGCGGCCATCGCGTGCGAGCGCGCCCGTGCCGGCTTGCCCGGCTTGACTTGGCCGCAATTGCCCTGTACGCCCGTCGCGGCCGATGCGTGGTTGGGGTTGTTGGGGCTGCGGCTGAAAGGGTAAAGCCGGGGCCAGCTTGATCACGGTCGTGCGGTTCGCCGGATGACCATGATGCGGCGCGCGTGGTGAAGCAGGCGAACTGGTAGTTGTTGTGGGCGCCTGCTTGGTGACTGGCGGCACGTCCAATCTGCCGGTGGCTGGCCTGGGCGGCCTGGCCGGAAGCGCCGGCGGCACGACGGCAGATGTTTCAGCAAAAGGCAGCGCCGGCTGCTCAACTGTTTCAACCGGCGGTGCGAGGGCGGGTGCGGGTGCGATTGTCTCCTCCTGGATGGCGTGCTCTTTTTCAGGCGCGGCCGTTTGGGCGAGCGGCGCGAGCGGCGCGGTCGTGGGGACTGCGGCGGGCATTTCTGCCGGCGCCTCTTTGGCAACCTCTTTGGCAAGAGGCACGGGTGTTGTGATGTGCGGCGCTTCGGCAGTTGGCGCGGGTTTGACCAGCCGTGTGGCGGGCGACGGCGCGGTGATTTTGCGAACCTCTTGCGCGGGCGCCGGTGCAGCCGCTTGTACTGTTGGTTGTTGTGTCGCGGCAACCGGAGCTGCAGTAGGCGCGGCAGGCAAGGGCGCGGTGACCGGCGCGTCAGGTTGCGCGGGCGTGGCGGCGTGTTTGATCAAGCGCGCCGTGCGCGGCGCGGCGGCTTGCTCTTTTTTCGGGAAGTACGTCTCGCGGATTTTGTCCGCGACGGCATCGGGCAACGTGTTTGAGGGAACACTCACGTCTACGCCCAGGCGGCGCGCGTCTTCGATGACTTTGCGATTTTCGAGCTTGAGTTCTTTTGCTAGATCGTAAACTCGGACCTTGTTAGCGATAGACCCCATTGATTCCTTCCACAAGAAAAGCCAGCGTAAAATCATCCCGCTTGGGAAGCGCTGCTTTTCCGCTGCTCGAATAATCAAAGCCTCAGCGTACTCACATCAGCCCCTCCGCTGGCAGTGAGGGCGCGCGGCGGCCTCTTGCAAGCCCGCTTTTGCAATCCATCTTGCAAGTTGGGCCTGGCACGACCGCCTGGCGCCGTGTTTTTCAATATTCCCTGTTTCATAACAGCTTCATGGCCTTCATAGCTATTCTTCTTCAGGGGCTGGTGCAGCCGAATCCGCAGCTTCAGCAGCTTCTACAGCCGCAGTTTCGGCGCCGGCTTCTGCAGCCGCTGCACCGGTTTCTTCACCCGTCACCGCGCTGGCGTCAGCCGCGATTTCTTCATCCGCGATTTCGCCAAACTCGTCACCGGCTTCTTCATCAGCCGCTGTGCTTTCATACTCTTCGACGTAATCTTCGTCGTCCGGGCCGACGAGGCGTTCGCGCCGCGCATCGGCAATCTGCTGGGCGGTATCAATCAAGTCTTCCGCCTCGTCCACGCTCAGATCGAGCCAGTCGCAGATGTCGTCCACCGAGGCATCGGCCAGTTGTTCGATGGTCTCGATGCCATGTTCGGCCAACGTTTCAGAGTCGGAGGGCGTGATGCCTTCGATAAAGGTGAGCGGGACAACCGGCGAAGAAAGCATCTGTTCCATTTGCGTCGCGATCTCGCGCTTCATCTCTTCTTCGCTGCGGATGTCAATGTCCCAGCCGACCAGCCGCGCGGCCAAGCGCACGTTCTGGCCGCGTTTGCCAATCGCCAGGGACTGCTGCTCGGTTTCGACGGTCACCTGCAATTTCTTTTGCTCGAAATCAATCACCGTCACCTTGCTGACCTTGGCGGGCGACAGCGCGTTGGCCGCGAAGATGGCGGGGTCTTCCGACCATTCGATGATGTCAATCTTTTCGCCGCGCAACTCGCGGATGATGGATTGCACACGCGAACCTTTCATCCCCACGCACGCGCCCACCGGATCAACGTCGCGTTCGTTCGACATCACGGCGATTTTGGCGCGGTCGCCGGGCTCGCGCACAGCAGCCTTGATGACCACGGTGCCGTCGTAAATTTCAGGCACTTCCATTTCAAACAGCCGCTTGACCATGTCCGGACTGGTGCGCGAAACCTCGATCTGCGGGCCGCGCGATTCCTTGTTCACATTGCTGATGACGCAACGCAGCCGTTCGCCCTGCGTGAAGTTTTCGACGCGTGACTGTTGCGATTTCGGCATCACGGCTTCGACGCCGTTGCCCAGGTCGAAAATCATCTTGCCGCTCTCAAAGCGTTTGATGAAGCCATTAACCAATTCGCCCACCCGCCCGATGTATTCCTCATAAACGTTGTTGCGTTCGGCCTCGCGCACCTTTTGCAGGATGATCTGTTTGGCGGTCTGCGCGGCGATGCGGCCCAAATCTTCCATCGGGCGCGGCAATTCGAGCATGTCGCCGACTTCAGCGCCTTCGCCGACTTCATCATTGGCTTCCAGCACAGTCAACTCGCGCGCCGGGTCTTCCACTACTTCGACCACGGTCTTGATCGCAAACAACTCAATCGTGCCGCCATCCAGGTTGTAGCGGGCGTGCAAATCTTCACCGGTGCGGAACTGTTTGCGCGACGCGGTGACTACTGCATCTTCAATCGCGCTGATGATGACCGACTGGTCAATCTTCTTCTCTTTGCTGAGCAGCTCGATGTTTTGTGCAATGGAACTCAGGTTCATGTTGCTCTTCAGTTCAGCGTAGGGGCAGACCTGCGTGTCTGCCCCGGTTAGGTTCAGTGCGACCGGGCAGACACGCAGGTCTGCCCCTACGCTGGGTATCTAAGGTTCTATTTCAACATTCGCTTTCAAAATCTTCACCAGCGGCAGCCGTTGCTGTTGGCCGGTTTCATCTTCGAGCAAGGCCGCCCAATCAGTTTGCAGTTCGCCTGTCTTGTCCAATCCCAGCAGCTTGCCGTGAAAATTGCGCTGCCCGTTGAGCGGCTCCGACAACTTCACGTGCGCAGTCAAACCGGCGAAGCGTTCGTAATCAGCCGCCTTGTACAACCCGCGATCCAGCCCCGGCGAAGCGACTTCGAGCAAATACTGCGCGGGGATGAAATCCTCCACATCCAGATGCACGCTCAAGTGGCGGCTGACCTCCGCGCAATCGTCCACCGTCACACCGCCCGGCTTGTCAATGTAGACACACAGAGTCAACTGCCGTCCGCCAGCCCATTCGACATGCACCAACTCCAACTCCAGGCGAGCAACAATGCGTTCGACTAATTCCTGAACGCGCGGATCGAGTTTCACTGAATGGGGACTCCCGCTTGCCGGTGGCTGGCCTATCCGAACCGTTCCGCAAACCCGCCACCGAAGATGAAAAAGGTGGGCGCGACCGCCCACCTCAAGTAAGGCGGATACTAGCCGAAAGGGTTGGGCAACGCAAGCACCAATACTGAAGGGCCTGTGAACAGCCTTTGCGCCGCACGCCCTTCAGTATTGGCCTTGCACAAGCCAGCGCCGCGCAAGCTCACAACACGGGTGGCGTCGGCAAGCTAAACGTCTCAGCCGCGACCAAATTGAACTGCGCAGCAGCCAAGTCCGCCACCAAATCGAAAAACTGCACCGCGCCCGCACCAAAATCTGCCACACACACGCACGGACGATGCTTACGATAAAGCGTCCCGGCGTTGATGATCGTCAGCTCATCGAAACTGCGCACCAGCCGCTGATGCGTGTGGCCGTTGAGCACAAACCGGTATTCGCGCCGGTTCACCAATTGCCAGAGCGGATAGTTGGAATGAATCCGCAACACATCATCCTGCGGCCAGACGCCCGCCATATCGTCGCCACCCAAACCGTGACAGAGCAGCGCCGCGCCCGCCACCGTCTCCAACCGCCGCAGCACGGGCAAGTTCGGCAAATACTCCCACGCCGGCAAGCGCAAATCGAAGCGCGAGGTAACCTCCGGCATGCCGCGCATCTCACCCGCAAACAGCCAGCGTTCGTGATTGCCGCGCACTGCGCTGACTTGGTATTCGCGTAACAATTCGATGGTGCGATTCACATCGCCAGGCCCATCCACGATGTCGCCTACCGCGCAGATCAAATCGAGTTGCTGCGTTTGGAAAAATTCGAGCGCCGCCGCCAGCCGCCCGTCTTCGCAATGAATGTCGCCGAGCAGGCCGATGCGCCGCAGCAAATTGGCGTTGTCAGGTTCCATCATCGCTGAATGTTTATCACAAGCGTGGACAAGTCGAAATTCTGAATTTCAAATTTCAGATACCAGGCCCCCTAAACAAAAAAACTCCACGCCAGTTTTTCAACCAGCGTGGAGACCATCGCTACAAGCTCTCTTGTTGTACGTCACCCACAGCTACGGCCCGCGCGTCGTAGCTGGATTGGCCCGCCCCTGAATTTTATTGCGGCAGCACCCATAGCCGACTGCACTGTTCGCCTCGCTCCGTTCAGTGACAATGCCTACTTGAAACTGACCCGCACGGCATTGGCAGCCACGCCATTCACCGTCAACACAAGTTCCACTTCGCCACGTCCAGCCAGCGCACGCGGCAACCGCACGTTGAGTTACTCCAAACCCACAAAGCCGCCTTGCGGGCCCGCATAAGGGGCTTCCGTTGTCACGCCGCCGATGGTCACAGAAACGCCAGCCAATGAACTTCGCCCCCGCACGCCGGTGCCGAACAGCAGGAGGAAAACCTGTTCAGAGGCATCGCCCACGTCGAGCGGCACGGGCACGAAGAGCAATAGGAAGACTTGTTCCTGCGGATTGCTCACGCCCAGCGGCACGGCAAGAAAGCCATGAGAGCAGTGGTTTCAGCAGGCCGGCTTGATGAGAGGAATCGTTAAGGTAGCAGTAACGGCCACGCGCAGCTTGTGCAAGTTATGTCCTTGATTGAACGCACTGGTCGAAGCCACATTCGAGGTGAAATTAATGGCGCTTCCCAGCATTGCCAATTCTGCGTTATTCCAGAGCTTCAGCCAGCCGCTACGCCCTGCCGGAATGAATTGTTCAAGCCGGGGCGTGGTGCGCAAGGAACTGCCACTGAGCGTCACACGCAATTGGCAAGCGTTGGCATTGAGACCAAAGCCAACCCCGCTTTCGGCATCGTTGTAAAGAATGCCGAAGATATCGCTTAACGAACCAGCGTTGGTTGCCAGATCGCCGCCAAAACGATTCAAGACCAGCAAGGTTGTGTTGCCATCCGCTAAACTCGGCAAGTTATCCAATGCCAGTACGCGCGGCGCTTGGTTGTAACTGATGCCATCAAAATTCAACTGCGCGGTGGTTGCACTCACGCTGCAAGTAGGTAAGCCGCCCGCCAGCGCAGCAAAAGCTTCCACGCCCACGTTGGCGGCGTGCCCGCTCGTCAGCTTGACGTAAGCGTCGCCGAGCAAAAAATTGAAGTGAATGGGACAACCGGTCGCGCCGTCCACGGCAACGGCAATCAAATATCCGCTGGTGCCTGGGTCGAGATCAGAAGCCAAAAAGCTGAGCGTCTGGTTTGGCGTCAGGCAAACATACGAATCCGCCACCCCACAACTCGCGCCATCCACAAAGAAGAGATGCACAAACGCTCGGCGCGCGGGTTCAATGTTGGTCAAGCTGACGCGCGTATTCTGGCGATTGGCATCGCCTGCGTCCGAGGTAAAGAGGTTGTAGACCAACACCGACCCAGCTTTCTGATCGCTCACTGCTGAGGCGGAAGGAATGGGCGCGCCGGGCACGTTGGAGAGAATTTGTTCTTGCACAATCACAAAGGGGCTGAGCGAAGTGACGCGCGCGCAAATCGTGCGCGCCGCAAAGTTCGGCGCGGGCGCGTCAGGCGCCAGCACCGTGTGATCAACCAGCTTGCCGTTTTCGCCATGCAAGACGTGCAGGACGGAAAAGATCGCCGGATCATTCACGCCTGGCACGTTGAAGCAGAGCGTAAGCGGGCCGGAAAAAACTGCGGTGGTGGTGATGTCAAAGGCCAGATTCAACCCACCCAACGCGAAGCCGCTCGGCAAATCGCCCACCGCATTGGCGGCCAGCGGCGTCAAGGTCGTATTGCCCGGCCTCGTCACATTGTTGAAGGTCAGTGTCACTTGGCCGTTGCCGACTTGTACATTCGGGCCTGTCGCTGTGTTGAAGATGTTCAATGTGTACGCGCGGCTCGCTGCACAAGCGCCAAATCCACTGGCGGTGATCGTGAAATTGAAACTGCCGGTCTGTGTGGGCTGCCCGCTCAAAACTCCGCCACTATTCAGGCTCAGCCCCGGTGGCAGCGTGCCTGCTGTCACAGTAAAGCTATAGTTGCCGCCCGCAGGCGTGGCCGAAAAACTCTGGTTGTAGGCCTGTCCCACAGTGCCGTCCGGCAAGGTTGTCGAGGATGGTGTCAATGACAGAGTCGGACAAGCGATCTGCAAATTGTAGTCGCGCGCGCCCGCGCAAGTGCCAAAGCCAGTCGCGCTTAGCCGGAAAGCAAAGTTGCCCGCGCTGGTCGGCGTGCCGGTGATTGCGCCGTTGGCATTAAGCGCCAGTCCGGGTGGCAATGCCCCTGACACAAGGGCATAACTGTAATTGCTGCCCACTGGCAACGCGGTGACGGTCTGATTGTATGGTTGGCTAGCCGTTCCGTTGCTGAGGTCGGACAACGCAATCGCCGGGCAATCAATCACCAATATATACAGGCGGCTGCCATTGCAATTGCCCGCTCCTGTGGCAGTCACAGTGAAGGTGAATTCACCAGCAGTCGTTGGCGTGCCTGTCAAGGCTCCATTGCTGTTCAACATCAGACCCGGCGGCAACTTTCCAATGGTGACCACGAAGGTGAAATTGCCGAGCGCAGGTGCCGCCGCGAACGACTGATTGAACGCCGTCCCTACGATTCCGGCGGTGGAAAAGCCAAAGGGCGTAACGGTGACAACCGGACAAACAATCGTTGTCGGGTCGCTGACGGTGTTGTTGTTCAACCCCGCTTCTTGTTCGGAATTGAGCACTGCACCGGCCAAAGCAATGTCATCCACGTCCCAGCATTGCAGCCAGCCCGTTTGCCCAGCGGGGATCAAGGTATTGAGGCGTGGCGAGGTAAGTGGAAAGACACTGGAAAAGTAATTTGCGCTTTGTGGCCCGCTGGGAGTAAAGGCAAAACTGGAGCCGGTTCCGCTGTCGCTTTGCACCACGCCCAGGATGGGTCCCAAGGGCGCGGCCCCGGTAACCAGATTGCCGCCCAAGCGAGTGATGACCAGCAACGTCGAATTGTAGTCAAGCTGGCTGCGAAACTGCTCCACGGCCAACGCGCGGGCGAGCCGATTGAACGCCGCGCCGTCAAACCGCAATTGGGTTGTCCCGTTGGCTTGGCACACCGATGGCGGGCTGGCGAGCGCGGCAATTGCCAGCGCCTCCAAATTGGCCTCCTGCCTGTCGGAGTATGCTCCTCCAGTCAGCTTCACGAATGAGGTGCCAGTCAGGTAGTTGAAATTGAGCGGGCACCCGGCTGCATCCACGGCGACCAGCACAGCATAGCCGGTCAAGCCAGGGTATAAATCCGCAGTGAGATAGCTTGAGGTCTTCCTGGCACCGAGACAAAAGAACCGGTCGCTCACAGCCCCGCTCGCCCCGTTGATAAAAAAGGCGTGCCAGCGAGCGGACTGGCTTTGATGGGTATTGGTGAAGGCCAGCCGCGTGTTGCGCGTGTGCGGCGTGGTTTGGCTCGAAGTAAAGTAAGGAAAGACCAGCACCGACCCCAGCTTCAGGCTGCTGGCTTCGGAATCGTTTGGTAGCGGCGTGCCGGGGTCGGCAGCCCAGAATGCTGGGGCGCAAAAGCACAAAACCAGGAAGGTCAACACACCTCTCCGCAGACTAAACATCTTGATCTCCTTGCTGCTGGTGTTCGCCACTCGTCCAAACAACAACCGTTTTGGGCCAAGACGAGTAGCCGGAGGGAATTGCTCGCGGCTGACTGCCGGTGCTACAGTGCCGCCCATCAGCGAAATGTCGACAACACAACCCGGCGGTCAGCCGCTGCGGAGACCGGTCAACAGTCTCCATTCCGATAAGCGCGAAAACGGCGCGGAAATTTAGCAGCGCGAGCAAAAAAAGTTTCTTTCTGTAAATAATTCAGGGCCGCAGACCGTACCGTAGACTGCGCGAGTCTGCGGCGGCTTAGCATTTGTACCCATTGTTCCAGCAGGTTTGCTGCCGGGCTTTCCGCAGGTTGGACAACCTACGGTACAGTTGGCGCAGCCTTGCGGCCTATCACTACGCGGAGCGCACCGATGGTTCAACCGGAATCCGTCATACCACCCCCATCGCAAGCGGGCGAAGTCACGCAATTACTGTTGGCCTGGAGCAACGGCGACCAGTCGGCGTTGGAACGCCTGACGCCGCTGGTCTATGCCGAATTGCACCGGCTGGCGCACGGCTATTTGCGGCGGGAGCGCGCCGGGCTGGGGCTGCAAACGACCGAACTCATCCACGAAGCCTGGTTGCGATTGGTGGGCGGCGAGGTGCCACAGTGGCGTGACCGCGCGCATTTCTTTGCCGTGGCGGCGCGCGTGATGCGGCACGTGTTGGTGGAACTGGCGCGCGCGCGCGGCTATCAGAAACACGGCGCGGATGCGCAACGGGTCACGCTGGACGAGGCCGTGCGCGTCGAAGAAGAACGGCTGACCGAAGTGCTGGCCGTGCACGAGGCGCTGGCGTTGCTGGCGGCGGGGCATGCGCGCGTGGCCGCGATGGTCGAGTTGAAATACTTCGGCGGCATGCAGGGCAACGAGATTGCCGAACTGCTCGGCGTATCGGCGGCGACGGTTGCGCAGGATTTGAAGTTCGGTAAGGCGTGGTTGCGGCGCGCGCTGACAAACGAAAGTTGATCAGCCATGCGCTGCTGACTTTGTAGTCATCTTGAGGCTCTGCCGCTTGATATGCGGAAGGTCTCTGACCTTCCGGGAAAGCGGTTTGAGTTTTGGGGCTACGCCCCAGCCGGGGCATAGCCCCGAAGAGATTGAAGGCTTGCCGCCGGAAGGTCAGAGACCTTCCGCACATCGGGCAGCAGAGCCGCAAGAAAGACGCGGCGCGTTGAGCGAGGTATATCAGATGAACAACAACGAAGAACGAGGCGGTGGCGTTGTGGGATGTCGCGCGGCGGCGTTTTCTCGGTAATGTCGGCACGCACAAACCGTCGGTGCTCTCGGTCGCCTTCTCACCTGATGGCAGGC
>JAYUCP010000627.1:0-7617 GCA_043740245.1 Acidobacteriota bacterium | reverse complement strand
AAGCAAGGGCTTCAACTTTCCAGCCGAGCCCTTGCTTACGCGCGGGCTACTGACACGGCGCCTAAGCCGCCAAGCTTGGTGTGGGTGTGGTTCAATCGGAATGGCGCCGGAAAGGGTGATTGGAATGGTGACGGAGATGATGATGGAAATGGTGACGGGTGTTGGACTGGAGGAACGGTGGCGCGACGCGTTGCTGCTGGAAGGCGAAACCGATCTGATCGAAAGCAGCGTGCGCGAATTGACCGAGTATTTCGGCATCAGCCGCGTGGATGCGTTGGAAGCCTGTGTGACGGCGCTCGGCGAATCGAAACGCGAATGGGAAGCCGAGCCGCGCGAGACGCCCCACGACATCGAAGCGTTTTACCGCACGACGCGCAGCTATTTGTTTGAACACCTGTGGTGGCACGCGACCGACCCTGGCGAATGCGCGGCCAATGTGGCGCTGCTCGATTATGCGCGCGGCATCGGCGCGTATGAATATCTGGATTTCGGTTCGGGCGCCGGCTCGAATGCCATCCTGTTCGCGCGGCACGGATTGAAAGTCACGCTCGCTGATATTTCTCCCACGCTGCTGGCGTTTGCGCGCTGGCGCCTGCAACGGCGCGGCCTGCACGCCGAGTTCATTGATCTCAATCATCAACCCTTGCCGCCAAACCGTTTTGCGTTTGTGACGGCGGTGGATGTGTTGGAGCACCTCTGCGACCCGGCGGCCGAGTTGGAAAAGATCAGCCAGACGCTGGTACCGGGCGGCGTCTTCGCGTTCAACTTCCGCGCGGGCCACGACCCCGAACGCCCGATGCACATTTTGCCTTCGGGCGCGCCCATCTTTCAGGCCGTGCGTGATTGCGGCTTGCGCACGCTCGCCCCGCGCGACGCCACCGCCAAAGAGTTGCGGCGGCGCGAATTTTATTGCGCCAAGCGCGTGGCCCACAGCCGCGTGCGCCGCTGGGGTTACCGGGCGCTGGACAATGTACGGCAAACTGTCAGTTTGCCGTGGGCGTGGGGGCAGACCATTTTCTTCCGGTAGCGGCAGTGGAATAGGGATAAGAGCATGGCTACTACCAAGTCTCACAAGCAATTTGTCGCGGCATTGAGTGGGTTGGCCGATCCAGGGGCGGTCGCGGAGGTGGCCCGCTTCTTCCGTGCTGACCCAAACGCCCACGCGAACGACAACAAAATACTTGGCGTGAGCTTTGGCCGTGTCTTCGCGCTAGCAAAGCAGTTCGTGGACCTGCCGCTGGCCGACATCGAGCAATTGCTTGATAGCCCTTATTACGAAGTCCGCATGGGAGCGGTCAGCATCATGGACTTCAAGGCGCGCGCGAAGCGAACCTCCGCAGAACAGCGCCAGGCGCTCTTCGAGCTGTATCTGCGGCGGCACGACCGCATCAATAATTGGGATTTGGTTGACCGCGCTGCGCCGTATGTCGTGGGAGGCTTTCTGTCCGATAAACCGCGCGCTGTCTTATTCGACCTGGCCCGTTCGGCAAATCCCTGGGAACGCCGGACGGCCATTGTCAGCACCTACTTTTTTATTCGTAAGGGCGAGGTTGAAGACACCTTCCGCATCGCCGAGTTGCTGGTTCATGACGCTCACGACCTTGTGCAAAAGGCCGTTGGTTCGTGGGTGCGCGAAGCGGGAAAGAAAGACCAGCAGCGGCTGCTGCGCTTCCTGAAGTCCTATGCCGCAGCAATGCCGCGCACGATGTTACGCTACGCTGTGGAGAAGCTGGCGCCGGAAGTGCGCGCGAAATACCTGAAATGAGTGCCAGGCTGGCTATTGGCAGAGTGCGGGCCAGCGTTGTGTTATGCAGATTGACGTTATCATTCCCACCTTCAATCGCGCCGCGTTACTCGAACGCGCCGTCCGCAGTGTGCTCGACGCGCGCCGCAACGGCTCCTTTGAGTTGGCGGTCACGGTGGTGGATAACAATTCGACCGATGACACAGCCGAGGTCGTGGCGCGGCTGGCGGATGAATCTCCCTCCGGCGCGCAATGCTGTGTGCGGTATCTGCTAGAGCCGCGGCAAGGCAAATCGCACGCGGTCAACGCCGCCTTGGTGGCGACGCACGGCGAGATCATCGCGCTGGCCGATGACGATCAATGGATGGACGCCGAATGGTTGAACGTGATCCAGCGCGCGCTCGGCGAAGGTTATGATTTCGTGACCGGCCCGGTGGATGGCGAATGGCAGGCCGCTGCGCCGCCCTGGTACGACGACCGTTTGCGCGGCGTGTTGTCGCTGAATAGTTGGGGCGACCGGCGCATCGTTTACCGCGATGACGAAAGCCCGCGCGCGCGCAGCATCTCAGGCGGCAACGTCGCCCTGCGGCGCAGCGTGTTGGAAAAGGTCGGCCTTTGCTATCACCCGGATTTGGGCAAGACCGCCGACACCTTTGCGATGGGCGAAGATTCCGAGTTGTTCCTGCGCTTGCGCCAGGCGGGCGCGCGCGGTCTGTACGAACCGCTGATGAAAGTCCTGCATCTGGTGCCGCGCGAACGCTTGACCAAGCGCTATTTCCGCGCCTGGCATCGCGGCTACGGCGCCTCGGTGGCGTTGCTCGATCAATTGCATCCGCAAGCAGTCAGTTATTTTTTTGGCGTCCCGCGTTTCATGTTTCGGCAAACCCTCGAAGCGTTGCCGAAAATGCTGGCGGCGCGCTGGCGCGGCGATTTGCCGGGCAGTTTTGCGCAGGAACTGCAACTCTGGTTCATGCTCGGTTTTCTGCAAGGCCGTAAAACAGACCACAGACCTCAGACTTCAGACCTCAGACCTGCGGCGAATCGCTGAACACTCTGAAGTCGGAAGTCTGAAGCCTATTCATGACAGTCAGCGTCATCATTCCCGCCTACAACGTCGCGCCGTACATCGGCGAAACGCTCGATTCATTGCTGGCCCAAACCTACACCGATTACGAAGTCGTGGTCATCAACGACGGCTCGACCGACGAGACCGAAGCGGCCATCGCACCCTACCACGAACAGTTCGGCGAACGGATGTTTTATCAACGGCAGACGAACACCGGCCTGGCCAAAGCGCGCAACGCCGGCTTGCGCGCCGCGCGCGGGCGTTACATCGCGCTGCTGGACGCGGACGACATCTGGCTGCCGGAATTTTTGGCAAAGATGCTGGCTTTGATTGAAAGCGATCCGGCGCTCGATCTGGTCTTTCCGAACGCCTGGTTTTGGGGTTCGCCGAATTTCTCAGGGCGCGAGTTCCAGTCGGTCTTTCCGGCCAGCGAACCGGTGACGTTTGAACGTGTGTTGCGGCGCGAGTGTTACATCTTCGGGCTGGCGCTTTTCAAGCGCGAGTTGCTGGAGACGGTTGGCTATTACGACGCAACGTTAGGCGCGTCGGAAGATTTCGATCTGTGGTTGCGCATGCTGCGGCAGGGTTGCCGCTTCGGCTTCACGCGCGAACCGCTGGTGAAATACCGCTGGCGCGCCGATTCGCTTTCCAACAACAGCCACACGCTGCTCAGCAACCTGAGCAAGGTCTATCACAAATGGCTGCGCGAACCGGGCGTGACGGCCGAGCAGCGCGCGTTGATTGACGGGCAACTGCGCGACGCCGAGGCGATGCTGAACTGGTACCGCTACCGCCAAACGCTGCAAGCCGGCGATTACGCGCAAGCCGCGCAGCATCTGGCGCTGGCGAACGCGCATTACCGCAAGCTGAAACTCACGCTGGTGCAGATGGGCTTGCGCGTCGCGCCGGGGTTGGTTGCTAAACTGGTTGACCGGTAAACACGGGCACGAGTAGCGCGAACTGTCTAGTTTGCGCGGCTTCATCAGTAAAGCCATGGGTGTAGCGTAAACCACGGTTGTAGCTAATGAAGCCGCGCAAACTAGACAG
The DNA here is from genome assembly GCA_043740245.1 of Acidobacteriota bacterium. Lineage (GTDB taxonomy): Bacteria > Acidobacteriota > Blastocatellia > RBC074 > RBC074 > JACPYM01. The sequence continues at coordinate 3,760 of JAYUCP010000627.1, read as the reverse complement.
TTTGCGCTACTCGTGCCGAGTCTTGAACAGAAGCACGTGGGCAATTTCCTCTTCATCGGCGGCACAGGCGAAGCAGCAGCGACGGCCTGGCGCAACGGGCTGGCGCAAGCCAAACGAATCAAAGGCAGCGCGCCCACGCGTGTGCTGGAAACCGCGGGTCTGCGCGCGGCTTCCTTCGCCCGCCAAAACGGTTCAGGCGCGCCGTTACTGCGTGACGAAGCCACCGGCAATTGGCTGCTGGCCGTGGGCAGTTGGTTTCACGCGGATGGTTACGGTACAGGTGCCGAGGCGCACTTGCTGGCGCGGTTGGCGCAAGCGGGCAGCGCGCAAGTCGCACAAGAATTGTCAGGCTTTTTCACGCTCCTGTTTGGCGAGGCGCAAAGCGGCGCGACCTTCGTCGTCACCGATTTGATCGGCAGCCGCCATGCTTTCAAACGCGAATTCGCCTGGGGCATCGCGTTGGCGAGTTCTTCGTTGCTGCTCGCCAGCCTCGAAACGGCGGCGCTCGATCCGCTCGGCTGCGAAGAGTTCCTGCGCACGGGCATCGTTTATGAAGACCGCAGCTTTTACAGCGCCGTGCGCAAACTCGCGCCCGCCAGCGTGTATCGTATTGATGAAGGCAAGCTGGGCGCGCCCCGGCGTTACTGGCATTTCAATCAACTGACGCCCGAATCACTCAAAGGCGAACAGGCCGTCGAAGCCTTCAGCGCCAGCATCATCGCTGCCGCGCGCCAAGTCGGGCAAGCGTTCCCGCGCATCATCAGCGACCTGACCGGCGGCTATGATTCACGCGCGTTGACGGCGGCCTTGCTGACAGCGGGCGTGCCGTTTGAGACGACTGTATCAGGCGCTCCTATGTCGCCGGATGTCGTGATCGCGCGCGGCCTAGCTGAAATCACAGGCCAGCCGCATCATCCTGTCGAGGTCAATCCCCAAGTCAGTTTCGCGCAGACGCAACAGGCGCTGGCGTTGACAGATGGCGAAGCCGACATCGTCGAATATGCGCGCAACGTCCTGCCCGTGCACGCGGGCACGGCGCAGCAATACGACATCAGCCTCAACGGTTCGTTTGGCGAAGTGGCGCGCGGCTATTGGTGGGAATTGCTGTTGCCGCACACGGGCGCGCGCACGCCGCTGGATGCGCGCAAAGTGGCGGCGGCGCGTTACGTCGTTGATCCGGGCAGCCCGCAGTTGTTCGCCGCGCCGGTTGATTTGGTCGCGCACTTTGCCGCAGTGATCGAACGCGCGAACGCCGGTTTGCAAGCTTGGCCGAACACGACACAGATGGATCACGCCTATTTGCAATTGCGCATGCAGCGCTGGCAGGGACGCATGGCGACCAGCACCGATCAAATACGCCCGTGCCTGTCGCCCTTGATGTTTCGCCCGGTGCTGGAAACGATGCTGCAAACCGAACAACGGTTGCGCCAGCGTAGCCTGTTGGTGCGCCGTATGCTCGCGCGCTTGCAACCGCGGCTGGCGGCCTATCCGCTCGAACACGGCTATCCGGCGGAACCGTTCACGCTGGGCAATGCATATCGGTTTGCGCCGTTGCTGGCGAGTTACGGACGCAAGGTCTGGGACAAAGGCTGGCGTGTGTTGGGCGTGCGGCGCGCGGCGGCTGGACAGGCGCTTGAACCGGCGCGCGTTCAGTTGTGGCGTGACGAAGCGGTGCGCGAATTGTTGCGGCCGGAAACGATGCGGCTGCGCGATTGGTTGGGCAAGGAACGCTTGCAGGCGTTTCTCGACGCTTCGCGGCATCACTCGCAAGAGGCAGGCTTTCCGTATGAACAGCAATGGGCGCGGTTGTTGAGTTTGGAGTGCGCGTTACGCGCGGCGCGCGGTTGAATGTACGGCAAACTGTTAGTTTGCCGTAGGCTGACGGTTCAGACCGTTCGGTTGCCAGCGCGAAACTGGCTGCTGAAAGCTTGCCTCCGGTTCAATCGCGCGCCCCCGAGACCACGGCAAACTAACAGTTTGCCGTACATCTGTTGATGGCCGAGAAGCTCAAAATTCTGCACGTGCTCGATTCGCTCAATGTGGGCGGGATGGAGCGCGTCGTCATCAACGTCGCCAATGGTCTCGACCCGGCGCGCTTTGAGCAAGCCGTCTGTTGCATCTCGCGCTTGGGCATGGCGGCGCATTTGCTGGGCGCGCACGTCAGGCGTTTCGACATGGGCAAAGGCGACGAACGTGCGTTGCTGATGCCGTGGCAAATCGCCAAGCTTATTCGACGCGAGCGGCCCGACATCATTCACACGCAAAGCTGGGCCGGAATGGATGGCGTGATCGCGCGTGCCATCACGCGACCTTTTTTGAAGACGGGCAAATTGGTGCACAGCGAACACGGGCGCAACCTGCCGTACATCCACCACGAACCGTTGAAGCGCAAACTGATGCGGCGCTGCGCCTACGAACTGGCCGACGCGGTCTTTGTCGTTTCGGAAGAGATGCGCGAATTCTTTTGCCGCGAGACGGGCTTTGCGCCGGAGCGCATGCGCGTGATCCACAATGGCGTAGACGTCGCCGAAATCGAACGCGCCGACCCGCGCGGGGTGCGCGAGGAATTCGGCCTCGCGCCAAGCGATTTCGTCATCGGCACGGTTGCGCGTTTCCAAGCGACCAAAGATTTGCCGACGCTGGTGCGCGCCTTTGCGCAATTGCGGCAGCGCCAGCCGCGCGTCAAGTTGTTGTTAATCGGCGATGGCGCTGAGCGTGCGCGCTTGGAACAGTTGGCCGATGAATTGAACAGCGCGACAGACGTAATCATCACCGGCATTCGCCACGATGTGCCGCGTTTGTTGCGCGCGCTGGATGTCTTCGCGCTGTCATCGTTGTCGGAAGGCTTGCCGATTTCGGTGCTCGAAGCAATGGCGGCTGGGTTGCCAGTCGTGGCGACGCGCGTCGGGATGTTGCCAGAGCTGTTGCGCGAAGGCGAGAATGGCTTCCTCGTCGCGCCGCGCGATTTTGAAACGTTGGCCGAACGCCTGGCGCAACTGGCGGCAAATCGTGAACTGGCTCGGCGTTTGGGCGCAGCGGGAAAACAAACCGTCGCGCGCGATTACAGCTTGGCCGCGATGTTGCGGCGTTACGAAGAACTGTATTTGTCACTGCTCAAGTAGGAGAACGAATGCGCATCACCAGGGTTTACACCAAGTCCGGCGACCGTGGCGAAACGTCGCTGGTGGATGGCAGCCGCGTCAGCAAGGCCGATTTGCGCGTGGCCTCTTACGGCGACGTAGACGAATTGAATTCGCTGCTGGGCCTGGCGCGTGTTGGTCTGGCTGACGCGCAACTCGAGGCCATGCTCGGACGCATTCAAAACGAACTGTTTGTGCTCGGCGCAGACTTGGCGAGCCCCGCCGCCGTGCCCGTGCCGCGCGTGAGCGAAGACTTGGTCGTGGCCCTCGAACACGACATTGACTTACTGATGGAAGAACTCGAACCGTTGCGCGAATTCGTTTTGCCTGGCGGCAACCGCTTGGCGGCCACCTTGCATCTGGCGCGCACAGTGGCGCGCCGCGCCGAACGCACCGTCGTCGCGCTGGCCGCCAATACCGAAATCACCGACGCATCTGTACGCTACCTGAACCGCCTGTCCGACCTGCTTTTTGTGCTGGCCCGCGTCGCCAACAAACGCAGCGGCACGGTGGAACCGGCGGCGAATTTTAGTCAGAGAAAGTAGTCGGTAGTCGGTAGTCAGTAGTCGGCTTCATTGCTGCCCGACTACCGACTACCGACTACCGACTACCGACTACCG
>JAYUCP010000626.1:0-3142 GCA_043740245.1 Acidobacteriota bacterium | reverse complement strand
TTGTCATTACCCAAAACTTTTGACTTTATGAGCCAACCGAACACCATCAACCAACGATTGCAAGACGACGTAGCCACGCCAGAGTGTAATCCAGCCTGGCAGTCCGTCACTTTTGCGATTGAGGTGTCCGCCCAAACGGCCCAAAGCCAGGGCGACTTCTCGCACGGTGGTCAGGGTACGCTTAGTCTTCGCTGCCAGGACTTCCAGTTCGAGTGGATCCAAGCCGCTGGCGGGCGCAGGCGCATCCGGGATCAGGCGCACGACTTCACGCAGATGCAACAGGCGCAAGGCGATAACACTCAACAAGGCGACCGCCGCCATCAGTTCCGCGCCGGTTTCCAGTTGCAGTTTCTCAATCCCCAAACCCGTTTTCAGCGCCTTGTGAAATTCTTCGACCAGCCAGCGGGTCGCGTATTGCAAGGCGATTTCCAGTGCCTGTTCAAAGGTCGTAACTGCGGCGTCGCACAGCAGAAACCATTCCAGGGCTTCGACGCCGACGGGCGGCTCGGCTTCCCACACGCGCACGACGGTGCAGGTCAGCGGAGGCAACGTGCCTCGGCCGTGACCGGGACGCCACGGCGCGCGCAGCGTGAGACAGACGGCACTCACACTCAAACGCGCGGTGCGAGCGGCTTGTCCGTGACGCGCACGCAACCCCAGATTGAATTCGCCCAGGCTGACCGCTTGGCGCGCGCTGTCAAACAAGTGCGCCGCGACGACGCCCGCCGCCGAAACTACCGCGCGGTCTTGGGCCGCGCGCACGACGTAACCGTGGCCTTCGGCGTGACAACTCATCAGGAATTCATAAATATCCGCGCCGCGATCACACACGCGCACCCAACGAATCGCGGGGTCTTCCGGCGCGCTGCCCATCCGCGTCGTCGCCACTTCCCAGACTTCCGATTCGCGCGCGCGCAACAAGCGTGCGTGACGGGTTTCCTCGGGCGGCGCGTCTACGCGCACCTGCATGTGCTGATCCGCGATCCCCAGGATGACGACCGGCGGACGATGCCCAGTCGCGTCCGGCTCCCGCGTCGTCGGCCAGCGCACGGCCAGGGTCGTATGCACCTGGAATCCTTGTCGCTTGGATTTTTTATCACCGATACGACCCAAGCCGGTGCGTCGCTTTTGCCCGCCCCAGGACGGTTCGGTCGTATCTTCAATCAACAAATACGTCCCCGGATGATGCAGGCCCGCCATCGTCAACTCACGATGACGGGCCTGCAATTCATCGGGGGTCACGGACGGGTCGGCGAAAAAATTATACGCCGCCTTGATGTCGTACCAATTATCAAAGGTCTGCGGAATGCTCTTGCCCGGCTTCGTGGCAAAGGCTGCCGCTATCGTTATGGCACGTTGATTCCGTTTCGCGTGCCCCAAATCCAAGTCCCCGAAATGTTCTTCGGCCCACGCCTGTGGGTCGAGTCCCGTCGTCTGAACCATCATGTTCTGTCTCCTCCAAAGTAAACTGCTACTTCAAAAGGAGATAGGCGTGATGCGAGGCTGTCAAGTCCCGTGCAAAAAACTGGGTAATGACAAGCCGTAAGAGAGGGCTGCATTGAGATTGCGCTTATGTCTGCCGAAGGGCGCGACGCCGAGGCAGCCCATTCTTACGGTCGGGCTACGGACACGCTTCGCGCTGCTCATTCATTCTGTTTATGAACAAAGCGATCACTGAAGAAATTTGGCGAGATGAAATGGCGATGCAGTTTGCGCGCGTTGTCGCCGCCGCAAATCAACGCGCAATAGAACTCGGTTTGGACTTGCGTCAATGTTTGGTTTCGGTCACGCAGGCTACGCTGGACAATCCCTTCTGGCGGATTAACTACGGCCCGAAAGATTATGTATTGAAGCGCGGCGGTGATGTCATCATTGATGTTGATCCAAACGATGCGAGTGTGAAGCAAGTCTTACGCGGACAATAAAACAATGCCATTCATTGATCTGAAAAAAGCCGCCAGCCTTTGGCCGAACTTGGCTGATACACTCTTCGTCCCGCGCAATGACGCTGAGTACAACCGCTTGGTGGCAATACTTGATAAGTTGATTGATGAGGTCGGCGAAGATGAAAGCCATCCGCTTGCGTCGCTGATGGAAATTATCGGCGTGCTGGTTGCGCATTACGAAAATGTGAATGTGCCGGAAATGGGTTTGTCTCTGCCTATTCAGATTTACCGCGAAGTGCTTGAGTTCATCGTGAGCAATCCTTCCGCTGCGGACATCGCGGCATTCAAGGCGACGCCGGAAATGCATGCGCGGCTCAGACACCTCATCGCCCGCGAACACGCCAACGAAATCACCGCTGCTGAGAAAGTCGAACTGGATGAGTATATGCACATCGAGCATTTCGTCGTCATGCTGAAATCCAGCAATCTTCGCTTCGTCAATGAAGCACGTGAGGTAGAAGTATGAGCAACAACCCCTTAAAAATCCGCCAAGTCCACCACATCGAACTTTACGTCGGCAACGCGAAGCAGGCTGATTATTTTTATCGGAATGCGTTCGGCTTTGAGCGCGTCGCTTACACCGGACTCGAAACCGGCAACCGCGAGCAGTGTTCTTATGCGTTGCAACAGGGCACGTTCAAGCTGTTGCTGACGACGCCGTATACGTCGCTCGATAAGGCCAGCGCGCACATCTTCCAGCATGGTGACGGCGTACGCGACGTGGCGCTGGAAGTAGACGACGCCGATTTCGCGTTTGAGGAAAGCCTGCGGCGCGGGGCTACGGCGGCAGTTGCGCCTTATACGATCAAAAGTGAAAGGGGCGAAGCGCGGCGCGCGGCGGTGAAGGTTTATGGCGATACGATTCATTCGTTTTTTTCCAAGCCGAATTACGACGGGCCGTTCTTTCCTGAGTTCGTCGAATCGCGCGCGCCGGGGCGCAACGCGGGCTTGTTGCGGCTCGATCATTTCGTCGCCAACGTAGAGTTCGGCAAGCTGCAACATTGGGAAGACTGGTATCGGCGCGTATTCGGCTTCGAACGGTTTATGACCTTTGACGACAAGGATATTTCGACCGATTTCACGGCGCTCAACAGCGCCGTGATGGCGAATCATTCGCACAGCATCAAGTTCCCGATCAACGAGCCCGCGCCGGGCAAGCGCAAGAGCCAGATCGAGGAATACACCGAGTTTTATCA
>JAYUCP010000625.1:0-19180 GCA_043740245.1 Acidobacteriota bacterium | reverse complement strand
GAGGGCGGACGGCACACGCCGTTTTTCACGGGCTACCGGCCGCAGTTCTACTTCCGCACGACGGACGTGACGGGCGTGGCGCAACTGCCGGAAGGCGTCGAAATGGTGATGCCGGGCGACAACATCGCGATGGACATCGAATTGATTATGCCGATTGCGATGGAGAAGGGTCTGCGCTTCGCCATTCGTGAAGGTGGCCGCACGGTGGGCGCCGGCACGATTTCGGACATCATCGAATAGTTGGCTGACGACTGAGTAACGTTATGAGAGACAACATCGTTTTGCAGTGCACCGAGTGCAAGGATCGCAACTACTTCACGACGAAGAACAAGAAGAAGACCACGGGGCGTCTTGAATTCAAGAAGTTCTGCCGCAAGTGCCGCAAGCATTCGCCGCACCGCGAGACTAAATAAGCGTGCGGCTCAAAATTGAGTTTCGATTGCAGGGGTATAGTGTCAGTGGTTAGCACGTCGGTCTCCAAAACCGAAAGGCTGGGTTCGAATCCTAGTACCCCTGCCATTTTGCGCCTGCCAGAATGCACTATCGGCAAGGTAGGCGCTGATTTCACTGGTAAACAACTAAGCGCCAGTTTTTGAGGTTTATGAAATGGCAGCATCGCGCACACAAGAAGGAGTCGCGCTGATGGAAGAAGAAAAAGAGAAGCCTGAGCGGTCAGACAGTTCAGGCGGTTTTCTTGGCAAAATCCGCAGCTTCTGGCACGAGGTCGCGCTGGAAATGAAAAAGGTTTCGTGGCCGTCACAGCAAGAAGTCATCAACACGACGTTGGTCTGCGTGCTGGCGGTTTTCTTCTTCGCCGCCTATCTGTTTGTGGCGGACATCGGACTGACCTATTTGATCAAAGGGATCGAGTGGGTCGGCAGTAAAGTTTTCGGCTAAGCCGAGTTTCCCGCGGAGCTTGCACGCGACAACCCAAGCGCGCGGGTCGCAATTGTTGGCACAATCAATAGCCAGTATTGAGGTCGCAGCAATTGCGGATTGCTGAATCCTATGGCGAAACAGTGGTTCATTATTCACACCTATTCAGGCTATGAGCGCAAAGTGCGTGATAGCCTGCAAACCCGCCTGCAAGCCTTCGCGATGGAAAGCGAGGTCACGCAGGTGCTCATCCCGATCGAAACGGTCGTGGAGATGCGCGGGTCGAAGCGCGTCGAGAGCACGCGGATGATCTTTCCCGGCTACGTGCTGGTCGAGATCGAATGCAACGAGAAAGGCGACATCTCGGATAACGCCTGGCATTTGATCAAGAGCACGCCGAAGGTCACCAGCTTTGTCGGCGGCCAGAAACCGACGCCGCTGACGGCCGAAGAAGTTGACCAGATCGTGCATCACGTCGCTTCGGCGGCTGAGAAGCCCAAACCGAAGTTCAGCTTCGAACGCGGCGAGACGGTGCGCATCAACAACGGCCCGTTCACCAGCTTCACGGGCACGGTCGAAGAGGTCAATCCGGACAAGAGCATGCTCAAGGTGAGCGTGACGATCTTCGGGCGCGCGACGCCGGTCGAGTTAGGCTTCCTCGAAGTCGAGAAGATTTCGTTTTCCGAAGAAAGCTAAACATTCATTCAAAGATTCATTCAAAGATTGAGTGTCAGTAGCCCGACCGTGAGAGAGGGCTTGGGATGAATTGAGTTGAAAGTTGATAGGCCAAGCCCTCCCTCATGGTCGGGCTACTGACACGATTGATAAAGCTATGGCTAAAAAAGTTACCGCAATGATCAAACTTCAGGTTCCCGCTGGTAAGGCGAACCCGGCGCCGCCCATTGGCACGGCGCTCGGGCCGCAGGGCGTGAACATCATGGAGTTTTGCAAACAGTTCAACGCGAAGACCGCGAACCTGGGCGACATCAAAATCCCCGTGGTCATTACCGTTTTCGCGGATCGCTCTTTTACCTTCATCACCAAGACCCCGCCGGCGGCTGACTTGTTGAAGAAAGTCGCCCAGGTCGAAAAGGGTTCGGGCAAGCCGAATCGTGACAAGATCGGCTCGGTCACGCGCGCTGATATCGAAGAGATCGCCAAGACCAAGATGCCTGACCTCAACACCACCAATCTCGCAGCGGCGATGCGCACCATCGAAGGCACCGCCAAGAGTTTGGGGTTGGAAGTGAAATGATTTTAGATTGCGGATTGCAGCTTGCGGATTGAGAAAGCCATTCAATCCGCAAGCTGCAATCTAAATTCCGCAATCCTAAGAGGGAGTGGCAAGCACCTCGACAGGCGTTGAGTTCCTGCTTGTTACGCTAACACCTGAAAGGAAACCATCAATGGCAGGAAAAAAATTTGCGGCGGCCCTTGCTCAAGTCGAGCAGGGGAAGCTTTATTCGCTGGCTGACGCCATCGCGCTCGCCCGGAAGATCGCCTTTGCGAAATTCGATGAAACGGTCGAAGTGACAATGGTGCTCGGCGTTGATCCGCGCAAGGCCGATCAATTGGTGCGCGGCACCATCGTCTTGCCGCACGGGCTGGGCAAATCCAAAAAGGTTGCCGTGATCGCGGGCACGCCGGAGAAGATGCGCGAGGCCGAAGAAGCGGGCGCGGATGAGGTCGGCGGCGAGGATTTGGTCACCAAGATCAAGGGCGGCCATCTTGATTTCGACGCGCTGATCGCGACGCCGGATATGATGCGGCTGGTCGGTACGCTCGGTAAATTGCTAGGCCCGCGCGGCCTGATGCCTAATCCGAAGACCGGCACGGTGACGCCCGATGTCGCCAACGCCGTCAGAGAAACCAAAGCCGGTAAGGTTGAGTTCCGCGTGGACAAGACGGGCGTGATTCACGTGCCGGTGGGCAAGGTCTCGTTTGAGCCAACCAAGATCAACGAGAATGCCAAAGCCCTGATTGACGCCGTCGTCAAAGCCAAACCGGCCACCGCGAAAGGCCGCTACGTCAAGAAAGTCAACGTGGCGACGACGATGGGCCCGGGCGTGTTGGTTGACCCGCAATCGGTGGGCGCATAGCAAATGTAGGGCAAACTGTTAGTTTGCCCAGGCCTTCGGAGCAGACCGCTGACGCAAACGTCAAGTTGTCCGGCTTGCCTGAATGCCACAACAATCGAGTCAGGGGCAAACTAACAGTTTGCCCTACCTTGCGAGTGAATTCATGAAAACCAGAAAGCAAAAAGATCAAGCGATTGCTGTGCTCAAAGAAGAGTTTCAGCAAGCCAGCCACGCCCTCGTCATCAGTTTCCAGGGCGTGTCGGTCGAAAAGGATTGGGAAATGCGCAAGGCCTTGCGCGCCGCCAATCTGAACTACCGCGTCATCAAGAACACCATCGGCCGTCAGGCCGTTGAGGGCACACCGCTGGAGTCGCTGAAAGATAGCTTCATCGGCATGTCGGCGGTGGCCTATAGCCCGAATGATCCCGTCGGTTTGGCGAAAGTGCTGAGCAAGTTCGCCAAGGAAAGCGACAAAATCAAATTCAAGGCTGGCGTAGTCGAAGGCCGCGCGATTGCCGTCAAGGACATCGCCACGCTCGCTTCGATGCCGTCGAAGGAAGAGCTGATCAGCAAACTGATGTGGGTGCTCAACTCGGGCGCGCAGCGGATTGCAATGGTCATCAACGCCGTGCCGCGCAACCTGGCGGTGGTCGTGGATCAGATTGCCAAGCAAAAGGGCGGCAACGCAGAAGCGTAGCAACTGTACGGCAAACTGTTAGTTTGCCGCAGGCTTTAAGTTTTACCCGCTGGCAGGAATGTGACCCTGCCCAGCGTCACGGCAAACTAACAGTTTGCCGTACAGTGGAATTGCAAACAGGGTGGCTTGCGAAATTGTCAGTGTGCCCCTTGGAGTCGGTCAGCCGAGGAGTGATGCCCGGAGTTGGCTTACTTAGCGCGCTGCTCAAACAGCAGCGTATGTGGTTAATCATCTCGTCCGCTGCGGCGCTCTAGTGAGGCGCGCGGATAACGTTACGGAGGAATCGTAAAGCAATGGCTGACATCAACGGACTTGTCGAACAAATCAAAACCCTGACGCTGCTCGAGGCGTCGGAACTCGTGAAGACTTTGGAAGAGACCTTTGGCGTCTCGGCGGCGGCGGCCACAGTGGCCGTGGCGGCGGGCGCTGGCGCGGCAGCGGCGCCGGTGGTCGAAGAGCAGACCGAGTTCACCGTCATGCTGCTGGGCGCGGGCCCGAACAAGATCAACGTCATCAAGGTCGTGCGTGAACTGACAGGCCTGGGCCTGAAAGAAGCGAAAGACCTGGTGGACGGCGCACCGAAGGCTGTCAAAGAAGGCGTCAGTAAGGAAGAAGCCGAAAAGGTTAAGGCGAAACTTGCCGAGGCTGGCGCGGCTGTCGAACTCAAGTAAGCAGTGGTGCGGACAGGTTAGCGTAAAATTTTTCCGTTCCGCGTCCGTCTCGTTTGAGTTGCCGCGCAGTCATGTGGTACAAGGCTGCTTCGCAATCAAAGGGACGGACGTTGGATACGGAACAAATGACTTGCCGCTTGCGGGCTAGGGACAAGCGGTTTTCGGGCATCCCACGGGATACAGGCATCGGCAAGTTTCAAGGGAACCAATTCGGCAAAACTTCAAAAACACCGCCAAACGCGGCGAGGGACTATTTGTGCCTCGCCGCCTTTTGTCGTTTCCAAAACCGTCTTGGATTGCATAACTCTTTCTGGCAGAGATGATTTGAGCTAGCGGGCAACTGAAAATCAAACATCGCATCGCAGCACGTTCTATTCAACCAGCAGCGCCAACACTGGCATTCTTAGCATTGATTGAAGGATACCCACAATGTCTATCGAGATCACGGCAAATAACGAAACAGGCAGGAGCAGCACGAACGGCGCCAAGCCGGAACGGTTCGATTTCTCGAAGATTCGCACGACGGTGCGTATTCCGAACCTGATCGAAGTTCAGCGCGAAAGCTATGAGCGCTTCTTGCAAATGGATTTGCTGCCCAACGAACGCGACCTCGTCGGGTTGCAGGCAGTCTTCAAATCCACCTTCCCTATCTCGGACTTCCGCGACACCTCGTCGCTGGAATTCGTCGAGTTCCGCATCGGCAACTGGACGTGCAAGTGCGGCCAGTTGCAAGGGCTGCATCACCTGCGCTCGAACTGTAAGCAGTGCGGCCAGGTCATCCGCGTCAATCCGCTCTCCAGCGATGACATCATTTGCCACACCTGCGGTTCGTACAACAAGAACCTCGTCATCACCTGCGACAACTGCGGTGAGCCGGTGGGCTTGAAGCACAAATACGACGTGCACGAGTGCCAGGAACGCGGGATGACCTACAGCGTACCGCTGCACGTCAAGATTCGGCTGACTGTCTGGGATAAGGATGAAGCAACGGCGCAGAAATCCATCCGCGACATCAAAGAGGAAGAGGTCTATTTCGGCGACTTGCCACTGATGACAGAGAACGGCACGTTCATCATCAACGGCACCGAGCGCGTCATCGTCTCGCAACTGCATCGTTCACCCGGCGTGTTCTATGAGAAAGCCGCCAACAACACCTATTTCCTGGCGAAGATCATTCCCTATCGCGGCTCGTGGGTCGAATTCGAATACGACGTGAAGAACCTGCTCTATGTGCGCATTGACCGCAAGCGCAAGTTCCTGGCTTCGATCTTCCTGCGCGCGCTGGGCCTGAAAACGGACGAAGACATCCTGCGGAAGTTTTACACCATAGACAAAGTCCGCGTGAACAAAGGCCAACTGTTCTGGACCGTCAGCAAGAGCCTGCTCGGCACGCGCGCCTCCGCCGACATCGCGGACGCCAAGGGCAACGTGATCGTCAAGAGCGGCAAGAAAATCACCTCGACGGCCTTTGAAGCGATTCAACACGCGAAGATCAACGAAGTCGAAGTCAAAGTTCACGACCTGGAAGGCGCCTCCACGCTCAACGATCTGGTCAATACCAGCGATGGCGAAGTGCTGGCCGAAAGCAATACCGAATTGAATGCCGAGACTATCGCCAAGGTTGTGGAAGCGGGCATCGAATCGCTCGAAATCTTCTTCCCTGAAAAAGATGACGCGGGGCCGACGTTGAGCCAGACGGTGCGCAAAGACGTGATCAAGACGCCGCAAGAGGCGTTGATCGAGATTTACCGCAAGATGCGGCCCGGCGATCCGCCGACGCTGGACACCTCGAACGCGCTCTTCCACGGGATGTTCTTCGACGCGCGCAAATTCGATTTCTCGCGCGTGGGCCGTTTGAAGTTCAACATCAAGATGGGCCGCCCCGACCGCGCGCGGCTGGACGATCCGCTGCTTTCGCCTTCCGACTTTTTCGACGTGATCGAATATGTGCTGAAGCTGAAGAAGCTGGGCCTGCGCAACGAACCAGTCACGATGGAAGATGGGCGCGCGGTTTATTACGGCGACGACGACATTGACCACTTGGGCAATCGCCGCGTGCGCGCCGTGGGCGAGTTGCTGGAAAACCAATTCCGGCTCGGCCTGGTGCGTATGGAACGCGCGATCAAAGAGAAAATGTCCATCCATCAAGAGATGCAGACGGCGATGCCGCGCGACTTGATCAACGCCAAGCCGGTCACGGCGGCGGTGCGCGAATTCTTCGGTTCGTCGCAACTCTCGCAGTTCATGGATCAGACCAATCCGCTGTCGGAAATTACGCACAAGCGGCGTCTGTCGGCGCTTGGCCCAGGCGGTCTGTCGCGTGAACGCGCGGGCTTTGAAGTCCGCGACGTGCACCCGACGCATTACGGCCGCATCTGTCCGATTGAAACGCCTGAAGGCCCGAACATCGGCTTGATCTCGTCGCTGTCATGCTTTGCGCGCATCAACGAGTTCGGCTTTATCGAATCGCCCTACCGCAAGGTCGAGAGCGGGCGCGTGATCGAATACATCAAGGTCATCAATCCGGGCGATACGACCTACAAACCGGGCCAGCACATCCCGCTCGAAGAGATCGAGAAGGTCAACAAGAAACTCGGCGCCGACAAAAAACCGGTGTCCTTTGAACCCTGGCCGTTTTATCTGTCGGCTTGGGAAGAGGACAAGTACCTGATCGGTCAGGCGAACATCGAACTCGATGCCACCGGCCACATCGTCGGCGAACGTGTCAACGCGCGCAAAGCCGGTGAATTCGTGCTGGCTGTGCGTCCCGAAGTCGAATTCATGGACGTGTCGCCGAAACAGCTTGTCTCGGTGGCCGCTTCGTTGATTCCCTTCCTCGAAAACGACGATGCGAACCGCGCGTTGATGGGCTCGAACATGCAACGCCAGGCCGTGCCGCTGTTGCGCGCCGAGGCACCGTTGATCGGCACCGGCATGGAAAAAGTCACCGCGCAAGATTCGGGCGCGGTGGTGGTCGCTCGCCGCGACGGCATCGTGGACACGGTGGACAGCGAACGCATCATCATCAAGGCCGACCACAACATGGACGGCACGCTCTCGCGCGAAGTGACGGCGGACATCTATCCGCTGATCAAGTTCAAACGCTCGAACCAGAACACCTGCATCAACCAAAAGCCCATCGTGCGCGGCGGCGAGCAGGTGCGCAAAGGCCAGGTCATCGCCGACGGCCCTTGCACCGACGGCGGCGAACTCGCGCTGGGCCGCAACGTGATGGTCGCGTTCATGCCGTGGCGCGGTTACAACTTCGAGGACGCGATCCTGATTTCCGAGAAGATGGTCAAGGGCGACTACTACACTTCGATCCACATCGAAGAGTTGGAAATCGAAGCCCGCGACACCAAGCTCGGCCCTGAAGAAATCACGCGTGATATTCCCAACGTCGGCGAAGCCTCGCTGCGCGACCTGGACGAGAGCGGCATCATCCGCATCGGCGCGCACGTCAAACCCGGCTCGATTCTGGTCGGCAAGGTCACGCCCAAAGGCGAAACCCAATTGACGGCGGAAGAGAAACTGTTGCGCGCGATCTTTGGCGAAAAGGCCGGCGATGTGCGCGACGCCTCGCTCAACTGCCCGCCCGGCATCGAAGGCACGGTCGTGGACGTCAAGGTCTTCACCCGCAAAGGGCAGGACAAGGACGCCCGCAGCATCTCCATCGAGAGCGGCGAAGAAGAGAAACTGCGCAAGAACCTGCACGACGAAATCCGCATCCTCGAAGAAGAGCGCAACAAGCGCATCTACGAATTGCTGGATGGCCGCAAGGTCGAAAACGACCTCGTCTATCGCAACGCCACCATCGCCGAAAAGGGCACGAAGCTGACCCGCGCGATGCTGGAAGGCGTGGACATTCACGCGCTGAAGAAGATCGAAGTCAGTGGCGCGCGCGACGTTTCCGCCGAGATCAAAGACCTCGAACAGCGCACCGAGCGCCAGATCGCGATTCTCGAACACCTCTACGAAGAGAAAATAGACAAGATCAAGAAGGGCGACGAACTCGCGCCCGGCGTGATCAAGATGGTCAAGGTCTTCGTGGCGATGAAGCGCAAACTCTCGGTCGGCGACAAGATGGCCGGCCGCCACGGCAACAAGGGCGTCATCGCCCGCGTCCTGCCCGAAGAGGACATGCCTTATCTGCCGGACGGCACGCCGGTCGAGATCGTGCTCAACCCGCTGGGCGTGCCTTCGCGTATGAACGTGGGGCAGATCCTGGAAACGCACTTGGGCTGGGCCGCCAAGGTGCTGGGCATGAGCTTTGCGACGCCCGTCTTTGACGGCACGCCGGAAAGCGAGATCAAACGCCTGCTGCGCGCAGCCAACGACAAGTTGATGAACGAGGGCGGCATGCCCACGATGGTTGACGAGTCGGGCAAGACGATCCTTTACGACGGCTTGTCAGGCGATGCGTTCGAGCAAAAGGTGACCGTCGGGTACATCTACATGCTCAAACTCTCGCATCTGGTGGACGACAAGATTCACGCGCGTTCGATTGGCCCGTACAGCCTGATTACGCAGCAACCGCTCGGCGGCAAGGCGCAATTCGGCGGCCAGCGCTTCGGCGAAATGGAAGTCTGGGCCCTCGAAGCATACGGCGCGGCGCACATCCTGCAAGAACTGCTGACCTGCAAATCGGACGACGTGGCCGGACGCTCGAAGATTTACGAAGCCATCGTCAAAGGCGAATCGGACTTCGAGCCGGGCCTGCCCGAATCGTTCAACGTGCTGATCCGCGAATTGCAATCGCTCTGTCTGGACGTGGAGTTGCAGCAGGAGCAGTTGCAGGAAGCATAGTACTTTTGGAATACAAGCAGTGGAGGTGAGTTATGGGGTTGACGTATTCACCAACGACAATCACCAACCTGTTCGATCCGACAAAAGTCATTCAATGCGAGGCGCTGGTGGATACCGGCGCCTCATATCTGACGCTGCCCACGGCTTGGCAAGGCCAGTTGGGCAAGCTGGACTTGATCCGGCAGACCGAACTGCTGATCGCCACCCAGGAAACAGTCGCGGCTGACGTTTATGGGCCGGTGAAGGTCGAATTGGAAGGGTTTCCGCCGGCTTATACCGAAGCGGTTTTTATGGAGATGGAGCCTGCGGACGGCGATTATTACGAGCCGTTGATCGGGTGTCTCGTTTTGGAAGCCGCCGGAATTGCGGTAGACCCAAAAACTGACCGGTTGATGAAAAGCCGCGCCCTGGCGCGCTCGGCGCGCGCGGTAACCGGCAGACAACCAGTTGCCAGCACAGTTTAAACGAAGCACAAGGGCGTCGCTGTTCGCCCATTGGTACCGGGAGTGGTAGCGACCGGGTACGGCTGGGATATGACGTACAAAGATTTCACACTGGAAAGCATTCGCACCGACTTGGGGCTGAAAGTCCGGCACGAGCGGCTCTTTGCTCAGGTTGAACCGGTGGAGGCCCCACAATCGCTCCGCGACGCGTTGAATGATGGCATGCCGATTGGTCTGACTTCAGAGAAAGCGCGTTCGGAATTCATCGTGGCGCCGGTGTTACTGGCTGCGCGCACGGTGACCGGCAAAAAGTTCTACATTTATTCCGGCCAGACGCTGGATTCGGATGCGGCGCGCGGATTGACGGGGGAATGCGATTTTATCCTGACCCATTCCGAGTCGACGCCGCTGTTGACCGCGCCGATTATGACGCTGGTCGAGGCCAAGAAAAACGACATCGAGTTGGGGCTTGGTCAATGTATCGCGCAAATGGTCGGGGCGCAGATTTTCAACCAAAAGACCGGCGGGCTTGAGTTGCCAGTGTTCGGCTGTGTGACGACCGGCGAAGACTGGCAGTTCATCAAGCTGGACGGACAACAGGTCACGCTTGAGACCAACCGTTATTACATCGTTGCTGTCGAGCAGATTCTCGGCATGCTGAAAAGCATCGTGAATCTCTTTGAGCAAGTTCCGCAAGCATAGAGAAGGCAATCTCGCTTTACCCCAAACAGGGGCCCACAACTGGGGAGGAAACAAATGTACAAATATTCTGGCGAAAAGACCCTGGTACCCAATTTCAAATCCATCCGCATCAGCTTGGCCTCGCCCGAAAAGATCAAAGCGTGGTCGCACGGGCACGTGACCAAGCCGGAAACGATCAATTACCGCACCTTCAAGCCCGAACGCGACGGCTTGTTTTGCGCGCGCATCTTCGGCCCGGTCACCGACTGGGAATGCCTTTGCGGCAAATACAAACGCATGAAGCATCGCGGCGTGGTCTGCGATAAGTGCGGCGTCGAAGTCACGCAGGCCAAAGTGCGCCGCGAACGCCTGGGCCACATCGAACTCGCCAGCCCGTGTTCGCACGTCTGGTTTTTCAAGGGCCTGCCCTCGCGCATCGGCCACCTGCTCGACATTCCGCTGCGCGAGTTGGAGAAGGTGCTCTATTTCGAGAACTACATCGTCATCGCCGACAGCAAGGAAATCGCCGAACTCGGCCTGCCGCTGAAAGAGCGCGAGATGGTGAGCGACGAACGCTACCGCCAGATGAAGACGGAGTTCCCCGGCAAGTTCAACGAAGATGTTTGCCGCATGGGCGCCGAGGCGATCAAGTACCTGCTGCAGCGCGTCGAGATTGACGAACTGGCCGAAGAACTGCGCCACAAGATGAAGAACGAGACGAGCCAGCAGAAGAAGCTCAAGTTCTCCAAGCGCCTCAAGGTTGTTGACTCGTTCCGCAAATCCGGCAACCAGCCGAACTGGATGATCCTGGATGTGATCCCGGTCATTCCGCCCGAACTGCGCCCGCTGGTGCCGCTCGATGGCGGACGTTTCGCCACCTCCGACTTGAACGATCTGTATCGCCGCGTCATCAACCGCAACAACCGCTTGTCCAAGCTGATCGAACTCAAGGCGCCCGAAGTCATCGTGCGCAACGAGAAGCGCATGTTGCAGGAAGCCGTGGACGCGCTGTTTGACAACGGCCGCCGTGGCCGCGTGCTGCGCGGCGTCAACAACCGCCCGCTCAAATCGCTGTCCGACACGTTGAAAGGCAAACAGGGCCGCTTCCGCCAAAACCTGCTGGGCAAGCGCGTGGATTATTCGGGCCGTTCGGTGATCGTGGTCGGCCCCGAATTGAAGCTGCATCAGTGCGGCTTGCCGAAGAAGATGGCGCTCGAATTGTTCAAGCCCTTCATCTACAACCGGCTCGAAGCCGAGGGCCACGCCGCGACGATCAAGCAGGCCAAAGAACTGGTCGAAGAACAAAACGAGGTCGTGTGGGATATTCTGGAAAAGGTCATCAAAGACCATCCCGTCCTGCTCAACCGCGCGCCGACGTTGCACCGCCTGGGCATTCAAGCCTTCGAACCGGTGCTGGTCGAAGGCAAAGCCATCAAGCTGCATCCGCTGACTTGCACGGCATTCAACGCCGACTTCGACGGCGACCAGATGGCCGTGCACGTGCCGCTCTCGCCCGAAGCGCAAATTGAAGCGACCGTCTTGATGCTGTCGTCGAACAACATCCTGTCGCCCGCGTCGGGCCAGCCGATTGCCGTGCCTTCGCAAGACATCGTGCTCGGCTGTTATTACCTGACGCGCGCGCTCGAAGGCACCAAAGGCGAGGGCCTCGCGTTCGCCACGATGGACGAAGTGTTGCTCGCGCTCGATGCCAAAGCGGTCACGACGCAAACCAAAATCCGGCTGCGCTATACGGGCCGCCTGATTGACCTAGACACCGAACGCGACAACCAGGACATCATCAAGGCCCAGGTCAAAGACGTTGACCGCACGATCAACACTTCGGTGGGCCGCGTGATTTTCAACCAAGCCCTGCCGGATGAGATGCCTTACATCAACGGCATGCTCAAGAAGAAGGGCCTGACCTCGCTGGTCAATTACTGCTTCCTGCGCCTCGGTCACGTGCTGACGGTGCAGACGCTCGACAGTCTGAAAACGCTCGGCTTCAATTTCGCCACGCGCGCGGGTCTTTCAATCGGCATTGACGATATGGTCACGCCGCCCGACAAAAAAGCGCTGGTCAAGAGCGCCGACGACGAGGTCATCAAGGTCGAAGAGCAGTACAAAGAAGGCGTCATCACCAACGGCGAACGCTACAACAAGATCGTCGCCATCTGGTCTGAGATGACCGAAAAGGTCGCCGACGAGATGTTCAAGGAAATGGGCCGCCGCGAAAAAGAATCAGGCACACTGAACCCGATCCTGGTCATGGCCGATTCCGGCGCGCGCGGTAACAACCAGCAGATTCGCCAACTCGCCGGCATGCGCGGCCTGATGGCCAAGCCTTCGGGCGAAATCATCGAGACGCCCATCCGCGCCAACTTCCGCGAAGGCCTCGACGTGTTGCAGTACTTCATCTCGACGCACGGCGCGCGCAAAGGCCTGGCCGATACGGCGCTCAAGACAGCGGATTCAGGCTACCTGACGCGCCGCCTGGTTGACGTGGCGCAGGACGTCATCATCAGCGAACCCGATTGCGGCACGATCAAAGGCATCTGGGCCGAAGCGATCATCGAAGCCGGCGACATCGTCGAAGGCTTGCGTGAACGCATCATCGGCCGCGTGGCGCTCGAAGACGTGCTTGACCCGATCAATGGCGAACTGCTGGCCAGCGCCGGCGTGACCATTGACGAAGACACCGCGACCGAAATCCAGAACGCCGGTATCGAACGTTTGCGCATTCGCTCGGTCTTGACCTGCGAATCGCGGCGCGGCTGCTGCATTCTCTGTTACGGTCGCAACCTGGGCACGGGCCAAAAGGTGGACATCGGCGAAGCTGTCGGCGTCATCGCCGCCCAATCCATCGGCGAACCCGGCACCCAGTTGACGATGCGCACCTTCCACATCGGCGGCACCGCCTCGCGCGTGGCCGAACAGTCTTCGCACGAAGCACGCCTGCCCGGTGCGCTCAAGTACGACAACCTCAACACGATCGTGAACCGTGAAGGCAAGATCGTGGCGATGAACCGCAACGGCTCCGTGCTGGTGGTTGACGACCGCGGCCGCGAAGTGGATCGCTTCCCGATTGCTTACGGCGCGACGATCAATTTCAAAGACCACGGCCGCGTCGAAGAAGGCCAGAAGATTGCCGAGTGGGATCCGTACACCAACGCGATCCTCACCGAAGTCGGCGGCCACGTGCATTGGCGCGACCTGCTCGAAGGCGTCACGGTTCACGAAGAAGTGGACGAAGTGACCGGTATGACGCGCCCCATCGTCATGGATTCGCCGGACGACAAACGCCAGCCCCGCATCGAGATTCGCACCGACGCGGGCAAAGTGCTCAAGTCCTACACCATGCCGATCCGCGCCAACCTGATGGCCAACAACAACGACGTGGTCGCGCCCGGCGACGTGATCGCCAAGATTCCGCGCGAAGCCTCGCGCACCAAAGACATCGTCGGCGGTCTGCCGCGCGTCGTCGAACTGTTTGAAGCCCGCAAGCCCAAAGAGCAGGCGATCATGTCCGAGATTGACGGCACCATTAAATTCGGCAACATCACCAAAGGCTCGCAAAAAATCAGCGTCGTCGGCGAAAACGCCGAAGAGCGCGAATACGGCGTGCCGCGCGGCACCCACATCAACGTGCAAGAGGGCGACCGCGTGCGCGCCGGCGAACCGTTGATGGACGGCCCGCTCAACCCGCACGACATCCTGGCCGTGCAAGGTATGGAAGCCCTGCAACGTTATCTGGTCAACGCGATCCAGGAGGTTTACCGCCTGCAAGGTGTGCACATCAACGACAAGCACATCGAAGTGATCGTCCGCCAGATGTTGCGCTGGGTGCGCGTCAAGGACGTCGGCGACACCGAGTTCCTGCTCGAGGAACAGGTTGACCGCTTCCGCTTCGCCGACGAGAACGCCCGCGTCGAAGCCGAAGACGGCCAGCAAGCGACGGCCGAACCGCTGTTGCTGGGCATTACCAAAGCGTCGCTCTCGACCGAATCGTTCATCTCCGCCGCCTCATTCCAGGAGACGACCCGCGTGCTCACCGAAGCCGCGATTTCAGGCCGCACCGATTATCTGCGCGGCCTGAAAGAAAACGTCATCATGGGCCGCCTCATCCCGGCGGGCACCGGCATGGAGTATTACCGCAACGTCAAGGTGCTGCACGACCCGACCATGCAAGACACCAAGGCCGAAGAGGTGGACGACACGCAGAGTTACATCGAACAAATGGTCGCCGCCACCGCCGGCCGCGCCGTGCCGGTGCCGGATGAAGAATTCGATGCCGATGCCGAAGAGAACGAAGAAGACAGCTTCCTCGGTGAAGAACAGGAATTGCCTGAAATCAACGAAGAAGAATTTGCCTTCGACATCAAGGACGACGATCTCGCATAAGACCGTCGTGCTAACCTGATCCGCCAAAGAGCCGCAGCGCGCAAGCGCTGCGGCTCTTTGTTTTTTTCGCTTTGAAATCTACGCTTAACCCGCCCGCCGATTTTTTCACTTGACGCCCTCCCCTGCACTTGGAGTACCGTGCGCCCCGTCAGCAGATGTTATTCGGGCGAATAACAAAAGTTACTCGGAAAAAAAGTTCAATCAGCGTTAGCCCTAACTTTCAGAATTAGTTTCAGCAACAATTGTCACCAGCAAGCTTGCGGCTCGTTCGCCAAACGAGCGCGGCCTGAAAAGGAGTGAGCCATGTTGAGAGTGAAGACGCCAGTGAATCGTTTTGCCTGCTATTTGCTTTGTTCGGCCCTGCTATTTTCCAGCCTGACACTGCCGGTCAGTTCCAGCAGTAAACAAACAGGCGCGGTGCAAAGTCGCCCAAGGATCGAAGGCAAGACCATCACCGGTTCAGCCAAATATCATACGCGGCCTACCCAACCACCCAATGTGCCGGAACCGCCGGATTCAACAAAGTGCTCTCCGCGTGATCGCGTGTGTAACCGTCACAACGAACGGAGAGTCAGTCAACAACGGCCCAACCAAATTCTTTCCAGTAGCGGCTTGATGTATTACCCGCTGCCCGCACCGGTGCGCCTGCTCGACACGCGCGGCACGGGTGTCAGCCCGAACGCATGCACCGTCAACAATAGTCAGCCGATCACTGGCAATACATCAATACTGCAAACGGCGCGCGGCATCTGTAATATCCCTGCCAACGCGGTAGTCATCACCGGTAACATCACGCCCGTGCCATCAAACGGCGGCTATCTAACGCTCTGGCCGAGTGATGCCGTGCAACCGACAATCGCCACGACCAACTTCAGCACCAACGAAATTATCAACAATGTTTTTACTATAGGCGTGGGCGCGACGGATGGAGCCTTCAAGATATTCTCCTCCGCGACCACACATGTCGTGGTGGACGTGTCCGGCTATTACGCCCCGCCTGCCACGAGTGGCGTGTACTTCCATCCTTTGCCCAAACCGGTGCGCTTGCTCGAAACGCGTTCAGGGCTGACAGGCTGCTTCAACACGGGTGCGCAACTCGGGGCCAACGCCACACGCACACAACAGGCGAAGGGAGCTTGTGACGGCGTCACTATTCCGACGGCGGCGCAATCCATTGTCGGTAACGCTACGGTAATTAATCCGGCCAGCGATGGTTACATAACCCTCTGGCCAGCCAACGCAGCACAGCCACTGGTCTCAAGCGGAAACTTCACCACGGACGCGATTCTCAACTCGCCCTTTACCGTAGGTCTCTCGACAACTGGTGAATTCAAAATCTTCACGACAGCCACGACAAACTTGACCGTGGACGTGCTGGGTTATTACAGCCCCGAAGCCAGCGATGTGAATGGCGCCGGGCTGTTGTTCAGCCCGTTGGCACACCCAGTGCGGCTGTTAGAGACGCGACCCAACCTGCCAGTCGGCTGTTACAAGCCCGGCGCGCCAATTACCCCGCCACTGGAGTACACGCAACCGGCGCGTGGTTTGTGCGACGGGCTGACCATAGATAGCGATGCGTTGGCTATTGTGGGCAATGCGACCGTAGTCAACGACCCGAGCCCTGGCGACCTCGCTTTATGGAAGAGCGGCATCGTCAAACCGTTGCCAACCGTCTCGCACTACACTGCGGGGCAAGTCCATAACCGGCATGTCACGGTGGCCTTGGGGGCAGCGGACGGGGCCTTCAAAATCTTTGCAACAACGACAACCGACCTGGTGATTGATGTAGTTGGTTTCTTCGCCCCGCCGCCAACAGTCACGCTCACCAGATCACCTGCTGGCTTGCAGGAAGGTGGCACAATTACGGCCACCTGGTCAGTCACGGCGGGCAACACCTCCATTGATGATTGGATTGGGCTGTTTCCAGTAGGCGCGCAAAACGATGCCTTCGTCGTGTGGGGTTCTACCAACGGCGCAACCAATGGTAGCTTGACGTTCCAGGCTCCATATGGGAGCGGGACTTATGAACTGCGTTATCTACTGAACAATGGCTTTACTTCTGTTGCGACAAGTGCTTCGATCAGCGTTTACGCCGTCAATTACGGGCTTGAGCGGCTTGATCCGATTAATCGCATCGGCGAACCTGGCGAAGATTTACTTTCAGGCAATTACAATTGGAATCTTCCGCTGGTCAGTCTGCCGGGACGCGCGGGTCTCGACCTCAATCTTGGGCTGGCCTACAACTCGCTGGTTTGGACCAAGGCCGGTTCATTCATCGGCTTTGACACCGATAATAATGGCTCTCTAAGTCCCGGCTTTCGGCTGGGCTTCCCCGTAATAGATGGCAGTTATTACCGTTACGACACGCCAGCGCCAACACCATTTTACATGCTTATTTTGCCTTCAGGCCGGCGGGTCGAATTGCGCAACAATATGGCAGGCGTTGGCGGGAGTGCTACTAACATCTATGAGTCAGTTGACTCTTCCCGCCTGCGCCTCAAAGTTGATACATCGAATAGCCAGATGATTCAAATGACGCTTTATGCGCCAGATGGAACAAGGATGTTATTCATACCTACGGACGCGGGGTATCGGTGCACTAAAATCACAGATCGCAACGGCAATTACATCAGCGCTACCTACAATGCTGGGACAGGAGCAATCACGACGGTTACGGATACGCTGGGGCGGGTCATCAATTTCAAATACGACAGCCCCTATAACCACCT
Source organism: Acidobacteriota bacterium (assembly GCA_043740245.1). GTDB lineage: Bacteria > Acidobacteriota > Blastocatellia > RBC074 > RBC074 > JACPYM01. The sequence goes on along the minus strand of JAYUCP010000625.1, from coordinate 1,801 downwards.
GAAGAAGATTTACCACTGCGTTAATAATGGCACTTGCAATGACACCATTTCCACACAGGTTGATTATACTTGGACTATGTTCGAGTGGTCGAATGTCGTTATTACCGTTACGCCAAGTACGTTTCAAAACTTGGAGCCAACAGGGCCTGCCGTTACTCAGGAAATGCTCAGCCGTGTTATTCTGGCGGATGGGACAGACTATCGCTTTAGTTATTCGCGTCTTGGTCAGATCTATCAGATTGAACACCGCGGGGGGAGCAGCCTTAGCTTAAGTCTTGTCCTTTATAACTTGCCCTTCTCACCCACTGGACTTACGGATTGCCCGCGTTTTACCAAACGTGATGATTATGTCTATAACTGGTTGCACACCACGCGCACTTATACTCGCAACCAAGATGCTGCTTCAGTCTGCACAGGCTGCATATCCGGGCAAGTCGTACTGCCGGACGGCACCGCCGTCAACGAGACCTATGCCATGAATAGCTGGAAACGTGGCTTGTTGATGAAGTCCGCCATCAAGGAGTCTTCAAATGGTGCTGAGAAGAAAAAGACTGAAGTCACGTGGACACAAGATGACGAGGCTTTAAGCTACCAACGCAATCCGCGCGTCACCACGTCAACGATCTCTGACGATGCCAGTAATTGCCGCAGGACGACGACCAGTTATACCTCCACCGCGACCTACTCGCAGCCGGAGTCCATCAGGGAATACAACGGCTGTGGCAGCACGGTCTACCGCACGACCAAGCTCAGCTATACCACGACCAATGGCAGTGTGCCGTATGTGCAACTCAACCCGGACAACACGCCTGACCGCTGGATCATCGGCTTGGTCGGCGAGCGCACACTTTACGCAGATGATCAGGGGGCCATCAAAGCCAAGGTCACATACTACTATGACGAATCAGGCGAGCAATTGGTGCTTCAGACACCGGTGATCAATCACGAATCTACCGTCTTTAACCAGAGCTATCTTATGCGCGGGAACTTGACCAGCGTGCAGCGTTGGGATGCGGATGCCGCCACGAATGCAGGTCTAGCGGTGGTCACCAAATTGGGTTACAACACTTCCGGCTCAGTGATCTTTCAGCGTGATTCCGGCAATGCACAAACCGGCCCTGCGCAAACGGACATCAGCTATGACGATAATTTTGTCTATTGTCAGAACTGTGTCCCACCCGCCATGCCGACACGGGCTTATCCCACCAGAGTCGCCAGCCCGGATGGCCCTGTCGGCACGCGACTGACCGATCAACGTTATTATGCGCAGACGCAGTATGGCTATTCGTTGGGACTGGTTACCCAAACGACTACGCCAAAACGGCCACAGGATGCCGCCCCTGCTACCATCAACTACCTCTATGATTCCATCGGACGTTTGGAGCGCTCCACCACCAACGTGCCGCTCCCGAACGGGGCACCTGTGCCAGCTTACACACGCTATGAGTATGATCTTGATAACATCGAACGCGTCTCCTATACGACGATTGAACAAGGACAAGCTGAATTCTTTTCCGCCGCCCACCTGGATGGCTATGGCCGCGCCTGGGCAGTTGAGAAAGACCATCCCGGCAGTGTGGGCGGGCTGAGTTTGCAGTACACCTTCTATGACAGTATGGGGCGGCCCTTTGAGCAATCGAATCCGACTGAGGTGAATGCGAACATGGCAGCCGCTGTGGAAGATCAAAGCGTCGGCTTTATCTACTGGACACTGGCGAAAAATTGAGAAATTAAGTTACTTTAGGCTGCCGCTCGGTGCAGGTTCAGGTAACACAAATCCGACCCGGATGAAAAAGATTTT
>JAYUCP010000624.1:0-48450 GCA_043740245.1 Acidobacteriota bacterium | reverse complement strand
TGGGATGTGTCAGTAGCCCGCGCGTGAGCAAGGGCTTTACTGGCAGCAAACGGCCCTTGCTCACGCGCGGGCTACTGACACGCCGTCCCACTCGATTTAGCCACCGCCCGGAAACGAAAGGGCAAGAAAAATGTCGCGCCACAAAAATTTGGGCGCGACACCGAACGCTCCCCGCTTGCCCTGCGCAAGCCTTAACCCTGAAAAACCAAGATGCAAAAACGAATTCTCTTTGTGGCCGATGAACCAAAAGTACTGGACGACCTGAAACGCATGCTGCATCCGAGGCAGGCCACTTGGATCATGGAATTCGCAAGCGACTGGACCGAGACGTTAGAGCTGCTGACGCAGCAGCTCTTTGACGTGGTGGTCTCTGATCTGCGCCTGCCCGGAATAAATGGAACGGAGTTATTGCGCACCATCAGAGAGCGTTATCCCAACATAGTGCAGATCTCTCTTGCCGGTAGCGACGACGCCATCACCAAAACCGTCCAACCGAATTTTCAATTCCTGGCGAAGTCCTGTGATATAGACCGGCTCACATTGGCCGTTAACCGGGCTTGCGCCGTGCGTGCGTTGTTGGCCAATGAGCCGCTCAAACTGCTCGTTTCCCAGTTGACCGCGCTACCGACGCTGCCCGCGCTTTACACCGAACTGATGGCCGAGTTGCAATCATCCAATTCCTCCATCAAAAAGATCGCCGAGATTGTCGCCTGTGATCTGGGCATGACCGCGAAAATTTTGCAGCTTGCCAATTCGGCGTTCTTCGGTTTGCGCCGCCATATTTCCAGTCCGGTGGACGCGGTCAATCTGCTGGGCCTGGATGCGGTGGTTTCGATGACGCTGACCATTCAACTTTTTTCACGCTACAAGTCAGAACAGATACCAGGTTTTTCGGCCAGCAAGATTTGGAATCACAGCCTGCGGGTCGGCTGGACCGCCAAACACATTGCCCAAGCCGAAAAACAGGATAACGAAGTCGTCAAAGATGCCTTCACCGCCGGTTTGCTGCACGATGCCGGGAAATTGGTGCTGGCCACTGAACAGACGCAAGCCTATCAGGAAATGCTTAAGCTTACACAGACTGAAGGCCTCTCGATCAAAGACGCTGAGCGGCGCGTCTTTGGCGCCACCCACGGTGAGGTCGGCGCCTATTTACTCGGCTTGTGGGGACTCTCCAATGCCATCGTTGGCGCAGTGGCGTTTCATCATGAACCAGCCAGTGCACAGACCCAGAGGTTTTGCCCGCTGACGGCTGTCCACATTGCCAACGCGTTAGACCGGGAAAAACAGCCCCTCCGCTCGGTTCCTTTCCAGCCAGCGTTCGATCTGGATTACTTAAGCAGTCTCAGGCTGGAAGGCCGGTTGCCGGTTTGGACTGACATTTATCGGCAAGCCGCCGAGGCACAGCCGGCTTAAGCGAGGTTGATAGCGATGAACGGGAAAATACTGTTTGTGGACGACGAACAAAACATCCTGGAGGCCTACCAACGTTCGTTGCGAAAAGAGTTCAACATCGAGACTGCCGTGGGTGGCCCCGATGGTTTGATCGCGCTGGCCAGCCAGGGCCCCTATGCCGTCATCATTTCCGATATGCGCATGCCCGGCATGGACGGGGTCGAGTTTTTTGCCCAGGCGAAAGAGAAATCGCCCGACAGCGTGCGCATCATGTTGACCGGCAACGCCGATCAACAGACCGCCATTGATGCGATCAACGACGGCGCGATCTTCCGCTTCCTGACCAAGCCTTGCCCGCCGGTCGTGCTCGCGCGCGCCATCCACGCCGCTTTGCAACAGTACCAACTGGTGACGGCCGAAAAAGAGTTGTTGAATAAAACCTTGAACGGCAGCATTCAGATACTGACCGACATGCTCTCACTGGTGAACCCGACGGCCTTTGGCCGCGCGTCGCGGGTGCGGCGGCTGGTCAAACAGATTACGACGATCCTCAAGGTAGACAACGCCTGGCAAGTGGAACTTGCCGCCATGCTCTCGCAACTGGGTTGCATCACCATTCCCGAAGAAACCCTGTGGCGCGTTTACAGCGGTCATTCGCTCAACTCACAGGAAATCAAGATGGTGCAAGCCCATCCGCAAATCGGCCATGATCTGATCAGACATATCCCGCGGCTGGAAGGGGTGGCCGAGATCATTGCTTATCAGGACAAGCTCTTTAACGGCGCGGGCGTGCCCTTTGATAACCGGCGCGGCTACGAAATCCCGCTGGGCGCCCGAATCCTGAAACTGGCGCTCGATTACGACAAACTGGCCGAATCGCTGTTGAACGGGTTTGAGGCCATGGAAGAAATTCGTGAGCGCCACAACTGGTACGATCCTGAAATCATTCCGGCGCTTGAACTGGCCCTGAAAAATGAAATCCGCTACGAGCTAAAGCTGGCCCGGATAGACGAACTCACCCCCGATATGCTGCTGGCCGAGGACGTCAAGTCCGTGAAAGGAATGTTGCTGCTGACCAAAGGGCAAGAGGTGACGCGCTCGCTGTGCTTGCGTTTGAAAAACTTCCGCGACGGCGGCGCTATCGTCGAGCCGCTCAAAGTACTGGTGCCGGTCAAAAGCAATACCGGCAAGCTAACTCCGCCGGGACAAGCCGCCAAGCCGGGCAACTCAGGCAAACTGACCGTGCCGGCGCGCACCGGCGAACAAGGGTAAGAAGCGATGTACGGCAAACTGTTAGTTTGCCGTCGCTGCACGCCGAAAACACTGGTGACCCCGAAAGCACTGGCTACCGCGACCGGCGGGCAAACTAACAGTTTGCCCTACCTTGGTGCGCAGCCGTCCGCACAAAGGCGCCGTTGCCAGGCGCGTGCACCGCCAGTTCCGCCGCCGCCACTTCATTGAACTCTTCGATTTGCAGCCGTTTGAGTTTTTCTACAAAGGTAGTGCGCTTCATCTTGAGCAACTTGGCCGCCTGCATCTTGTTGCCGCCGGTCTGATGCAACGAGCGCAACAACAATTCGCGTTCGAGCCTGGTCACCACCGCATCCAGGCTCAGGCCTTCGATCGGCAGGGCCTGTTGCGCAAGCAGGGCCGCATCAACACCCAAGCCAACTCCGGCGCTGAGCGCCAAGCCGGGTTTGACCCGGGCAACGCCGCCAGCGCGAATCTCTTCAGGCAAGTCCCAAACATAGAGCGTGCCGGCCGCGCCGGAAAAAGCCGCCGCGCATTCCATGGCGTTCTGCAACTGGCGCACGTTGCCGGGCCAGTGATAGGCCTGTAAAACATTCATGACTTCTTCATCAATTTGTTTGGGCGGCAAACCGGCGTGCGCGCAGAAATGCGTGAGCAGTTGTTCAGCCAAGGGCCGAATCGCTTCGCGGCGTTCGCGCAAGGGCGCCACGCGCAGGTGCACGACATTCAAGCGGTAATAGAGGTCTAAGCGGAAACTGCCGTCCTTGATCTTTTGCTCGAGATCGGCGCTGGTCGCGGCCAGGATGCGCACATCCACCGATACCGTGCGCGACGAGCCGAGTTTTTCAAACTCGCGCTCTTGCAACACGCGCAAGAGCTTGGCCTGCAACGGCAGGCTCATCTCGCCAATTTCGTCCAGAAAGAGCGTGCCGCCATTGGCGTGTTCAAAGCGGCCTTCGCGGGCGGTCTGCGCTCCGGTAAAAGCGCCTTTGACGTGGCCGAACAATTCGGCTTCCAGCAAATGATCGGGGATTGCCGAACAGTTGAGCGCGACAAAATTGCGCTGGCGGCGCTGGCTGTGCTCGTGAATAGTGCGCGCGATCAACTCTTTGCCCGTCCCCGATTCGCCGGTGATCAGCACCGTGGTATTGAAGGGCGCGATGGTTTTGGCCTGCTCGAACAGTTTGCGCATCTTCGCGGAATGCACCACCAGCGGCGTTGGCAGATTGTGGTTACTGATGATGGGGGCGGCCTTGGGCGCCGGATTCTTTAAAGCATTTTGGAGTGCGCTGCTGAGGCCTTCACTCGAAATCGGTTTGGTCAAAACGTCTGACGCGCCGCGCTTCATCGCGGTCACGGCGACGGCGGTGTCGCCCGGGTCGGTCAGCATGATGGTGACTAACTGTGGCTGATGCCGCTGACACCAAGCCAATAATTCCGGCCCGGATAACTGGGGCAAATCCACTTCGGTGATCAAAAAGTCGAACGCCTGGTGCGTCAATAATCCGCTTGCTGCTTCCGCCGCAGCCACGCACTCGAATTGAAATTGGCCGGCTTCTTCGATGTTTGATAAGTGCTGTTTGACTGCTTCATCATCCCCAACAAAAAGACCTTTGCTTGCCATATAAAAATACCTAGTGGATTGAGGCACCGGTTTGTTCCGACCAGGTACAGCGTGCAATCGCCACACAGCGAGGAGCGAACTTTCGTCCCTGCTTTCTTTTGATCTGTTTCTGTAGCGGGTTGGGAGAATTATCTGCGTGGTTATGTTTGCTTCAGCGTTGAACTCGAACGCCCTGGCAGCCACTGTCAAGCAGTGCAAGATTGGCCGAAGCCAGCGGCGTTACTGCTAAAAGATCGAATTCGTGACGCTAAAAATAATGCTCCGCAACCAGTAGAATTTGCTGCGCAAAGATTGCCGTCTGTACAAGTCTTGCTGGCGCCGCGAGCAACTTGCAACTGCTGTTTTTTGAAAGCAGAGCTGAGTTACGGGTCAGGCACCAGAAATTTGAACTCTCGGCGCGTAGCTACTGAGCGATGCATTTCAAGGCAGCGCTCAGCAATACCTCAGCGGCAAAGCCTGAAGAGATGTTAGATCCTTCAGCCAATCCGCTGTTCAGAGAAGCAGAGCGTGGAAACATAACCTCGACCGGGCGAGGCATAGAGGGGGAAACCGCAGGCCTTTACAACGCGCGCACGTATCCGCAGCCATCAGACATTTTATTGCCAGTGACAGAAAACGCTGATTTTTCCTATGGTGGTGGGAATGCTGCTGAATCTAGTGAAAGATGAACGTGCGTCTATGTGTGGGTGGGCGGACGAAACGTTACATAAGTTTAGCGTTTTGGTGTCAATTATCCGGCACTGTGAGCACTGTTCGCAGTATTTCATTTGAGTCTGCCACCAGTTCGCAGGTCTGGCTGTTGTGCTCCGCTGGCTTCAATCGTAAATTACAGCGGTTGAATCACCAGCCCAAGCACGGCTTGAGCAATACCATCACCTACCAAACAATCAATCAACGCCGCAGCGAGTTGCAACTTGCCGCGCAGTTAGGAAGAAACGGTACTCATGGAAATCACAGGCAAAGCAGCCGTCGTCACGGGCGGCGGAACCGGCGTAGGCCGTGCTACGGCTCTGGCATTGGCACGGCACGGTTGTGCGGTGCTCATCAACTACAGCCGCTCAAAAGCGGAAGCGGAGCAAACCGCCGCCGAGGTGGCGGCCCTCGGCGTGCGCGGCCGCGCGGTGCAAGCTGATGTCGCCGATGATGCGGCCTGCCGCCGGATGATCGAGACGGCGCTGCGCGAGTTTGGCCGCTTGGACATTCTGGTCAACAACGCCGGCACGACCTCGTTTATCAAGCACGCCGATCTCGACGCCGTCACGGCTGATGATTGGCAACGTATTCTCGGCACCAACCTGCTGGGCCCGTTTCAATGTGCACGAGCCGCACGGGCGGCTTTGCTCGCTTCGGGTAACGGCGAAATCGTCAACGTTTCGAGCATCGCGGGTCTGGCCGGAACTGGCAGTTCAATTCCCTATTGCGCCTCCAAAGCGGCGCTCAACAACCTAACCGTCACACTGGCGCGCGTCTTTGCGCCGACGGTGCGCGTCAATGCGGTGGCGCCCGGTTTCATCACCGGACGCTGGCTGCAAGAAGGCTTGGGCGAAGCGGCCTATGAAGCCACCAAGCAAAAAGTCGAACAGCAAGTTTTGCTCAACCGTGTTTGTACACCCGCAGATGTCGCGGCGGCGATCCTCAACATCATTACCGGGCCGGACGTGATGACCGGGCAAGTCATCGCATTGGAAGGTGGGGCCTTGCACTCGAATTTCAATCCGCACTGAGCAGCGCAAACACATTCAGGTAGTGGCTAAATCGAGTGGGACGGCGTGTCAGTAGCCCGCGCGTGAGCAATGGCTGTCTGCTGCCAGTAAAGCCCTTGCTCACGCGCGGGCTACTGACACATCCCACCTAACTGCCGCTTTTAGAAATGACGCGAAGAGCGGGTTATCAATGGAAAGTAACGCGAGTCATTGTTATTTGACATTGTTGAATAACATTCTCGCAATTTTTGGTTGCTCAACAGTTATGTTTTAGTGGGCTGAGGTTTCACACTGCGATAGGATCTAAAAAGCAGCGAAAGTACAACCCAGGCCAGAATCGCATAGCTAACAAGAACTAACTCTAACATTGACCTGAGCCCGGCAAAGAGCGCCATAATTAGGATGCTATAGACCACCAGCGCCCCAAAAGTGTTACCCATAATCAGCAATCTACTAGCCAAGCTTGACAGTCTGCCGTAAAGCAATCCACCGAGGGCTATGCCAAGGAGACCGGCCGACATGTATAGTTCGCCAAGCACAGAACTAGAATAGGAAACTCCTTCTACTCCCAATGCAGTAGGTAGATCAAAACCTGGGTCAACCGGTTTGCCCGGCCAAAACAAGCGTGGGATTGGCCGCACCAGTATCCAAATAATATATTGATGGTAAACGTAAGGATATGATTCAGGAATGAATTTGATAATTTGGCAGAAACGATAAAAATTATCGTCGACATGTAACTTATCACGTTCAAATATCTGCTCGTTACTATCACTTCTGGTAATTATTTCTGAGTATCCAATAGCTCGATATTCCACCATCAATTGCATTAGTATCAGCAACATACTCAGCCCAAACACTATGATAAGTATGTGCTGAATTCGTAATTTCTTTTCAGACAATATCCATAAAATAAAGGCCGCACCAAACACCACACCAACAATCCGCCTGCCGCCGCCTTGCATGAGAAAGAGGGTCATGATGATGGACATTCCAGCGCAAATAATGATGCGTCCATTAACCCAGCCTGTATAGCGGGCAACGATAACTGTGAGTACCGGCAATAAATATCCAAAGTATTGCAGATGATCGAGAAATGAATCTACTCCGCCCAGTTGGCCACGCGCCCAGGGTGCCGCCCAGCGATTTTCACCCAGATAGCTAAACATTTCGATCACATTAAAGTTGCACGGTATGGCAAATCTCAACATTGCAATTACAAATGCTATGACGGCGAGATAAAAATAAACATTACCTGAAAATTCTAACGCGACAGATTTAGCGATAAAAGCTGGGACTTTAACGGCACGATAGCTTGCTGCCAGCCATGTCGCTGATACAAAAACACCAATACCAATAAAGGCGGTAGCAGCCTCGTCAGGTTGTATTGTATCCAGCGTGTATGAGCCTTGCAGCAAGTCCAGCAGCAACCAATATATTGGCCCGATTGCCAATAGGTGCTCACCACGTAGGATTGACTTTGGATCACGCAGGGCTGCGGCTATAGGTGCGGCGGCCAAGCCGATAGACATCAATATGGCTGAATTGAGCAACGCCCATTCGGGTTCTACATCAGATGGGACGTACAGTACTGCCAGCATAGTGCCTAAAACTGTGCAAGCAATCCCGAACAAAGGGTAGCTAGTAGTTCCACTTTGTGTGGCTATGGTTGTGCTTGAGCCGGGTTTTGCCATCACAAATGATTGCATTGATTTATAGATTAAACAGTGATGAGCCAACGGAATTCAGGCTAAACTTGTCAGCTACACCTGAATGCGCTGACATATCACGCAGTTTGCGCGGATTGCGCCGCAGGTCAAGTAAAATATCTGCGATAGCCTCGCCGGTCAGTTCATTTAATAAAAGACCATTTACGCCATCCTGTACGACATCTCCGCAGAAACGCGAGGCGATGACAGGTAATTTCCAGGCTTGTGCTTCCAACTGCGTCAAACCAAAGCCATCTGAAAAGCTGGGAAAGACAAAAACATCTGCCTGCCGGTAATAACTCGCAGTCTCGCTACGTGGGACAGCGCCAATCCATTTTATCTGTGGATGATTGAGCAATTGCTGCGGCAAATCCACATGACGCGCACCGACAATCAAAAACTCCACCGGTTTATTTGCCAATAACTGCGCGGCAGCAAGCAGCGGTAAGATCCCTTTGAGCAAAGTCACCTGTCCAAGCAAAAGCACCCGCAACGGTCGCTCCTTAGTAAAGCTGGCTGGATATTGGCGTTCAAATTGAGTTGCCGCAGGCGATGGTGTAAAAGCCAACGGAATCACGGTGATCTTTTTCAACGGTATCCCCGTTGAAACAAGTGCGTCCTGCGACCATTGGGAATTAACGACGATACAATCAGCCAAAGCGCATTCTTCGCGCCAACTATCCCAATATTCTTTTGGAATTGCATTCATCGCCTTCGCGCCAGCACCATACTGCTCTACCAACGTTTTCGCTCGTTGCTCCATCACCGGCCCCGGATCAATTTGTCCGAGTACCGCCAGCCAGCCACGCTGTTTGCCGAACCGCAATAATTCGCGCGCCGCATAGCTATAAGCAAATAATGCGGGGCGAACTTCCGCTTCCCGGCTCAACTGCTCTGCATGTTCTGCCAGCACCCGCAATGCACGTTGTTGAAACCACTGATTACGTTGCAACATCAACGGCCAACCGCTCAACCCACGCGCCCGCGCCGCCAACTCAAAAGCCAGCGTGGCGTAGTTCCAAGTATGTACCGGCGCATTCGCCAGCGCCGAATGATAACGCTCGCGCAGGCTCAGTTTCCAACCCAGAGGATGCCCGGGCGGCACCCAGCTTTCGGTAATTAGTCCACCTAGACCCCCAACAGCCAAGCTGCTGGCGGAATGTAGCGCGCGCGCTACTGCATAATGTTCCCGCGCGCCGATTTGGCAACAGAACCAGGGACGCCGCCGCGCATCCTTCATTTCTCAGCCACCTGCTCAGGGTTGCGTCGCTGCTTGAGATAAGAACGCAGCGCGTTTGCCGGGATCGTTTGGCGATAACTACGATACGCCCACAGATGCTGCGGCGTTTTGAGCAATCCAGTCAAGATGCCGTGCCAGCGCCCTTGTTGAATCAACCAAATCACCCGCTTCAAACATTGACCTAACCCAATCAGCCAAGCCGCAGGCGGGTAACGCAAGTACGTGAGCAACGCCAGATTGGCTATGCTATTTGCTGTTATCGACGCACTGCTGTGTCGCTGCAAATCTGTATCGTGAAAAACGCGCAGCCACGGCGTTCGCAATATCCTGCTGCCTTGAGCGCGCAGGCGTAACGCTAAGTCTACTTCTTCCATCCCATAGGCAATCGGCAAGGGAACATAGCCACTGGTGGCAAGAAACTGCGTCCGCCGATAGATGCAACCGCCGCCCGAAAAGTCTGCGACCCATGCGGCTGTGCATTTCGCGTCAGCAATGGTCTCTCCTTGATGATAGACAGTCGCGCAAAGAATCGCTACCTCAGGAAATTGTTCGAACAATTGCTTTACACGCGCGAAATAATCAGCGTCGAGCGGAAAGGAGTCGTCATCAAAACTCGCCACATATTCATGCCGCGCCGCAGTTATCAACTTATTGCGTCCACCGCCCGGCCCGACATTGGTTTCACTCAATAACACTATGATTTCAGGAAAAGCTTGTCGAATGGCGTCCGCGCACTGTTGCTGGTTATCGTCTACGTGCACCAAGATTTCATCGGGAGCTGGCTGGCAATCTTGCAGCTTGCGAATCGTGTCAACTGCTTGGTTTGTACGGTTATAAGCTGTCACAATAGCGGTGATTTTCATTTATAATTTTGTCGTAACTGTAATTGCTGCCGAGACAAATTTATGTTTAATTATGGTAAACAACTTGCTTATTCCAATAGATGCAAATATTGCTAACATTGGCATCATTGGCAAGCTATATCGTGGCTCAACCCACATCGGTAAATGCACGAGGGTCATATATATTGGCCACAAACTGATTGGCAGGTGCACAACAAAGTTATCTTTTCCTAAATACAAGCCATACGCTGAGAGCAACAACATAATAAGATTCCCAGCCAGAAAGACCGTCACGACAGTCGTCTTCCACTTTCCAGGCCCAGAAAAGAAATATTGCCCTAGGTCTGCAAAAAATATAGGGTATTGTTTTGATCTAGCTATTAACCATTGTAAAGGAGACTCTCTAATACGTTTTAGGGCTTTCTGCAAAAGTACTTTGTCAGCATCAAATTCGTTTTTACCAGACAGTTCATCCTTGCTTACTAAACGTGCGGTATTTACCTGATCCCACATGGGCTGATTGATATTCAGATTTATCGAGCCAATCAATAAGTTGTTCCCATATCCACTTGATGCGACTGGGATAAACTGATGAAAAACATAAGCGTTTCGGATAATCCAAGGTGAAATAACAATAAAAGTCACCAGCGTCATCAACGATAGCGAGACAGCGTCCCTCCTCAGCTTGACTGCGAAAAGTGGTAAGATCGGCAAAATCATAACAAAAAGAAGCGGGCTAGGGCGAACCAGTATCGAGATCCCCCAAACAAATCCCGCCCATTTCCATTTTTTTATTAACCATAACCAGCAAGCTAGCGCAACCAAAAAAGTAAACATCGACTCCGTAAGTAAGATTGCACTATAGCGTGCGGACATGGGCGCAAGCGCCATGCCTATGCCGGAAATCATCGCTATCTGACTGCTAAATAAGTAATGCGCGATGTAGTAAGTAAGATATACAGTCGCAACACTAAATAGTGAGTTGACAAGTTGCGCCAGTAAAATGTGGAATTGGCTTTCTGCCTGGTTTTGATGAAAAAAAAAGAGAGGAAGGCTGGAAATAATGGCCCATTTACGGCTGTAGGCACGCCTTGCCACATAAAAGAGCCGTAATAGGCAATGGAGCGAGCTTGATCTAGGTAGCGCCCAACATCAATGCCAGTGGTATCACCATTCCAGTAAACCACCCAAGTTAGCCTAGTAGTCAATGCTAAAATAATAACCACTATCAATTCTTTTTTTATTCTGATAGCGACTAGAAGGCGTTTCACCCAGGTTGTCAATCTATTTTTCATCAGCGTAGTACTTGAAGCCTTAACGTCATTGACTTGATTAAGCACAGACGGTTTTGAGCAAGCATAAATTATAAAATAATCTGCGGGCCATTGTTGTTACAACAGAAAGCTGCGACAAATACTGCGCGCCAACATAATCATGGCGGTCAACAGTGCTTGCCATTTTCAGTGATATTTGAGTAACGAGATATTACGATTTGATGATCGCACCAAAACGGATACAATGACTGCTGGCGCCCCAATAACCACCTGAGAGGTTCGAGCAAATATGTGCGCCACCACGCAACAGAACCCGGGCTTGCCGGGTGCTCGCACCGCCGCCAAGCAACATTTTCCAATCCATGAATTTGCAGCATATTTTGTAAGCCTATACGGGAAAACACAGAGACATGGCCGCACCAGCGCAAATACGACCATTGTGGGCCAGCAACTTGCGCAGACCATGCCATGGCATCTCCTGTAACAAGTAATAGTATCCCACCAGGGGCAAGCCGCTGCTTGCAAGCTTCGATAAAGTTGTGGGGGTTGACTAAGTGTTCAATTACATCAAGTGCCACTAAAACATCTACATTTGGCATGGCATGGCACTTTTCCAGCGTGCCACATTGAACATCTAAGCCACGGCTATTGGCTAACTTTGCTCCGCTCTGGCTGGGTTCGACACCAAATTTCACCCATGCATCTGAGAGCGATGCTAGAAAAGCACCCGTGCCGCACCCCACATCGAGAATCGTTCGGCCTTGGGTGTGTTGCAGCAACAATTCTTCCAATATCTGATAAAAACTCATCACACGCCGATTTGTCGCTTGGTCATCAAAATAATCATCTGGAACGCGCGCGTATGCTGCAAGCAACAATTCCGCATCCCGCCGGGCATCGCTGGCCCATAATGAACCGCATTGCACGCATCGTTCCAGTCTTAGCTCTGGCAAACTTCGGCGCAAAGTATCATCCAGGAAAGGCTCGCGGAGCGTGCTCGTTGGCACACACATAAAAGGCGCGGTCTTACTTTGACAAACTTGGCAAATCATCAGTATTAAAACAGCCAAGGTTGAAATGATTGGCTATCATTCAAAGGCTGCTTGAAAGCGCTGGGTAAGCTGGCTCAAGTCAAACTCTTGTGTGAGCGCAACTCCGGCTCGTTCAGGATTGCTACGAGCCTCTGGCATGTTTAGTGCCCAGGCGTTAACAAACCGATCCAACTCTGCGGCGTCTGTAGTCGCCAGCCGCGGCGTTAGCCCATGGCGCTCAGCCATTTGGAAGACTGCTGATTGACGTGGCGCATGAAACAGCACGGGCTTCCCAGATGCCAAGTATTCAGGCAATTTCGTGGGCAAGGAATAGAGGGATATGTGGGCACAGCGTTCATTGAAGGCCAACGGCAAATAAAGTAAATCCGCTGCTGCCTGCGCGCGCAAGCTTTCAGCATGACCAGTACGGCCAGGCAAGTTGACTGCGTTCAACTTTTCGAGCGGTAACCGGCATTCCGGGGCAACATCTCCCAACACAGTCAGTTCCAGCGTTGTGCCTGTGCGTTGATTGTAACGTTCCAACGCTTGTGCGAAAGCAAGAACAGCATCGTAACGAAAAACATTTACATCACCAGCAAGCAAGACCTGTTTGGGGGTATTATTTCCATGCGTAACATATGTCAGCGATTCCGGCCAACCTCCATTGTGAACAACTTGCCATTCAACCTTTGACAATCGTTGATAATGCGCCGCCATTTCGCGCGAGACAGCAAAACGAATACTGGCGTGTTGAATCACTTCAGCTAATAATTGCTGCCGCCACCTTGTATAAGGGAGTCCATGAGATTCGTGATGCCCCCGCCAATCGTCCATAACATAAAGCACTAATTTTAGAGTTGGGATATGTTTGTGCAATGACCTTGCTGCCGCCAATAACCAAGGACTCACTGGAACTACGAGCAGACAACGGATATCATGCTTCCGCACAATATTTTTCAGTAATTCGACTGTCGCCCGCGCCGCTTGCCATTGCCTAAACTTGAGAATTGGATAGTAGAAATAGGCTAACCGGCTGCTTAGCCATACCGGCCGCGCGGGAAAATCGAGCGGAATTGATTGGCCAAAATTCTTGCCTGGGGCAACCGACATCTGCCTGGGATGGGCCGTCCAGAGTAACTCAGGCGGGAACCCCAAAAAGATATTATAGAGCGTCTCACCAAAGCCGCTTGCATAACCAACGGGGTAATCCGCCATCACTAAAGTAGCAGTCGGCATTAAGTAGTCAGTGATACTGATATATTAAGGTCCGGATGGCTTAGCAGTTTCAGGAACCCAAAACATGCAGGACAGAAATCCTCGCAACCGCCCCCACCAAGCAAAGAATATATCTGCGCGAAACCGACCACGTAACATGTTAAGCAACTCGCTGAGCGTCTGAACTGCCGCCCATACAGCAATATGGGCGAGCGCGACGATGCGGGTTTTGCCCATTGACACATTCAAAATACCAAAGCGTGCCCGCATTGACAGGTATTGATGGCGGTCAGAACGTTCGCGCCCACTTGGAGCCTGGTGATGCACACATCTGGCAGTCGGTACATAGTAAACCTGCCAGTGCCGGCTTAAACGATAGCCCAGATCGAGGTCTTCGCCCGGTGAGCTTCCAGTGAAAAACGGAGCAAAACCCCCGACAGATTGATATGCCTGACGCCGTATGGCGCTACAACCGCCGCCAATCCACTCACAACGAATCGGTTCCGTAAGATCGGTCGGGAACCCGTTCGGCAATGCTGCGCCCACCAAACGCCCTGGCGTGAACCCATCGTTTCCCCTATACAACACTCTGCGGTACAGTCGCCAAACCGCAGTAGGGGCGGCCATCGGCTGATTCATTAGCCGTCCCATTGTGGCCCCTACAGTAACATCCGCCCAGAGAGGTTTGAAAAGTTCTTCTACCCAAAAAGGTTCAACTTCAACGTCATCATCCAACAGAAGCAAATTATCATAGCGTGCTTGACCAACCGCGAAATTGCGTTGTTGGGCAGCATTTCTTTCAGGGTAATGGAAATATCGAATGTGTAAACCAGCCACTACCCAGCGCTGATCATTTGCTAAAGACTCAGTTGCTTCATCATTGCCACAATGTACAATTAAGACTTCAGCCACAGGTAAAGTCTGCCGTGCAAGACTCGCCAAACAAAGCTCTAACATATCTGCCCTACCCAGTGTCGCCGTGATTACTGAGATAAGCCTGTGCTGATCATGAGACATAAGCTATTTCTGCCGTGTAAACCAAAAACTTGCGCAACCGTGGAAATTTTTGATTTGACAAAATTGGCAGAGTCACACTGATACAATGAATTTGCAACCCGGCCTGTTGCCAACTCAAATCAGCACAGGCTGTTTTGGTACAGAGATTGGTTGACTAGGCTGCTTGCCTGACATTCACGTCCAGCGCTTCCAGCATTGCCGCCAGTTCCGGGGCGCTCAAGGGCAAATCTGTCAGGCCGCCGCGCGCTTCGATCACTCGGCGCAACGCCAGCGCAAAGGCTGCGGTGCCGCTCTCGGCGAGCGTGACGCGCAAATAAGCGGCAGCTTCCTCCGGTGAAGCCGCCAGCCGCTTCTTCAAGAAATCTTCCCACTTCATCATCCACCTCATCAGGGTTTGTGCCTTCGTTGGTGGTGATAAAAATGTAAGGCTGAATTTGCAGCCGCGTAGTGGCGACCTGAATTTAGCCCGGTGTTTCAACGCCGGGAAGAAGCAGCGGAAAATATCCCGCGTCGCGTCAGCGACGCTTGAATTCAGGCGTCGCTGACGCGACGCGGATACCTGAACCGCTCTCACCGTGGGTTGAAACCCACGGCTAAATTCAACTGCCGCTACGCGGCAAAACAAGCAGCAGCCTTACATTTTAATCACTGCCGCGCTAAGGAAATAGGACTAGCCTGTTTTACGCATCCAAAAACTCGCGTGACCATTAAAACTATCGCGTTGGATACCTGGCCATAAGCATTCCGCCGCTTCAGGATAGTCAAGGGAAAGCCAGTGGTTTGCCGCCACTACTGTAAACGCATCGTTGTAAGTCAGAAAAGCTTCGAGCAGGTATTGCTCGTTGAAGGCGATACGTTTCCCCAGCACCCAGTCTGCCGGGTAATCGTGCGGGAAAAAGATGTCGTGTACGTGTACCCAAACACCCGCACGCAATTGCGGCAGAATTTCGAGGAACTCATAACAAACATCGCTGCCGAATTTAACTGTGTGGCTGGAATCAATAAACAGAATATCGTTGGGCGCGAGCGTGCTGAACATTGCCAAGTCAAGCTGCTCAACCGGTGTGGTGATCAATTCGATGTCGAGCTTGGCCTCGGTCAGGCGCGGTTGGGGGTAAGGCTCAATACAAGTCAGCCGCCCCGGATTGCCCGCCTGCCGATTGCGCGCCAACGCTTTGGCTGCGATGCGCGTTGAATAGCCGCTGCCGATTTCGACCACACGCGCAGGTTTCAAATGACGGATCAGCGCGTAATAAACCGCCGCGTCCAAGCCGGCAAAGTATTCATTGTCGAAAGGAAAACCAACCGGTTCGGGCTGCGCCGCCAACTCAGCCAATTCGTCCCGGTATTCTGCGGCCAGCGCGGCTAACAAACGTAACTGCCCAGGCCAGTCGAAATTGATGGCCGGAAATTCCCGCCGCCGTTCAAGCTGCGCTGCGGTGATTGCACCGAAATCCGGCAAAGGCTCGTAATAATGAATCGGGCGGATGTGATAGCCCCAGCAGTCAGTCAAAACTGTATCGTGCCGCACGCAACAGAAACAACAGGTGCTGTGCCACTTGCGTGGGGAGTAACCGAAAACAACCAAGTGCGGCGCGATTCAACAAGGCTTTCATCAATTGAGTAACAAATGTGTTACAGGCGGCGGTTACGGTTGCAGCAGAGCTTGGAAAAAGGTCTGTTGCACCGCTTCAAGCGCAAAGTATTTGCGCCCGACTTCCAACGCGCGCTGCCCCAAGGCAAGCCGCGCGGCAGGTTCGGCGGCGAGCCGCTGAACCGAGTAACTTAAAGCATCCAGGCTCTCACTCTCGACTACCTCGGCAACGCCTGGATTCTCACGCGCCCAACGCACGGCGGAACAATACGGCGGCCCATAAATTAACAACGGCAACCCGACCGCTGTATAGTCGGTTAACTTGCTGGGAAAGTTAATTTTCACATTCGCTTCGTCAGCAGGATCAAACGACATCGGCACAAACAGTACATCTACCTCTTCACGCAATCGTTTCATCAATTCGTCCGAAGTCACCAAACCGCGTAAGACTATGTTTGAACTATCCAAACCAGCCTGCCGTGCAGCTTCCGCTTCCAATGGGCCGAAGATTAGCAATCGTCCGCGCACTATTTCCAACACTTTGGCGAGCGACTTCAGCGTACGCATATAACCCGGCGAATTGATAGTGCCGCCGAAGGCTACAGTGAATTGATGGTCGTTCTCAGTCAACCGGTCAGGTGGAGACTTATATTCAACACAGTCTGCCGAGCGAGATGGATAAAGCACACTGCCATCGCTGCCATAACGTTCAGCATAGGCTTGACGCATGAACGGAGAAACACACATCCGAGAGGCGGCTGCACAGTAGACGCGACCGAATTCGTGGTCTAGCCAATCAGTCATACTAGGAAGAAGGTGTAACACGCGCGGCAGATCGTCATGGCAAATCAAGTGTAACGACAAATCATTTTGCTCAGCAAAACGCGCGGCTGTAAGCCACGAAAACCCATGCGTTATCGTCAATACTGCCTCTGGCTTAAAGTCAGCCAGCAATTTTTCTAACTGACCTACGCGAGCACCCGCCGTTTTCATTATCCAACTGCCATACCAACGATTAAACCGTGTATTGAGTAATCGTCTGTATCCTTGGCGAAGCTCAGCATAGCTCACCTTAGATAAACGTCGTTGGGGTTGTGAGCGCATTAGGTTGCTTTCAATAATTCTTAAACGCGCTGCGGGATAACCAGTTAGCAGGCGATAGATGAGCGCCGAACCATGATATGAGGCTTCAACAGGAACGTCAGCAAGATAGAGCAGCTTAGGGAATTGATGATCGTTTGCCAAAATAATCAGGCGTTAGCATTGAGCTGGCGAATTGCCCAACTTTGATAGATTTCTTGAAAAATATCATCAAGCGATTTAGTAATTGACCATTGAGGAAAGTGCGTCTTCATTTTGGTCAAATCACTAATATAGCAAATATGATCGCCCGCACGATTTTGATCAACGTATTCAAACTGCATCTGCTTGCCGCTAATAGCGGCAATACGCTCAAAGGCTTCAAGAATTGAAATGCTGTTCTCTCGCCCACCGCCAATATTGTAAACCTCTCCGCCTCGTGGTCTCTCATAAAAGCACTGGATAAATCTGGCTACGTCTAGTGAGTGGATGTTATCCCGGACTTGTTTCCCCTTGTAGCCATAAATTTTGTAGATGCGGCATTCCAGATTGCATTTAATCAGATAACTGAGGAATCCATGCAACTCGACACCGCTATGATTTGGGCCTGTAAGACAACCACCTCGCAAACAGCAAGTTTTCATCCCAAAATAACGTCCGTATTCTTGCACTATAACGTCAGCAGCAACCTTTGAAGCACCAAACAAACTGTGTTTACTTTGATCAATTGGAAAGTCTTCAGCTATACCCCCAACAAATAATGGGTCATCATAATCCCAGCGAGTTTCGAGTTCTTTTAATTGAATCGAATTGGGCTTATCGCCATATACTTTATTAGTACTGAGTTGAACGAATACTGCATCTGGTGCGTGTTGCCGCGTAGCTTCAAGCATATTCATCGTGCCAACAGCATTCACATCAAAATCATCATATGGGCATGAGGCAGCCAAATCATGACTAGGTTGCGCGGCAGCATGAACAATGAGCGAAGGGCAGACGTCAGCCAGCAACGCCCGTACACCATCTCGATTTCTAATATCGAGTTCGTGATGTTGAAAGTCGGGATGCTGCAATTGCAACCGTTGCTGGTTCCAGCGTGTGTCACCTTGCGGGCCAAAAAAGATGGCACGCTGGTTGTTGTCTACACCATAAACTTTCCAGCCTTGACGGCAGAAATAAGCGACAACCTCAGAACCAATTAAACCTGACGAACCAGTAACCAATAAGCGATTCATAAGACGAAAACCTCGTGCTGCCAGCGCGCCTCAAATAGGTGCTTTTTGAAGCGCAAACAAGATATGATCGCGCGTGCATGTAACGGCAGGGGCAAAGGGCCAGTCTTTGGCACGCCGAAAAACTGGGAGCAGCGACAGTACTAAACGCGAAAACAAGGTTCCCTTGCGAAACTGCCAGTACGCGAAGTGCTGACTTCTTTGACGCAACCGCTCACTCAAAGAATGGTTGTAGTGACAGAGCGGCTGCCACTCAATGACTTTTGCTCCAAGTATCGTCGAAAGATATTCAGCGTGTTTGCGCGTCAACATGCAAAGATGCTCAACATTCAGGAAATACCAAAAGTGAGCAGGGTCTAGTCGGCAAATTGGGGTATCTCCGTTCCCCGTCACAATCATAAAATTCCCGCCAGGTTTTAGGAGTTGAAAGAGCTTGCTAAGCTCAGCCAGAGGATTGCTGAAATGTTCGAACACATCCACCATTACGATCGCGTCAAATACCCCAGCGAAATCTCCAAGTGAATCGCTATCTTCAATCACTCTGATGCCTTTGTTTGCCGCTTCAACGGCTGCTAGCTTATTAACCTCAAAACCAAAACAATCATATTCATTTACCAAATTAGCCAATAACCTACCTGAGCTACAACCAAAGTCTAAAATCTTTGCGCCTGGCGGGAGCGTCTTCAACAGGCTTATTACTGCCTCTTCAGTGGGAAACAACGCATCAATTTCCCACTTTCGATGGTCAACACTACCGTAATAGTCAGTAAGAACACTTTCCTTCAAAACTACGTTACAGAACAAGAGTCCGCATCTCCGGCAATCAAGAATAAGGCTTCTTGGTTGCCGGAAGGTAACATTTGAAAAGGTAACAATAATTTCTGGGCACTCAGTGCCGATAGGGCTTAGACACGCGTCGCCACAAACCGGGCACTTTTCACGTATAACTACATCGGATTCAACTTGGTAATCACTCATTCTTGGCGCATCTAATCTATCTATCTGGCAAACAAATCTCTGCTCCGGCGAGGTTATTGCAAGCCATACGCCTTGCGCATCCAGCCGGCAGTAATGCGCATACCGTCTTCCAGGCTGTACGAATTCTGATGATCCAAATCGCGGACTGATTTGCTGGTGTCTACATACTTTTTCGTAGTGGTGAGAATCTCGGCGTCCTTGTACTGTACCAACCCCGGATCGGCTCCGGTTACTTTGATAATTACATCAGAAAGCTCTTCGATGGAATGCATCTGGTTGCCGCCGATGTTATAGGTCTCGCCCGGTTTGAAGTTAGCTGAGATATTCGCCAGCGTGCGTACCGTGTCGGCAAGGTAAGTAGAGGTACGGGCGTGACCGCGAAAAACCGTCCACGGCAAACCGTGCAAGGCGCAATACAGGAAGCGGCAATTGACTGAGCGATAGGGGCTGTAATACTCGCCGGGGCCGTAGGTATTGAATAAGCGCACGACAACGGATTCGGTCTTGTATTGAATGGCCGAGTTACGCACTTGCATTTCGTTGACCCATTTGGTCATCGCGTAATCATTCATCTGTTTGATTTCGTGATCATCCATTACCGACTCGACCATGATGTTTGGCCAGTCGCCATAAACTTCTGACGAAGAGAAATGAATCAGGCAAAAGCCGAGGCGCTCTTGCAAGCGGATGATGTTCTTGGTGCCGATGGCGTTGGTTTGCCAGAGCGTTTCATAAAAGTCTTCGCCATTCCAACGGCCAAACTCGGCGGCGCAGTTATAGATAAAATCAAACGGCCCCATCTTTTCGATCACGCGTTCGATCTGCCGAAACTCGCCGATGTCGCACCGCGCATAGAGTGGCGTTGGCAAGTCGGAACCTAACGTAAAACCGATCTCATCGGCATCGTGCCGCGTATCGCAGGAAACAACGTGATGGCCGCGTGCTCTTAACTCTTTGATCAGACCGGCGCCAACCGTGCCCAGTCCACCTGTAACAAGAATCTTTCGCATCGTTAATCCTGTTTTGATTGAATGGTTTATTAGCTGGCAAGCGCGCTCAAGCAGCGTCGTCACCCCAGCCTTGTTCAGAACGGACTTTTCTCCCTAGTTCCGCACACCAGGCTAGCAGTTCCGCCGCAACACGCTCGGCAATGATAGTCAATTCAGACAAGCGATCCGCTCGCAACTTCAAATCATAAGCGTGGCGAACCACATGCCGGAACCCTTTCAGTTCCCGCACGTCCGGCACGCGCTCTTTGGGGATAAAGGCAGGACGGATTCCTTCGAGGTTCAGGCTGAGGCGCTTGAGCAAGCGTTCGTGGTAATCTCCTTGCTTTTCGAAGTGATTCTCAAATTCTTCGCAAATACGCTCGAGCATTTTCTCAAAAACGTTGTAAAACCGCGCCAATTCATAGGCGCAGGCTTCGAGATGGCCCGGCGCTTGTTGTTGCAGACGCAAGCTCGCTTTGTGCGCAGCCTCTTGCGCCACCGCACAATCATCGGCCAATTCCTTGAGCAGGATGTTCAGGCTTATAGCGTCCACAATTCCCCCTCGCGGACAATTTTGTCACGCAGCCGGCATTCTGGCAGCAGCACGACATCCACTGGCCGCCCTAGCTGTTCCGCCAACAAACTTGACAACTGATACTGCGAAATACCCTTTGGCTCGGCCTCAAGCGCTAAATCAATATCCGAAGCTTCATTGAATCGGCCCGGCTTGGTTACTGAGCCAAAGACAATCACTCTTTCGTTAGGGATCAATTCGCGTAAGGCAGCATCCAGGTTATCCCGCGTGCTTAAGCGCAACTTTTCAAGCCGCTCTCTTCGCTCAACTTCCATCTGTTGCAACAGCGTCATTTCTTTACCCCAAATTGCAGATATTGCAGCGCGCGTAAAGCGGCATCGGCAAGTCGGAACCAAGCCCGAAGCCAATCTCATCAGCATCGTGGCGCGTATCGCAAGAAACGACGTGATGGCCGCGCGTTCTTAACTCTTTGATCAAACCGGCACCAACCGTGCCCAGGCCACCAGTAACAAGAATTTTCATTTTTGTTCTACCAAGTTGTTCGGATGAAATAAAGCTAGTACTCCATCAAGCTGAAAATGAGGGACGCAACGTAGGGGCAGACCTGTGTGTCTGCCCTGGTCGCGTTTGTGACCTTCGAAGACGTCGCAGGCTACCGGGGCAGACACACAGGTCTGCCCCTACGTTGTTTGTTGCCAGCGCTCTTGCCATCCTTCAAAATCAGCTTGATGGAGTACTAGGGCTGCCTCAGCCCAGTTCAGCTTCATCAATTCGCAGAGGTGGACGGTTCCTGTAATCCCTGCTCTTGCGCCACTGCACGAGTGAAAGCTTCCACCAGCCCCGGCAGCTTTTCCGCAACTATGCCAGCATATTTCAACAACAGGGCGAGCTTTTCAGGGTCGAGTTCCAATTCATAGGCATGCACGAAGACGTGGTGGAAGGCCTTCAATTCACGCAGCGGCTGTTTCATTTCCTGCGGCACCAAGGCGGGACGCACTCCCTCAATCCTGGTCGCCAGCCGATTGAGCAAGGCGCTGTGCCAGCCCTGTTCATCGTCAATGTTGTTTTCAAACACTTTGGCAACGCGCAAACCCATTTGCTCGACAGCATTGTACAAACGACAAAGATGGTGCGCACAACCTTCGTAGGCAATTTCTTCTTTGAGTGCAAACCGGACCGCCGCTTTGCGAAAGGCCTCCAAGGTAACACGACAATCGTCCAGCATTTCAGCGTGGAGTGTTTGCAGGGCTAAGTTATCCATAGCTCTCCTTCACGCAGGATTTTGTCACGGAACCGGCAATGATCGAGCAAAACCACATCCACAGGCCGCTCCAGCCGCTCCATCAAAACACCCGTCAACTGCCATGTATTCATTTGCGGCGGCTCCTGTTCCAACGCCAGGTCAATATCCGAGCGGTCGTTGAAAACGCCAGGCTTGGTCAGAGAACCGAAGATAAAGACACGGCTGCCTGGTACTAACTCGGCCAGTGCCGCGCGCAACCGGCGGCGTGTCTCTTCGCAAATCGCTAGCCGCCGCTGATGGCGAGCCATGTCACGTTCTTGCAGCAAAGTCATTGTGGTTACTCAGTTAGTAGCGGCCAAATTGTAACCAGCAGCTACCTTTTAGATGCCGCCGCCAATCTGAGCCGAGCCTGAAGCCGATCTCATCGGCGTCGTGCCGCATATCGTAGGAAACGACTTGGTGGCCGCGCGTTATTAACTCTTTGATCATCAGACCGGCGCCAACCGTGCCCAGCCCGCCTGTCACAAGAATGTTCATTTAGTTCTCCTAAACAGAGTCATCAAGTTTCACCGCCAACGCGGAATCACAACTCACTGTCGAAGAGTTTAATCCATTGCCCAAGATCGTCAGGGGGGATAACCTGACAGTATCTTTTGAGCAGGGTTTGAAGCTGTTTCAGCCGCTTTTTTTCCATCGGCAATTGGTTACAAACCAAGCCTGTGTTCGGATTCATGGAATCAAAGCGCAAGCGTAAGGTAGCCTGCCGGGAAGCTTGTTGGTAATCTTTGACTTCGAAATCGTGAATCAGGGCGACCTGTGAACCGCTGAGTTTCGCAGTCACTGCGTTAATGGTTGCAGCACGTTCCGTTGCTGTCGTCGAATCATCAATAAAGATCAGATCATAACCACTTAAATCAGTTTCCCTAACGATGTCACTGACCGCACCTTCGATAAAACGCAGCTTCACTCTGGCATCTGCCCTGACTTTGGCTTCGACCTTATTTTTCCAGTCGAGGTCATTTTCAAAAGAAGTCAGCAAGGTTAGCTCCGGGAAAGCCGCTTGATTGAGAAAGGTCAAGGTGCTGTATTCACCACAACCGAATTCAAGCACACGCCGCACGCTGAATAATCTAGCTACTCCCAGCAAAACCGGCAGATGAGTCGCATACGGGTTATCCGCACGTTCAGCCAGTTTGGGAGTCAGGGGGCTTAGTATGAAGCGCTTTGCCGGGCGCAGCGTCGCTTTTACTTTCTCAGGCAGCCATTGCATATGCTTATCGCTTTGTTAGTTTTCGTAGCGAGTCCGTTGCCCGTATCTAACAACCAATTGCACTAAACGTCTCTTGTGATGATTGCTCAGCGGCGGCTGTTACTGCATGAAAAGTGGGCGTCGTAACACAGAGATGCGCCAGCGAGCCATAGCCAGACGCCTGCTTAAAATCAAACGAATAACCTAGCGGGTTGGAATACACTACCTCGAATTCCAGCGCGTCCTCAACGTAATGATCCCAAGTGGAGTTAATCACCGAGGTCGTCACATCAAACGTGTACCTACCCGAAGCCAGCCACAACGGTTCGAGTTGAAACTCGCATTGATAAATGCCCGGCTGTTCCGGCAACGCCTCGCCGTGAAACTGATAGAGCGAAGCCAGGGCAATCCGGGCGCGAGTTGCGTCAAGCAAAAATGCCTCAAGCGACAAACCGGCTGCGCCATCGGTTTGGAATACGACTTCTAGCCGAAAACATCGGCCCGGCGTGTATTGGCCGGTCGGCTCGCCAGCATCATCCAGCAAGGTCGCTCGCAACAATTTGGTATGGGCACCTTGTCCCCAGCTTTCATTGGCGGCCTGGGCCTCGTTCTGGCCCAGTTTGCGTGTGTATTGTTCGATGGCCGCGCCACTCACCCCGTCAAAAACCAGCGCGCCTTTTTGTAGTAACAAGCCGCGCGTAGTCAGGCTTTTGATCGCGGCCATATTGTGGCTGACAAACAAAATCGTGCGGCCGCCGTGCGCGACTTCGGACATCTTGCCCAGGCATTTCTTTTGAAACTCGGCGTCACCGACGGCAAGTACCTCATCCACGACTAAAATCTCCGGTTCCAAATGCGCGGCCACTGCAAACGCCAGCCGCATATACATCCCACTGCTATATCGCTTAACCGGCGTATCGAGAAACTTTTCGATCTCGGCAAAATCCACGATCTCGTCAAACTTGCGGGCGACTTCGACACGCGACATACCCAGAATCGCGCCATTCAAATAAACGTTCTCGCGCCCCGTCAGTTCGGGGTGAAAGCCGGTGCCCACTTCTAACAAGCTGGCGATGCGGCCTTTGATCGAAACGCGGCCTGTGGTCGGTTCGGTAATACGGCTCAGGATTTTGAGTAACGTAGACTTGCCCGCGCCGTTGCGTCCGATGATGCCGACGACTTCGCCTTGTTTGATTTCAAAGGAGACATCCTTTAAGGCCCAAAAATCCTCCTCCGATTGAGGAATGGAAATTGGAGATTGCAGATTGCGGAAGAGCGATTTGGCACGGTGGGCGATCACATCGCGTAAGGCGGTGTAACGTTCGCGCTGCTGGTGCTGGATGCGGTATTTCTTGCCCAGGTTTTCGATGCGGATGACTACGTCAGACATAGTGGATAGCGGTCGGAGGTCAGCATCAAGCTCGTCGGTCCAAAAAGTCTGCAAAAGCTGACAACTCAGCCTTGACTTGTGCAAACAGCGCTGTCGCCTTTGTGACAAGCAACTCGACTTTGGCCGGAGCAAGGTTAAATGTGTAAAGGTGGCGCGCAACGTGGCGAAAGCCACGGTATTCATCCAGTTGTTTGTGTGTCGCAGATGAAATCACTGCTGGCCGTAAGCCCGGCGCTTCGGCCGCCATTTGCAGTAATAATGCCTGATGCCAATTTTCTCCTGCCGGTTTTGCGCCATCTATAAGAGTGGCAACATGTTCAAAGATCCTTTCCAACCCGCCATAAAATCCGTGTAAATTCAAAGCAATTCCATCTAGATATAAGTCATCCGCAGAGCTTTGATACCGCTGCCAGCCTGCTATCAGGCGCAGTAGGACTCGCTCGACTTCCGTTAGCTCAGCACGTATCAGAAGCGCCAATTGGCGGAGTGGATCGCTCATAGCTCCGTACCATCCTGCTCAATAGCCAGCCGCAGCGCCCGACTGCACTGCTCCGCATCAACTAAATCTACCCGTATGTCCGCACTGATACCGGTGATGGCGGCTACGGCGGCGTAAAAGCGTTGCGGCAGTATGCCCCAGACCGCCAAATCCACATCCGACCAAGTGGTAAACCGGGGACGTTGGGCGGCCGAACCAAACAATCGGACGCGCGTGGCTCCGAATGCTTCGCGTAATAACCGGGCTGCCTGCCGGGCTAACAGTTGTGCTTGCTGCCAACGCTCTTCTGTCAAGCGGTCTCCAACCCGCTTGCGTTGCTCAATTACCGCGTTAGGGCGATAAGCCATCTGTTCCGCAGGTGTTAGTTCCAGTGCCGTTTTTGCCATAATTTCTCCGCAGGGATAATCTCCGGAATCGAATTATTCAGGACAGCATTCCCGCACGCAACCAACTCACGATGAAAGCCAGTGCCGGCTTCCAACAAGCTGGCGCTGCGGCCTTTGATCGAAACGCGCCCAGTCGTCGGTTCAGTAATACGGCTCAGGATTTTTAGTAACGTAGACATGCCCGCGCCGTTGCGGCCAATGATGCTGACGACTTCGCCTTGTTTGATTTCAAAGGAGACGTCTTTGAGCGCCCAGAAATCTTCCGATTGCGGATTGCGGATTGCGAAAAAGAGATTTGGCGCGCTGGGCGATGACGTCGCGAAGCGCGGTGTAACGTTGCCGCTCTTGTTGATGTTGGATGCGGTATTTTTTGCCCAGATTTTCGACGCGGATGACTACGTCAGACATAAATCGCTTATTTAACCCGCAGCCACGCACTCAGATCGGCAGCCTTTTCAAAATCCAAGAGGTCCTCGCCAAGCTGTTCCAGTTCTAACACTGAGAGCTTGCGAATGCGCACTTCCGTGCGGGCGCTCAGTTCCCCAAGGCGTCGCCGCAGTTGGCGTAAGGTCAAGGCAATGGCTTCCTCCTGCCGGCCCTCCTGCCTGCCTTGTTGCAAACCAATCTGAATGCCTTCTTCTTTCCAACTCGTCGTCAGTTCCATGACTTCCTCCCTTTCACTTGCCGGTAGTTGTTTCAACTCCAGGCTGAATCTTTCCTGCTCATTCTCGCTCAGCCGCAGATATGTATCAACAAACCCGGTCAGCAGCCGGGTGCGCGCCGCATCCAACTTCAAGCGAGCGATCATGCGCAAACATTCCTTCTTCACCGTCACCCGCTCCTGCTCTGCAAATCCCATTTTCGCCATCAGCGCGCCCGCCACCGGATTGTCGCGCCGCAGATATGCACGCCAATCCAAGCGGTTCAACTGGATCACTGTGTAGCGGAATTCCAGCACCACTTTGTCAGGGAATGCCACGCGCCAGACATCCGGTTCAAGACTGTGCGGGCGCTCATAAGTCAGCAATGCAATTGGGTAGACCGGCAACTTATGTGCGGCGGTCAAGCGCGCAAAGTAATCAAACATCCGCGCGCCGAACTGGCCGCGCAGTTGTCGTCGTGAGGCTTGCGGTTCGGTGTGAATCAGAAAACAGGATGGTTGCCCTTTGAACCGCGCTTTGACTACCAGGTCGGCGGTGTGACGCTCTCCAACCACGACATCGGTAAAGATTTCTTTGTCGAGAAAAACCAGTGAATCCGGCTCAAGATATTCGTTTACGGCTGGCAAAAATAATTCGACAAACTCCACAAAGAAGGTTCGCAACAACTCTTTGAACAGCCGATCATGGTCAATCATTTCCGCTTGGCTCGCCTATCAGTCAGATGGTTTGGCGCAGCGTGCTTTCCCGCTGCACCGTTGCGTCCGATGCTGCCGACGACTTCGCCTTGTTTGATTTCAAAGGAGACGTCTTTGAGCGCCCAGAATTCTTCTTCGGATTGAAACCCTGAGCTTGGAGATTACAGGTTGCGGAAGAGCGATTTGGCACGCTGAGCGATCACATCGCTTAAGGCGGTGTAACGTTCGCGCTGCTGGTGCTGGATGCGGTATTTCTTGCCCAGGTTTTCGGCCCGAATAACTACATCTGACATCAACGATTCCTGCGCTAGATTACATCAGCAAAAGTACGCTCGACGCGGCGGAAATACCAAGTGCCGGTGAGACAGAGAATCAAAGTAAAAACAACCGAAGCCAGCAAGCCGGGCCAAAAGATGGCGGATTGGCCGCGCAGCAAAGCCCAGCGGAATCCGTCAATCACACCGACCATCGGGTTACAGGCATACACCAAGCGCCAGGGGCCGGCGACCAAGTCGCTGCTAAACCCGACGGGCGAAACATACAAGCCGAATTGCACGAGGAAAGGGACGATGTAACGAAAGTCGCGGTATTCGACATTCAACGCGCATAACCACAGCCCGGCGCCAAAGGCCGCGCCAAACGCCAGCAGGATGAATAACGGCAAAGTAACTACGCGCCAATCGGGCACGAATTGATACCAGATCATCAGGGCTGCCATCAGCAACATGGTGATCAAAAAGTCTACAAAAGAGGTGATCACCGAACTGGCCGGGACGATCAGGCGCGGGAAGTAAATTTTTGAAATCAGGTTGGCATTGCCGATCAAGCTGTTACTCGATTCGCTCAACGCGGTCGAAAAAAACTGCCAGGGTAACATCGCGGCAAACACTAGCAAGGGGTACGGAATGCCGCCCGGCGCGGGCAGTTTGGCGACTTTGCTAAACACGACGGTGAACACAATCATCGTCAGAAAGGGGCGGATCAAGGCCCAGGCAATGCCAATGACGGTCTGTTTGTAACGGACGAGAATGTCGCGCCAAGCCAGGAAATAGAACAATTCGCGGTAACGCCAAAGATCGCGCCAATAATTTTTGTGCGCGCGGCCCGGTTCCAGAATCAGATCGAATTGTTCGGTTGTTTCAATCCTGGCTGACATATTTCACGACACGCGTGGTGGCAAGACTGGCAAGGGTTGCAAGCCTGTTCAGACAGACCGATGCCAATTTAGAGACCATCTAAGGAAACCTCATGCCGAGGCAGCTCTGTTTGTTAATTGGCACGCTGGGTTCGCAAGAACCCTGGAATAACATCGCCAGGCCGGTTTTCAAATCAGCGTAGGACAAACACACAGACTCGCCCTTACTATGCCCGCGCTTGAAACCCGATCTATTTTTTCGTTTCTTTGATCTACCAAGCGAAACTTTGGTGGTTTTGGGGATACGTATCTTCTATCGTCATTGCTAACTTCACTCGCCCTCACCCGCTACCCTTACTCAGATTGCCCTGTACCAAGCCAGGCAATCCGCGCAGAAAGGCAGCTACACCCTTGCTGAGGAGTTATGCATGTCGTCTTGCGACATTTTTGATACGATGAAATGCATGTTTTGAGGCGGAAGTTACTAACGGCCACGCCCTTCCGCCACAAAGGCGGTACTTTGAAACTTCCGGGGATACGCCATCGCTGTTTATTTTCACGATCGGTGTAACGCCAAGATACCGCAAGCCCGCGCTGAACATCAAGTGCTAAAAATCGTAACTTCTCAGACCAGCCCTGAGAGCGCGTGCCACGCCTGCGGGTTGAAGCGTACAAGCTGCAATGCATCGTTGCGTCCAAGGTTGACGCCTCATTGTTTGCGCCGCACACGCAACAGCGCAATTTTTGTCGCGTGATTGAAGGGCGCAGGATCGGTCACCTCGGCCGCCGCTGCCGCATTTGCATAACCGGTACAATCCGGCGGAACCGGCAGCAATTCTTCAATGGCCAGATACCCATCAGCGCAGAGCGCTTGCAATAACCCCAGATACTCGGCTCCACTGACATAGAGCGCATTGTTGATGGCTACCAGGCAGCCGCCGTCATTGATCAGCGGGCGCACTTTGTTGAGCAAGCGGGCGAAATTATTTTCGGTATCCACGACGCCTTTGGCCGTGGCCGCATAAAACGGCGGATCGAGCAAGACACAGTCAAAGCGCGCGCCATCACGATTCAAGCGGCTGATCAGCGGCCAAAAATCGCCGCTCAGAAAATCCTCCTTGCGAATCGGGAAACCGTTCAACGTATACGAAGTTTTCGCCACATTGAGAAACTCGCGCTTGAGATCGAGCTGCACCACGCGCGCCGCCCCGCCCGCCCGCGCGGCCACCCCCAAACTGCCTGTATAGGCAAACGTATTGAGCACACTCTTGCCGCGCAAGTTCCGCAACGCCCATTCACGCACACTGCGCGTATCCAGATAAAAGCTGGCATCCCGATTCAACCGCACATCCAGCGCATACCAAACGCCGTGTTCGCGCACCTTGCGGCAAGGCTGCGTGCCGAACAACAACAGGCCGTTGCGCGCCTCGACGGTTGCGGCACTGCGCTGTTTCAGCACGGCCGCCTGCAACCAGGGCAAGCGCGCTTGATAAAAGGCCAGGGCCTGCCGCACGGCTGCGCTCTCAGCTTCAGGCTGTTCGGCATAATCGTGCAGCACCAACGTGCGTGCATACAGATCGGCCACCAGTTCGGGCCAGCCTTCGCGAAAGCCGTTGAACAGGCGCAGGGCGGTCTGATGCCGTTCGTCAAATAAATCTGCGCGCGCCGATAATGCAGCGGCCAGGCACCCTGCGAGGGTCGTGATGGGTTCTGTCATGTAACAGCGAAGGTAACAGGTGAAGCTGAGCGCGACAACCACAGGTTCAGGCAAACAAATCCGCCACCGGTTTGAAGCCGACGTATTTCGTGCCCGAGGCCGGTTCGACATAATGAAACGCGCGGCCCGACGGCGTGTTGTCAATCCGCTTCGTCCAATCAATGCCGAGCGCCGAATAGATGGTGCAGGCGATGTCTTCCATATAAATCGGGCGTTGGCCCGCCCAGCCGAAGTCCGTGATCTGCGCGCCCATTGCATCGGTCTTGCCGATGACCGCGCCGCGCCGCACACCGCCGCCCGCGAACATGCCGCAATGCGCCTGCATGTAATGCTCGCGGCCCTTGCGCGTTTCGCTGATCGTGCCGGGCGTGCGGCCGAATTCGCTCATCGCAATCACCAGCGTTTCGTCGAGCAAAGTTTTGCCCGGCGTGTGTTGCGACGGGATGGCGTCCATGTCTTTGAGGAAGCTGCTAAAGGCGGCGTCCAGCTCTTTGATCAGCGCCGGATGGTTGCGCGAATTTTCTTTGTAAATGTTCGCGTGATGATCCCAGCCGCCGTGGCTGGCCATAATGAAGCGCGTCCCGGCGTCTGCTTGAAACAGATTGCGCGCCAGAATCAGGCAATTGCCGATGCTGCTGTTGCCGTAGCGTTTTTTGTCCGCTTCGTTCAGCGACATCACCGCAGGCACGCGCGGATCGTTCATGATCGCGTGCGCGCCGCGATAGTAATCGTGATAATCAGCGTAGCCGCGATCCGCCTCGCCGCCGCCGCGCAACGTTTGATCCAGTTGTTGCAAGCGTTCCCAGCGGCGGTTGAAGGTTTCTTCCATGCCTTTCTGCGGCGCCAGATTGGGCGGCGCATCGCCGACGGCCAGACTCATCGGGCCGAATTCGGCGGACATGAAGCCCTGGTTAATCAGCCCCGCTTGATTGCCCGCCAGATTCATCGCGATGTAAGCCGGCAGCGAATCGCTCGGCTTGCGCTGCTTGGCCAGTTCATAACACACCACGGCGCCGATGGCGGGGACTTCTTTGGACAACGCCAGATTGAGCGGATGGCCGGTCTGGATGTAGTACTGCGCACGCCCGTGCACCACGTCCCAGGCGCTCATCGAACGCACGACGGTCAGTTTGTCGAGCACGCCGGGCAGGTTGGGCATCAAGCCGACGGGCAGCTTCAGATCGTTGGCCCCAACAGAGAAGCTGCGAATGTCGAAGTAGTTCGGCGTCCACGGGCCCTCTTTGGCGTCTAGCGTATCCACCTGGCTCATCCCGCCATCGAGGTTCAGGAAAAGGACTTGGCGGGCGGTGGCGCGCGGCTGGACTTTCTGTTCGGCGCGCACGTTGACGGGGCGGAAGGCATTCAGGTAGCCGCCGATTAAACTGACACCGCCAAGGTGCAGCAATTCACGCCGTGTGAGCGCAGGGACATTTCGTTCAAGGTGTTTCATTGCATCAATCCTCATGCCGATCAGACTGGCAAGCCAAAAGCAGTGCGAACAACACGCCGCACTTTGCGGCAATCGTCGAGCGCCGTCTTGGCTTCGCTCTTCGCCGCATTGAATCCCGGATAACGATAAAGCACCGCATATTTGTTGAGATTGTCGAGCGCCGGTTGCAAGGCCACCCAACTTGGCTCAGCCGGCAAAATGGGTTTCAGCAATTCACCCAGGTCATGGATTTTTCTGAAAATGATTCCAGCTTCATTCAACCGGGCCTTCAGATACTTCTCAACGCATTGCTGCGCGTGAAAACAAGCCGCATCGTAATTCGGTTTTTGGCGGGCGCGAAAGACACGCAACGCTA
The DNA here is from genome assembly GCA_043740245.1 of Acidobacteriota bacterium. Taxonomy (GTDB): domain Bacteria; phylum Acidobacteriota; class Blastocatellia; order RBC074; family RBC074; genus JACPYM01. The sequence goes on along the minus strand of JAYUCP010000624.1, from coordinate 16,960 downwards.
CCTCCCAATCGCCCTCTGCTTTATCAACCCACTCTTGCGTGCTCACTTTCATACATCACTTTTCCGTTCGTCATAATGTCGACCATGAACATATCCCCGTCTTTCAATCTCCAAGCAACTTCGGCAGGAGTCCGCACCAGCAAATCCATCGGCGTGACCAAATCTAATTCCCGGCTGATTTTCAGGCTCTGCTCGCTTGGCCTGCCTTCATAATCCATCACGATCAGCAAATCCACGTCTGATTCCGGCGTCGGTGTGCCGTAAGCGTGCGAGCCGAACAGGACGATCTTTTCCGGGTGATAGGCCTCGGCAATTCGTTTGCAGAGCCTGCGAATAAACGCCAGACGTTTGGCGCGGCTGGCAAAGCTTTCGTCCCACTCGCGGAATTTGCGCCGGAACTCTTGCGCTGCGGGCGGCAGTTCGGCTTCCGGGATGGGTTTGCGCCGCAACCGTGGCGGCTTCACGGGTTGATTCACGGCAGATTTTGAAAATGTCATCGGTAACTTTCCACTTCAACTCGCCTCACTCTACCTCAATAGTTAAACACAAAATCGAGCTTGTTCACCAAACCCCACTGCAAATCCTCCGCCCCCTGCTTTCTGTCTTGCGCCAGCCACGACAGCGCCAATTCCTTTTCGCGCGCCAGCGGATAGCGCGAGAGCGTCGCCAGATACAACGCCTCGACAATCTCCGCATTGCTCTTCGTTGATTTGACCAACTGTTCGACCAGGCTGCCATTGGCCGCCTGCACGCGCTTCGTCACAAACGGGCTGTTCATCAGCATCATCGCCTGCAAGATCGAACCGCCCGGCTGGCGGTCGAATTGTTCGCGGTTGGCCTGGCCGAAGGTGCGCAGAAAGCTTTTGGCCTCGCCGTTGTTGATGTCTTCGGGCGAAGCGGCTTCCGTCCAGAAGTGCGCGGGCGCTATCGGCGTTTCGTATGTCCAGTCGCGGCGTTTGTAATCGCCGAAGATCAGCGTGGCTTGCGTGATCGCGTCGTGCATCTGCTCCGCTGTCAACTGGCGGATGAAGTGGCGCGCGAAGTACGGCGTGTAAGCGTCTTTCCAACCGGAGGGCCCTTCGCCGTCAAACCGCGACGACAGTTGATAAGCGTTCGACCGCGCAATCGTCCGCATCAGATATTTCAAGCTGAACTTGTGCGCGGCGAAATCGCGCGCCAACGCATCCAGCAACGTCGCATTGGTTGGTTGACAAGTCCACGGCGCGGGCAGCGCGGCTTGCGGGTCTTGCCGCGACAGATCGAACGAATCCACCGGATCAACAATGCCCAGGCCGAAAAACTGTTTCCAGATCAGATTGACCGTCGCGCGCGCGAATTGCGGATGCGCCGTCAGCATGCGCGCGAACTGCGGGCGCAGCGGCTTGCTCAAATCCGCTTTCTCGCCCGTCAAAATAAACGTCGGTTGAATCTCGCCGCCGCCGTCGCGTTGCAAGCGCACCTGGCTCCAGCCTTTGGTGTTGTAACCGTCGCCGTCTTCGGTGATCGTGTAACGATCCTGATACGGCACAACACGCACGCGCATCTGGCCGAAGAAGGCGGACATGGCCCAGAGGTCGCGGCGTTTCTTCGTCACCAAATCCAAGCTGACCTTTTCCAAAAAGCCCTTGCCGCCGTGGCACGAGATGCATTGGTAATTCGTGCCTAAAAATATCCGCGCCGCATTGACGGTGATCTCGTCCGCCGTGTCTTCGAAATTGTCGTCGTACATCGTCGCGCCGGTGATGTGCCAGCGCGTCAAAAACCCCGCCGCAGCAGCATCGGGCATCCAGTTCGTATTCGGCGCATTGGCCGTCAGCATCTCGGTCACAAAGCGGTCATACGGTTTGTCGTCTTTGAACGACTGCCTGATCCAGGCGTCGAAATGTTTTAGCGTGGGATTGCCGATGCGGTTGCCGCAATTGCGCACCAAATCGCCGTACCAATAGCTCCAGTGATCAACCCAGCCCCGGCTCTCGATCAATTCGTCAATCAGTTTGTCGCGTTTGTCCGGCGCGCTGTTGCCGACGAAAGCTTGCAACTGCTCCGGCGTCGGGATGCGCCCGGTCAGGTCAAGATAGACGCGGCGGCAGAATTCGTAATCGCTGGTCAATGGCGCGTGCGGAATACCGTCGCGTTGCATTGCGCTGAATAAATGCTGGTCAATCAAATTGCGCCAAGTGCTGAGTTGAACATTTGCGCCAGTTGGCGGCAATTTGGCGGCGACGTCGCGGGTCAGGTCGCCGACCTCTTTGGCAGGCCGCGCGGGCGTGAGCTTGGCGGGCGTGTGTTCGCCAGGGAAGCGTTGCGCCGGTTGCTGCGCGCGCATTGAATTCAGGCTGGCAAAACCCAACGCCAGCACGAGCAAGCCTAGTTTGTGAAAGCGTCTATCCCGCATATTGAACCTCGCTGTCGGTCTGTTGTGCCGCCGGCTGAAAACGCCGCTAGCCACGGCAATGGTATGGATTCAACGGCGCACGTCAACCGCTGCTCAACACTTCGGGAAAACAGGCGGCAGGTTGCGCTACGCGTTCCCAGTCGCCTGTTTCCCCAATTGACGTTTCAGTTTGGTGAGCCGGACTTCCACGACTTCGGTGATGAAGCGGAAGCACAGGCGTCCGGCGGTTCAGGCAAAAGTAATTCGACAGGCGGCCTTGACTGCCAGCGCACGCGCGTTCAATGGTGATGATGCTCTGGCGCTACATCTTTGTAGATCACTGTGACTGCATCAATCTCCAACTCGGTGTTGCCGTCATTCACGATCCGCACCTGCCGGGCCTGTGACACGCCGTGATGCCCGATGTCGTGACCGGCCACTCCTTGCGGAAAGCCCCGGCGGTTTGTATCCACACGCTGCCAGGCGGCAGCCGGATCATCCCGCACGAAGATGCGGTAAGAAACATTGCCCTGACCCGCACCGAAAACGCGCAAGTCAGCGCCCTGTCCGTTGCCGATAAAGTGCCCGGCCAGGAACGTCAGCGCGAGTTGCCCGCCCGGTTTAATCAGCGCCAGCTTTTGGTCCGGCTCACCCAACACATTTTCAGCCGCAATCGTCCCGCTGGTCACATCGCTCAGCACTTCCCAGAGCTTGTTGCTGGCGGGTGGCAACGCCGGTGCCGGTGACAGTGACGGCACTGGCGCGGGTGTCGCAGTCGCAATAGCCGGCGTCGTGGTTTTGTCTTTTTGTATGATCCACCAAAAACCCAACCCGCCCGCCGCCAGCAACAGCAGAATCAGGCCAATCAAGAGCGGCACGAGCTTGCTGCTTTTGCCCGCCGCAGTCATTGTGCCCGCTAAGGCCGCACTGTCCCAGGGTGCGGCGGGAACGACCGCTGTCCGCGCCGGTTCAGGCGCTAGGGCAGGCGCGGCATGTGTTGGCGTGTTGCGCGGCGCCGGCTGGCCTGGGATTGAGACGACACTGCTGACTGCCGCCAGCAGCTCCTGCGCCAGCGCCCCCGCCGTGGCTGGCCGGTCTTCGCGCCGTTTCGCCATGGCGCGCAGCACGACGGCTTCGACGGCTGGTGCAATGCTCAGATTGAGGGCGCGCAACGAGGGCGGTTGTTGGGTGACGTGTTGCACCACAATGGCGGTCGGGGTCGGCGAATTGAAGGGCACGATGCCGGTCAGCATTTCAAACAGCACGACGCCCAGACTGTAAATGTCCGAGCGGCCATCCAACTCTTCGCCGAGACATTGCTCCGGCGACATGTAATAAGGCGTGCCCAGGACCTGCCCGGTTAGCGTCAGCCGGCCCACGGTCAGATCGCGCAAGCTGGCGATGCCGAAATCAAGCACCTTGACTTGCAGCCCGGTCGGCGTTTGTTGCACGACGATATTCTCCGGCTTGAGATCGCGATGCACCACGCCCTGCCGGTGCGCTTCGTCGAGTGCTGCGCAGACCTGCCGGATGATCTCGGCAGCCGCGCCCTGCTTGAGCGGGCCTTGCTGTTTGATGACGGCGCGCAGATTAGGCCCCTCGACCAACTCCATCACGAAGTAGAGCAAGCCTTCGTCGGAAATCCCGGTATCGTAAATCGTCACTAGATTCGGATGTTTGAGCCGGGCGGCAGCCTGTGCCTCGCGGCGGAAGCGTTCGACCGCGAGCGGGTCAGTCACTTGCTTTTGATTGAGCACCTTGACCGCCGCCGTGTCGCCAATCAACAACCGTTTGGCGCGATAAACCGTACCCATACCCCCTGCGCCAAGCTGAGCTTCGAGTTGATACTTCTGATTGAGCGTCCGCCCCAGCAATAGCTCCGGCGCTAGGTCTTGTTGCACCGCAGCCGTTATCTTTCTAGGCACGGTGAGGATTTCGAGATTGGGGACAGGTACGGTCGGGGGCTGAGCTTGATACAAATCAAGCCCGCAATGCGAGCAAAAGTGCTTTCCATCAACACCGGTTCCGCAACGTGGGCAAACCATTTCAGCAGGCTCCTTTCTGATGTTAAGTGCGCCGGCCTGACGAGGCTATTACTGCTTGAATAAAGGCCGGTGTGGGGGTGGCTTAGTGCTGACGCGCAAGCTCAACCAAACCGCCGTCACCTTTCAATCAGGCAGAGGCAACGTGGCGGTCAGCACCCGCGCGCCCGTCCAGGCGAAGACCAGCGTCTTACCCGTGCGCACCATTTGCGGAAAGCCGCTCGAACGCGCCGCACCCGAGGGCGCAATCGTGTTGGCCGCTTCGAGCTTGCCATTTGGCCGCACGCGCCGCACGCGCACTGCGCCGCCCTCCGGTAATTTCTCCAGCCAGCAAACCAGCGCGCTGCCATCGTCCAGCAACAGCGCCTCCACGCGCCCTGCCGGATTGCCGTCATCAATCGTGACCGGCGCGCCAAAGCTGGCGCCCGCATCGTTGCTGAATGCCAGCTTCACACGCGGCTGATTGTTGACGGCGGTGAACCAAGCCACCGCAACTCGCCGCCCCGCCGCCGCGACGGACGGGCCGTTGACCGGGCAGCCGTTGATTTGCCAGTTGTCAGGCACGACCGTGCGCGGCTGGCTCCATTGGCCGTTGACCAGGCGCACAATCGAAATGTCGCGCGTTTCAGTTTCCGAGCGATCCCGATAAACCACCACCGGCCCCGCCTCAGTCAGCGCCGCCGAAGTCTGACAGCATTCACAAACGCGCGCGTCGAGCACGGCCTCGTCGGTCAACGTACCATCGCGTTTGATCTTCACGTAACGCAGCGTCATCTCGCCGTCGCCGTGCCCATGATCGCCCGCGCCCGGTTTCATCTCGCGCCCATCCAGCCAGATTGCCGCCAGATTGCCATCGCGCGCGGCAAAGAGCGACACGAAGCCATGCTCCGCCAGCTTGCCGTCGCGATGCGGCACAAAAGGCTTGCCCCAAGTTTTGCCGCCATCAAACGAACGCGCGATGGTCACTTCGTAATCAAACGTGCCCGGCCCATTCTTGACCAGCCAATGCGCCGCCAGCGATCCATCCGGCAGCACGATCAACGAAGGGAAATCCGCCCAGTTGACGAACCAGTTCGCGCCCTCGGCAATCACGCGCGGCGCTGACCAAGCGTCCTTTTCTTTCACCGCAAAGCGCAGCGAGAAGCGCCCGCCGCCTAACTTTTCGATCCAACTCAAATAAACACGGCCATCGCGCGCCACAGCCAGATTGGGCTGCCCGCTGCTCGGCCCGGCGGGTGACGGCAGCTCACGCACTTGGGCCAGTGTGACTGCGGCAAATAAACACAAGCTGGCAATGCTGCCGATCAAAACATTTCGCTTCGTCATCGCCTTCTCTCCTCAATAGATGATTTGAAATTCGCCATTGGGCAGCGCCACCGCCGTCGCCAAGCCCCACACCGGCACGCCCTCTGCGCTGCCTTTTTCAGCAGTCGGCTGGCCGTCGCGGTCGTAAAGCTGCCACGCCAGCGAACCGCCTTTCTTCCACCCCGTGCCTTCCGTCCACACCAGCAAGGTTTCGCCGCGCGCGTTGACCGCAATGGCCGGATGTTTGCGCTTGCCCGTAGCGGCGGGCGCGGCGTTGATCGCAGGCCGCTCGGCGAGCTTGGCATCGAGCGCGGCGAACTGCACCTGCCCATTGTTTTCCCACGCGGCCAGCGGTTGCGCGGCATTCGTCATCGTCACGCTGCTCATCGGGCAACTGGTCAGCGTCCATTCGTCCAGCCGCTGGCCGCGAAAGCTCTTCCCCTGATCCAGCGAGACCAGCATGAACATGCCGCGCTCGGTCATCTGCGTCGCCGTGCGATAGAGCAGATAAACCGCGCCCGTACGATCCACAAACGCGCGCATCCCGCAACAGCCGCACGCGCCGGTCTGGTCTTGATCCACCGCGGCTTCACGCGCGAAGGTCGCGCCGTTATCAGATGAACGCGCCAGCCAGACACGCCGATGCTCTTCGCCTTTCACCGCGCCCGCGCCGTGCCACACCACATAAACGTTGCCCGCGCGATCCGCCGCAACGGTGCCGCCGCCATCGAGCGCCTGGCTGTGCTGCATCAGATTGCGCTGCGGTTCAAAGCCCGTGCCCGCGCTGTTCATCCGCGCATACAGCATCGGCACATTGTGCGACGCATCCGAAGCAGCCTTTTGCGAACCGTTCCAAGCGACATGCACGCGGCCATTTTTGCCCAGCGCCAGTTGCGCGCCGCGAATCGTGCCGCTGGCAATGGCGCTGCCTGGTTGGCTGTTGACGCGCAAGGGCGCAGTGAATTCGGCCTGGCCCGCCGCGCGTTTGACATAAAACACATCGCTCGCGCTTGGCTCACCGGCCAAATAGATCAAATGCAATGTGCCGCGTTCATCAATGACAGCCTGCGGTTGCACGCCGTTGGCGGGCGTGCGCAAGAGCGCGACACGGTTGGTGGTTTGTGTTTGCGCCAGCGGCACGCTGATCAGCAGGACCAGCGCAGTTATGGTGAGCCAAAGCGAGCGAAGTTGCTTCATATTTTTCCTTTCGAGATGGCGGATTACAGCGCCAGCTTACGCAAGCGCAACGCATTTGCAATTACTGACACCGAACTAAACGTCATCGCCGCGCTGGCGATCATCGGACTGAGCAGCACACCGAAAAACGGATACAACACACCCGCCGCCAACGGCACGCCCAGCACATTGTAGATAAACGCAAAAAACAGATTCTGCCGGATGTTACGCATCGTCGCGCGGCTCAGGCGCTCAGTCAACGTGCCCGTCTTGTCCACCACCAGCGTGTTGACCTTTTCCAGCGTCTCCAGCGCCATCCCGCACTTCGGGCACACGCCGGGGCCAAGCTGCACGACTTCGGGATCCATCGGGCAAGTGTATTCGACATTCTCCGCGCCCGCAGGCGGCATCGCTTGTTCGTGCGTGGGATGCAGGATGGCTTCAGGGTTCGCGCGGAATTTGTCCAGGCAGCGCGGATTGCAAAAGTAGTAGGTCTGGCCTTGGTATTCGTGCTGGCCCGCCGCTGTCGCCGGATTGACTTTCATTCCACACACCGGGTCGGTGTGCAATTCAACCTGCATCACCGGCAAGCCTTTCACTTTGCCACCGAGTTGCACCAGCACATGTGGTTTCTGCTCGCTCATTGGATACCTTCCGACGCACAGCGTCTTTGGAGTGCGCGCGGGCACAGGCCGCCGCTTTGGTAGTCCTTTGGGTAGTGGCTAAATCGAGTGGGACGGCGTGTCAGTAGCCCGCGCGTAAGCAAGGGCTGTCTGCTGCCAGTAAAGCCCTTGCTCACGCGCGGGCTACTGACACATCCCACCTAACTTAGCCACTACCGTCCTTTGATTGTTCGCTGATGAAGGGCATACCAAAGCGGCGGCCTGTGCCGCGCGCACTCCAAAGGCTTCGCCCATCTGCGTTCATCCGCGCGAATCTGCGGTCGCCTTTCACTCGCCAGCATGCTTATGCTCGCTCGTTGCCCCAGGCAATTGTTTCCCCGGCTCGTATTTGCCCGCTTTGATGAGCGCCAGCATGCGCGCATATTTTTCGGGCGGCAAGACGCGCACCAGCGACATCATCCCCATCATCGAACCCGTCCAGCCCACCGGCAGCCAAGACGTTTCGGGCCGCGCGACTTCTTCATCCATCGTCATCCACATGTCTTGCGGGTAGCCGGGCACACGCTGGCCGCCGGCTTTTGCCAGCACCAACGTCATCTCGCACTTCGGGCACTTGCCCGGTTTGTCGGCTTTGACTTCGGGATGCATCGGACAGGTGTAAACAACCGCCGCTTGCGCAACGGCATTCGACGTTGCGTGAGCCGTATGTGCCATTGGCCCCACCATCGAAACCATCTGGTTCATCATGTGGTGCGGCAGGTGGCAATGCACCATCCAATCGCCTTCGAATTGCGCCGCGAATTCGACATCGCGCGCCTGGGCCACGCCGACGATGGCCGTGTTGTGCGGGAACCAGGTGGATTCAGGACAACGCCCGCCTTCGGTGCCGGTGACGTAAAACTGATGGCCGTGCATGTGAATCGGATGATGATCCATGCTCAGGTTGACGAAGCGCAGCCGCACGCGCTCGCCCTGTTTGACGATCATCGGCGTCGTGTCGGGGCCGCTCTTGCCATTCATCGTCAGCCAGTTGAATTCCATCGCCAGCGTATTCGGTACCGTGTTATTCGGCAGGATCGCCCAGCCTTGCAGCACAAAGGCGAAGTCCTTGTCCACGCGCGGCTCGTGCGGCGTTTTGGGATGAATGATGAAGAGACCAATCATCCCCAGCATCTCCTGCATCGGCATGTGCGAGTGGTAAAAGAAGGTGCCGTTCTGATGCAGCATAAATTCATAGGTGAACGATTCGCCCGGCATAATCAGGTTCTGGCTCAGCCCCGGCCCGCCATCCATATTGAAGGGGATTTCCAAGCCGTGCCAATGCGGCGCGGTCGGTTCGGGCAGGTTGTTGGTGAAGATGATGCGGATGCGGTCGCCTTCCTGCACCTCAATGGTCGGCCCCGGCACGCTGCCGTTGTAGCCCCAGGCGTCAACCAACCGCGCATCGCTCCATTTCGAGGCGCGCAGGAATTCTGTGTTGACCGGCTCAGCAACCAGCTTGAACACCTTCACCCCGTTGTCCAGCTTGAAGGGCAGCTTCGGCAAATCGGGCGTGATGACGGGCAGGAAGGGTTGCTTGCCGCTCAAGGTCTCGACTTGGCTTTGCCCTTTCGGCGCTGCCGGTTTGGCGGGTGTATGCCCCTCGTGTTGTGAATGATCCTGTTGTTGCTCCGGTGGTTTGCTTTGCTGTTGCTGCCCTTGCGCCGGCGCGGAATTCGCGGCGACCAGGCTTGCGCCCAGCATTGATGTGCGACGAAGAAAATTGCGACGATTCATAATTCAACTCCTTCAATAACGTACCGTAGGTTGTCTAACCTGCGGAGGCTTGGTGTTGGAAACGTCCGGTTACCACCAAGCGGTTTGCTGCTGAAATGCTCCGCAGGTTGGACAACCTACGGTACTGCGTTCATGCCGCCCATCAGCAGCAAGCCACGCAACTGCGCCACGCTCTGCCACAATTCGACCTGCGCCGCGATGGATTCGGTGCGCGCCTCAAACAGCGTGCGTTGCGAGATCAGCACCTGCGGATACGCCGCAGCCATCTGCCGGAATTTCGCCAGGTACAACTCATACGAGCGTTGCGCGCGCGGCAAAATGTCGCGCTGGTAACGCGCCGCCATGCCCAGCGCGTTCAAATACGCGTTGTAGCTCTCGGCCAAGCGCGCGCGCAATTCCACTTCGACGCGCTGCACCTCGCGTTCCGCATTCAGTAGATCGGCCTGGGCGGCGGCGATATTCCCCTGGTTGCGATTGAAGACGGGCAAGCGCACGCCGGCTTCGACGCGCGCTTCCCAGCCAACGCGGCGGCCCGCGATTTCGCTGTATTCATTGTTCGCGTTCGCCCCGGCGCGCACGAAGACATCCGGCACGGGTTCGGCCTTGGCGCGCGCGATGACGGCCTGGGCGCGCGCGACGCCAGTTTGCGCGACCTTGATTTCGGGGCTGTCGCGCAAGAGTGTCGCCAGCAATTCGTCCAGCTTGAATTGCGGCGCTTCGGTTTCGAGCGAGCCTTCCAGCCGCGCGGGTTTGAATTGCGCTTGCATGGCCGGTTCGTTGACGACGGCGGCCAGCGTTTGCCAGAGCCGCGTTAGGCCGTTTTCGGCGCGCAGTTGTTCGATCTCCGCGCGTTGCAATTCGACCTCGGCGGCCAGCACGTCGGGACGGTCGGCCTGGCCTACGTTGTAAAGCTCTTCCGAAATGCCCGCCGCCTCGCGCGTCACTTCGGCCAACTGTTTGCGCAACTCAACCAGTTGCTGCGCGCCGAGCGTTTCATAAAACAGCAGACGCACGGCATTGACCACGCGCATTTGTTGCGCGGCGGCGCTGACCTCGGCCTGGGTTTTGTCCTGCGCGGCGATGGCTTTGTCTTTGGCGAGCTTGCCGCCGGTCAAGATGGTCTGTTCGACAAAGAAGCCGTGAGCGCTGCGATAGGCGCGCACGCGCGGATCAACCGCGAAGCCCTCGCCCTCGTACCCGGCAATCGGATTGGGCCAGAGACCGGCCTGTTTGCGCCGCCCTTCCGCCGCGCGGATGGCGGCTTCGGCCTGGGCGAGCGTGGGGTTGTTTTTGAGCGCGAGTTGCTCCAGCGCTTCTAAACGCAAGGCGGGCGACCCAGCTTGTTGTGTGGTTTGTTGCGGGCGCGCATCTGCCGCGGCCAACATCAGCCACGCCAACACGGCGCCTAGCAAGAGCCCGCGCGCTTGGCACGAATGCATAAAGACTTCCTCCAACTTGATCTGCCAATTTGATCTGATTGCTGTGTACGCGCAGACACACTGCGGCCAACGCGTCGTGCTGACAGACGTGGTTGGCGGATTAAATGCGTTGGACGGTGGTGTGTTGCTGGCGCGGCGGCGGTTTGAACGGCGTGGGCGCTGGCTTGTTCAATACTGCCTGATTCAAACCAGTCTCAGCCCAAATGAATGGCGCAATGAAATCCGGCTGCCAATCGGTTGGCGCCTGCTGTTTGGTGGATTGATTGTCGGGCAGCAACGATTGCAAGACCGCGTGTTTCTTGCAATCGTGCGAATGGTTGTTGGGCTGTCGTGTTGGCGACGCGGGCTGTGGTTGCGGGTGGCAATGCGCATGCCCGCTTTGTGCCGGAGCCTGTTGCGTGGCGGTCTCGCTCGCACAGGCGACGGTGGCGCAGACGACCTGGCAGACCTGCACACAAAACAGCCCCGCCGCCAGCAAGAGTGAATAGAATGCCGTCAACCATGATTTTGAGTCACGCAACACGGCGCGGATTCTACCTTGGCTCCATTTGCTCTGTACAGGAGGCTGGGCAGCTTGAAGACAGGGGCAAGGTTTTGCGCATTGGCTGGAAACAGCGTGGTGATGTGCCGGATGCGCTCAAGTGTCTAGCGTTTGGTCGGCGTCTTGGGCTTCGCGCCCGACTTGATGATGAGTTCGGTGAGCAGGTCTACGGCCTGATCGAGCGGCAGGAAGTCGGCCACATCAATCGGCGTGCGGCCCGTGGCGTTGCGTTCATCGAGCGGCGCGCCTTTTTCCGCCAGCAAGCGAATCACCTTGCAGATTTCCTTTTGGTCGGCAGTTGGACCTACGCCAGTCACCGCCGCATGCATCACCGTATTGCCGCTGTCGGTCACGGCCTGGGCATCCGCGCCCAATTCAAACGCCAGCTTGACGAGTTCGACGTTGGTGCTGCCCGCCGCTTGCATCAACAGCGTCGTGCCGTCTTCGGCGTTGATTTTCGGATCGGCGCCGGCCGCGAGCAAGGCTTTGACGATCTCCAATTGATTCGCCCGCGCGGCTACGTGCAAAGGAGTGACTTCGCCAGCCGGTGCGCGAAAAGGCCCGCGCGTCTGCGGGCCTGCCGGAGTTTTGGCATTGCGCGCATTCGCGTCGGCGCCTTTGGCCAGCAGCTTATTGACCAATTCGAGATCGCCCAACTGCGCCGCCGTATGCAACGGCGTATTGCCGCGCCGGTCGGCGACTTTCACATCCGCGCCGCCATCAATCAGCACGCCAGCAGCGGCGACGCTGCGAAAGGCTGCGGCAGCGATCAGCATGGATGAGCCGTCGGGCAGCTTCGAATTCGCATCGGCTCCGGCGGCCAGCAAAGTCTTGACCGAAACCGCATCGTCCTTGCTCACGGCAAACGCCAGCGCCGTGTAGCCTGTTTTGGAAACCGCCTTGATGTTCGCACCGCGTTCGATCAACACACGCACGGCATCGGAATGGCCTTCGGATGCGGCCCACATCAACGCCGTCTGGCCCTTCTTGTGTTCCGCCGCGTTCACATCCGCGCCTTTTTCGATGAGCAACTTGACCGCTTCGGCATTGCCGGAATTGGCCGCCAGCATCAGCGCCGTGCTGCCGTCCCAACGCGCGGCTTTGACATCGGCACCCGCCGCCACCAGCTTTTTGATCAGCACCAGATTGCCGTTGTTGCAAGCCAGCGTGAGCGGCGTTTCGCCGTATTCATCCGCCGTATTGACCTTCGCGCCCGCCGCCAACAACAATTCCGCCGCTGTCTGGTCGTCCTGATAAATCGCCCAAGCCAGCGCCGTCGCGCCATCGGGTTGCGCGGCATTCACATCGGCTTTGGCTTTGATCAGTGCGGCCAGCGCTTTGTGATCGCGGCGTTTGACGGCCTCCAAGACACTCGCGGCGCCGTTGGCGAAACACAACGCGGCCGCCAGTAATAATGCACCGCCACTTTGGAGCAATAATTTCGTCTTCATATAACTACATTATCTTTGTTACTTCGGGCTTGTTATTCGCAGGTTGAACGCCAACATCAAACCCAAAACACTGAGAGTAACAAGCAGCGCCAGGCCCAACACCCCAAGTAACTTATCCAGCCATTTTATCCCCGTCCATTGCAGATAGTGAATTTTGTAAAGGTCATCAATCCGCTCCGTATCCGGCCCGCGTTGCTGAAAACTCAGCCGACTCCAATCCAAAGTTACTTTGACATTCGTGCTGGTCGTGACAGTTCCACCATTGATCGCGGCGACGCTGCCATACCGGCTGGGGTTCGTGGCAAAGGCATCGCGCAGCAACTTGCCGACTTCTTCGTCACTGGGTTTCGCCCGCATGGCCAATGTAGCCGGGTCTAAGTGCTGCCAGCCTTGCAGCGTGCGTACGAGCAGGTGATTCCCCAGGATCGTCTTGAAACATCTGAACTCTTGCCAGGAGGGAGCAGGCGTAACAGCAAAAGGCTGCTGCATCGGATACGTCTTGAGTTGCAGTAACTCATACGCGCCTTCGTACCCAGGTTTGAGAAAGAAAACAAGACCGGTAACAGTCCAGCCAAATAACGGGAGTAACATCACCAGCCCGATCACCCGATGCAATTTCCGAATACTCATGCCTCTAAACAGTTCATCCCGGATTCAACTAAACGATGCAACTAACCTGCACTCATGCCGCTTGCGCCAGTTGCTCAATGATAAGATGTCTGCTGAGTGCATTCGACAAGGCCAACGTCTCTGCGCCGCTCAAGCCTAAATCATCGAGACTGCCACGGGCGGCAATGATGGCTTGTGCAATCACCAGCAACCCGCGCGGGTCTTCTTCAGCTTCGGCCAGCGCCAGCCGCAGCAACCCAGCCGCTTCTTCCGCATCCGCCGCCATGCGCACTTGTAACCATTCGTCGAAATCAATCATTGCTTTTCCCTTTTCTGATACTCACGCCAAGCGGCGTGAGCCTCGTCAATATCGCGCTGTTGCGTGGTCTTGTCATCGCCGCATAGCAATAAAACGATCTGCTCGCCGGCCGGCGCAACGTAAAGACGGTAGCCCGGACCGTAATCAATGCGCAACTCGTAAACACCCTCATCAGCGGTTTTGTAATCGCCGGGATTGCCGCCACGCAGCCGCGCTACCCGTTTGACAATGCGCTGCCGCGCCTCACGGTCGCGCAAGCGGGTAAGCCATTCGTTGAATGGGCACGCTCCGTCAACCGCCTCATAAAACAAAACCTGTTTCGGCTGTCCGTCAACCATAGCTTACATTGATCGTTGGTCAAGGTTTATGGGGCTTACGGATTGATGACCGACAGCCCCTCGTCTTCAGCGACCTTACAGAGTTTGTCGTCCGCACAAACAAAGTAATCGAGCTTTCCTTGACCGCTGAGGCTCAACGCCACCGCAAGCTGTAACGCATCCAAAGTGCGTAAGGCTCTGGTTGAAGCGTGCTTCCTAATCAAGCGCTCGGCTTCCGCGAAGTGGCTCGATAACATCTTGATAACTGGGAACCGCCGCGCCGCGAAGTCTGTCGCGATGTGTTTTTGTACCTGGCGCAAGTCCTGCCCCGTAATTTCCTGCTTGCGCACTTTGAGCGCAAACACCGACTGAAGCTCAACCGCCGCCAAACGCGAAATAAAATGAACGCCCCCCGGCTCACTCAGAATTCGCTCAACCTCCGGTGTCCCTTTCTCCGCGCGATAGTGCTTGGCGAGCGCGCTGGTGTCTAAAAAGTAGTTTGCCATTAGAAACGTTCGTCCCGCTCGGCAATGATGTCATCCGCCAGCGAGCCGGGAAGCTTCGCCAGTATCTGGCGCACCGCCGCCAGGGTAACATTCGGATCGGCCTCTTTGCCGCAGGCCGCCATATACTCAGTATCAAGCAAGGAGTCATCATCGCCATTGGGAGCCAGGAGAAACGGCATTTCGACGACTTTCCTCAGCGCGTTGATGGCGAACTCTTCGAGTTTCTGCCCGCTGGCCGTCGCCTTCCCCAGCATTTGTTGCTCAAGGTCGGCGGGAATGGTGATGGTTGCGCTCATTGTCTTACTTCCTCTATTCCGAATTGTAACTCAAGCCAAACAATCCAGCTTGCCCATGCTATCGCCCAGCTTGTCCATGCTGGAAAATATACGGTGAGCAACCGTGGCAGCTAGCCAAATGCCGCGACCAAGACAGTCTGTTCGCCGCGCGCTTTTGCATAGCGCACTTCGCCGCTCAACCGTTCATTCGCCAACGTTTGAACATCCTGGGCCGTCTCTTCATCCAGATATGGCTCGCCACAATTTGTGCATACGCGCGCCGGAATCTCGGTGATAAGCAAGATCGCCTTACCGCGCTCAATCGGCAGCATGGTGGTTCCTTTCTTAAAACGATTATGTTTGCAAACCAAGCACTTCATTTCGTCACCTTTTACGCTCACGAAAGCCAGCTTTCCAGCGTTTGGAATCCGGCTCATAAGCGGTTACGACGGTCGTCTCGCCTGTTACCAAATCATCTTCTCCCACCACGTGAAGCGGCCTGTTGCCGCTCCAGCCAAGCAGTAGATAACGCGGCGGGGTATCAGCCTTGTACTCTTCGATCAACTCGCCATTCTCCAAGGTGTCGCGCACGTCGGCGACCGTGATGTTACGCTCGATCATACGCTTCAAAACATAGGGCGGGTAAATGATCTTCATGCTAGGCGCCTTCTCAGGCCGCAGTTCGCCAAGTCAAGCTCAAGCCAGACAATCCAGCTTGCCCGTACTATCGCCCAGCTTCTCCGCCGCCACGCCCGCCTTCTCCAACATACTCAGCAACAAGTTATTCAACGGCGTTTCTTTCGGATACATCACGTGGCGATTGCCTTTGACTGTGCCGCCGCCGCCCCCGGCGAGCACGATGGGCAGGTCGTGGTGCGTGTGCAGATTGCCATCGCTGATGCTGCTGCCATACACAAGCAGCGAATTTTCGAGCAGGTTACTGCCGTCGTCCGGCGTAGCTTTCAGCTTGTCCAACAAGTAACTAAACAGTTTGACGTGGACTTCGTTGATCTTGGTAATCTTGGCGATTTTTTCGGTGTCGTTCTGGTGATGCGTGATGTTGTGGTGGCCGTCGGCGATGCCGATGTTGCGGTAGGGGCGATTGCTGCCTTCGCGCGCCATCATCAGCGTGATGACGCGCGTGAGGTCGCTCTGCCAGGCCAGCACCTGCAAATCCATCACCAGCCGCACGTGGTCTTCAAATTCGTCGGGCACGGCGGTGGGGCGCTCCATCACGGGCAGCTTCAGCGTGGCGTTCTGCTGTTCGGCCTTTTGAATGCGGCGCTCGATGTCGCGGATGGCGTCGGTGTATTCGCCGAGCTTGGTGCGGTCGCCGGCGCCGACTTTGCCGCCGAGCCGTTTGATGCCGCTGTTGACGTAATCGAGGATCGAGCGTTGCGATTCGAGCAGGGCCAGCCGTGCGGCGGCATCGGTGCTGTCGCCTTCGCCGAACATGCGCTCGAAGATCGCGCGCGGATTGTTCTCGATGGGCAGCGGCGTCGTCGGGCTGCGCCAGGCGATGGTGTTGGTGTAGGCGCAGCTATAACCGCTGTCGCAATTGCCGGCGAGTTGGTTCGATTCGATGCCCAGTTCCAGCGAGCCGAATTGCGTGTATTGGCTCAGGGCTTGCGCCGCCACCTGATCGGCGGAAATGCCCGCGTACAAGCTGATCTCGGATTTTTTGGGATGCGCCCCGGTCAGCCAGGTCGCGCCCGCACGCGCGTGATCGCCCGCGCCATCGCCGAGCGCGCGGCCTTGCACTTGCGCCAGGCCGCTGAAAACCATCACGTGCTCGCGGAATTTTTCGAGCGGCTTCATCGTCGGCATGAATTGGAAATCCGCGCCTTCGGTCAGCGGCGTCCAACGGTTATTCAGCGTGATGATGCCGTTGGGCACGTAAACGAAACCGAGGCGTACAACCGGCTTGGCCTGCGCCGATAAGGCGGGCGTCATCGCATCCAACAACGGCAGGGCCAGCGTGACGCCCATCCCGCGCAGAAAGGTGCGGCGCGGCAAAGCTTTTTTCGTGATGATCATAAGTTCAGCATCCTCCCCGGTTCGGAACATTGCGGCTTATCTGAAGTCTCGGCGCGCGGGCGTTTAGAGTTCCGCCTTTAGGCCAATGAGGTTGAATTAGCGTTTCAGCCCCTAGCCAAAGGCGGTACAAGCAGTTAGAAGTACATCATGGTCAAAAAAAAGAGCAGCAA
>JAYUCP010000623.1:0-3155 GCA_043740245.1 Acidobacteriota bacterium | reverse complement strand
AAGGGCTGTCTGCTGCCAGTAAAGCCCTTGCTCACGCGCGGGCTACTGACACATCCCACCTAACTTAGCCACTACCACGCAATGAAAGCGGGCAATGGCCAATTTCAAATCTCAAATGACAAATGGAAAATGCTTTGCTTACGCACGTGTTACCAACAACTCAACTCAACTCAACTCAACATGCGCTTCATCAAGCTTTCGCTCATCTGTCTTTTCATCACCCTCGCGGCGACTTGCTGGCTGCAACGCGCGCGCGCCAGTTCCAGCGGCCCGCCCGCTTCGCACACCGGCGCGCCCAGCGAACCGACCTGCGCGACGACGGGCTGTCACGGTGCCACCACCAACGACGGGCCGGGCACGTTGACGCTCACGGGGTTGCCGGAACTCGGCTACGCGCTCAACGAACAGTACGACGTGACGGTCACCCTGACGCAGGCGAATCGCGCGCTCTACGGGTTTGAAATGACGGCCATTGACGCCAACGGCCGCGCGGCCGGCCAATGGGACAACCTGGAACCGCGCCGCATTGACTTGTTCAACAATCGGGTCGGCGCAAATACGCGTGTTTACGCCGGCCACACACAAGCGGGCACCGCGCCCAACGGGCCGAACCAGAGCAGTTGGGTGTTGCGCTGGAAAGCCCCCGCCACCAACATTGGCCGCGTCACGTTTTATGTCGTCGGCAATGCGGCCAACGGCAACGGCGCGACCAGCGGCGATTTCATTTACACCGTCAACCGCAGCATTCCGTTTTTTGTCGCCGCGCCGCAAGCCGTGGCAACCGTCTCCGCCGCCAGCTTTGCGCCGGGCGCGCTGGCCGGTGAAACCATCGCCGCGCTTTTCGCGCAAGGCGGCTTGTCACTTGTTACAGTGGCTGCGACGACGACGCCGCTGCCGACCGCGTTGAGCGGCGTCAGCGTGCGGGTCAAAGATGCCGCGAATGTCGAGCGCGACGCGCGCTTGTTTTTCGTCTCGCCGCAACAGATCAATTTCATGCTGCCGCCGGGTGTGAGCAACGGCACGGCGGTGCTCACCGTGTTGCGCGACGGCAATCCCGTCGGCGCGGGCACAATTAATATCGAAACCGTTGCGCCCGGCCTCTTCACCGCCAACGCCAACGGGCAGGGCGTGGCCGCCGCTGTGCTGTTGCGCGCCAAAGCGGATGGTTCGCAAACCATCGAAGCCATCGCTCGTTTCAACGCCGCCGGCAATCGCAACGAAGCGCTGCCCATTGATTTCGGGCCGGAAACCGACCGGCTGTTTTTGATTTTATTCGGCACGGGTTTCCGCGCGCGTAGCGGCTTGAGCAATGTGAATTGCAGCATCGGCGGGACAAGCGCCACGGTGGATTTCGCGGGCGCGCAGGGTGACTTGGCCGGACTCGATCAGGCGAACATTCAATTGCCACGCAGCCTGGCGGGCCGCAACGCCACGCTGGATTTGATATTCCGCGCGGATGGCAAAGCCGCCAACACCGTGCAAATCGCGGTCAAGTAGTTTAGACTGCCCGCGCACTTCAACTGACTGACATACCTATTCGGCTCGCTGGGACTTTAGAGCAACTCCACTAACGATCAATTTATTTTTGCGCATTGCCAATGCTGGCAGTGTCAATCTCGTAGCAACCAAGCAACGGACGTTCTTGTCTGCCCCTACTTCTACGCAGGACAGCTAAACGTCCGCCTTCACTCATCACCAACCAATGAGCCCCGGCTCATGACAGCGAAAGGAATAGAGCAATGAGAAGAAGCAGCGGTATTATCGCATCCCTGGCAGCGTTGGCTTTGCTAACGCTGGCCTCCGCATTCACTCCCGTGCGGGCTGAAATCCTGATGGCCAATGTGTTGGCCAGCCCGTTGGCCGAAACGCCCCCGATCACCACGTTGAATGCGTCCGGTGGATTCAACATCACCATCAACGTCACGCGCGACGCCGCCGGCAACATCACCGCCGGCACAATCACCTTCATCGCCCAGGTGCAGTTCCCCGGCAGCGTCAGCTTCAACGGTTTCCACATTCACGAAGGCGCGGCGGGCATCGCGGGCCCGGTGCGCTTTAACACCGGCCTGAGCGGTACCAATACCAGAGACTTTGCCAATGGCGTAGGCCTGATCTTACCCGACCCCGTCGTGGTGAGTGACCTGGCGGCGCTGGCGCGGTTGCTCGCCAATCCGGCGGGCTGGTACGTCAACCTGCACTCGTCGGTGAATCCGGGCGGCGCGGTTCGCGGGCAGTTCACCACGTTGACCGAGTCGTTCACGAATACCGTCGCAATGACCGGCGCGCAGGAAGTCCCCCCCATCACCAACGCGGAAGCCAACGCCACCGGCACGGGCACGCTCACCTTCAACCCGACGCGTAACGCGCTGGGCGTGATCAATGGCGGCAACGTGACCTTCACGGTGGATTATAACTTCCCCGGCGCGACCACTTTCACCGGACTGCACATTCACGAAGGCCCGGCAGGCGTGGCGGCTGGCGTTGTAATCAATACCGGTATCAACGGCGCCGCCAGTGCGCTCGTTTCCCCCACGGGCAAAGGCTTAGTGAGCATCACTGTGCCCATCACCACCGCCGCGCAGATCGGTGCATTGACCCGCTGCATCGCCAACCCGACAGGCTTTTACGTCAATATACACACCACCCTTAACGGTGGCGGCGCGGTTCGCGGGCAATTGACCAGCCTGAGCCGCCCGCCCGTCATCGCGCAATCCAGCAAGTACGTGCTGCCCACCGGCAATGCAAACGCCACTTTTGGGATGACCGTGACGGGGCTGGATTTGTTGAACCTGCTCGCCAGCACCATCCAGATCAACGGTCAGACGGTCACGGCTGTGCCCGACGTGAATACCGGCCTGATCAACGTGACCGTGCCCGCCGCGCTGGTCACCAACGCCGGTGTGCTGAATGTGCAGGTCAAAGCGCCCAACGGCACACTCTCGCTGCCGCTGAGTATTCCCGTCGTGCCGGCGGCTTCGCTCAACAGCCAGGCTGTCGCCACTGTGGATTCCGCCAGCTTCCGCGCGGGCGCATCGTCTGAAAGCATCGCGTCGGCTTTCGGCACCAAACTGGCGTCTACGTTTGCCACCGGTACTGGCGCGGTCTTGCCGACGGCGTTGGATGGCACGACCGTTTATATCAACGGCGTCAATGCC
>JAYUCP010000622.1:0-3156 GCA_043740245.1 Acidobacteriota bacterium | reverse complement strand
TGCCTCCGCCGCTCGTCCGCCTTTACTTTAGCGCACTCCCAAACTGTTCCTCGCTTCATTGTTTCAGGGCGTCGCGCGCGACATGAATGACTCCTTTGGCTCCCATTGCCTTTTCAATTACTCGCCAAACAAATCCCCAATCCCAAAACTTGATCCAATGCTGCCGCCCGTGCCGCCCGATTGATTAGGGAACATCGCGCGCAACAGGCTGCCGAAGGCTTGCAGATTGCGCGTCTGAATCAGAATCTCGCCCGGCCCCATGAATTCCGCCACGATGCCCTCGCCGCTGACGAAGCTGCGCAACCAGCCGGCGCGCGCCGCTTTGCGCAGGGTGTATTGCATATGGCCTTCCCACGCGACCAGATGGCCGGTGTCCACCACGTAGCGTTCACCTGGCGCGAGTTGTTTGCGATGAATCGCGCCGAAGGACGAAACCAGCAGCAAGCCCGAACCGGAGACCTGCAACACAAACAAGCCCTCGCCGCCGAAGAAAGTTTTCGCGCCGCCCCATTGGGTATCCACCGTCAAGCCCTGATCGCCCGCCAGATAGGAACTGGATTGCACCATGAACATCTGGTTCTGCATTTCGAGCGCCGCGATGTCGCCGGGCATCGGCGGGGCAAAGGTGACTTCGCCCGCGCCGCCCTGCGCGGTGAAAGTCGAGATGAAGGCCGATTCGCCGCCGACCATGCGTTTGAGCGCGCCCATCACGCCGCCTTTCAATTGCGATTGCAATTCGATGTTGGCCGACATCGAAACCATCGCGCCCGCTTCGGCCTGTATGGATTGGCCCGGCTGCAATTGAATGACGGCCAGTGAGAAGGCGGGTTGATGCAGGATTTCGTATTGGTAGCCGCGCCCGCTGCCGCGTCCATCGGTGTCAATGTGAATGCCGCCAGCTTGCGCTTGAGAAGCGGGTTGCTGTTGATAGGCCTGCGGTGGCGGAGCGGGCGTGCCGCAGTTGTTGCAGAAGCGCGCATCGGGCGGCAAATGCTGACCACATCTCGAACAGTTCATCGTGTCTTCCTTTCTGGGCTTTCCGCGAAATGATTGGTTGAAGCGAAGGCGCGTGCGCCTTCAATTTGCCGCGCTACTCTAAATCGAAGTAGGCCGGATTGGAACCGTGGAGAGCGCGTCACGCCTTGCGGGTGGTGGCGCAAAGGAAAAGGTGTGGGACGATTTGCCAAATCGTCCCACACCTTTTTTCCGAATCGCTGCACTGCCGCCCTCAGATAGCAATCAAAATCTGTAGTTGTACCGGAACCCGACGTTGCGCCCCGGCGCATCCATCCCCCAACTGATGCCGCGATAGTTTTTATCGTTCAGGTTTTCGAGATCAATAATCACTTCGTGGCGCTCACCCACGCGGAAGCCGCCGCGCAGACTGACAACCATAAAGCCGGGGATGTAGCGATAGAGCGGCGCGCTGGCGGCCGTGCCCAGCACGCGGTTTTGCACTTGCGCGAGCGTTTCGCCGGTCGGTTTCAGAATGTCATCCGCCGTGCCCGTCCGCCCGTCCGCGCCCGCCGCGATCAGGCCGCGCACCAACGCGCCGCGTCCGAAGAAGTTGGCGATGGCGCCGCGCGTGCGCGTTGCGCCCGTGCGCCGGTCGCCCAGATCGAGCGTTGAGAGCCGATCTTGTTTGCGCGCGCCGAAAACATACGGCTCGATCCAGAAGCGTTTGCCCACTGGTTCGTAACGCAGCCGCGCGTAACCTTGCGGCGCGGGCGTGCCGCCTTCGACGTTGGGCGCGAGGCCGCTGCGTTCGTCTTCGGCGTACAGATAGGTGAAGTTCTGGCCGAAGGTCAGTGAATTCGTAATCCGCACATTGAAGCTTTGTTCGATACCCCAGATGCGCGCGTCGTCAAAGTTGGCGCGCACCAGCACCGGCGCGGTCGAGAGTGGGACGACGACCGCGCCGCCGGTTGTTTGCGAGGTGATGGTTTGATCGCCCAATTTTTTGCCGACGGCACCCGCCGGCAGAATCAGCGCCTGATAGGCGATGTTGTTTTTGAGCTTGTTGACGAAGCCGTTGAAGTCAATGTCAATGCGGCTGCGATGCAGGTGCGCGCCGCCTTCATAACTCCACAACGTTTCGGGTTTGAGTTGCGCAACGGGCCTGCCAGTCGAAATGGCGGTGGCGTCGGCGGTCGTCCCGATGGTCGCGCCGGTGCCAGCCAAATCGGCGGCATTCGCCTCGAAGCCCGCGCCGGTCAGGCCGAGCGTGCCAAGGTCGGTGAGGTGCGGCGTGCGGAAGCCGCGGCTGACTTGGGCGGATAGATTGAAACCTTCGACGATGGTCAGCACCGCGCCGAAGCGCGGGGTCACGGCGTCGGCGCTCAACGAATCGTCGGGCCAGAGCGGCAGCCCGTTCACCAGCGGCGAATTGGCGGCGCGCGATTGATAGACCGCGCGTCCATAGCGCACCGCGCCGATCAAGCGCAGCCGTTGGGGAATCGCCGTGAGCACGTCTTGCGCATAGATGCCGCCGCTCTTGTAAGTCGCGCCATCAGGTATGCGGCCACGCGCGATGGTTGCCACGTTGGTGACGGGATTGAGCGTATAAGACGGAGTGATCACGCGGTCGTGGTAAAACTCGCCGCCGATGGTGACGCTGTTGCGCGCGCTGTGCTGGCCCGCTTGCGCCTGAAAGCCGTGCACGATGGTGCGTTCGGGTTGCGAGGTGATCGCGCCGGTGGGATTGCCGTTGCCGCCCTGGTTGACGCGCTCTTCGCGCTGCGCGTTGTAGGAATACGAAAGCGCGACGGTGTCGAAGAGGCCCGCGCCGACGTGTTCGTAACGGCCATAGAAAAAGTCGTTCTTGAAATTGCGCAGGTCGGCCAGCAGGTTGCCGTCGCCGCCCAGCATCTGGTCGAAACGTTTGCCGCCGTCAATCTGCGCGCGGTTGTAATGCGCGTTCAGAAAATCGCGCGGCGTCAATTTGTAGCTCAGCTTGAAGAGGCCGCCGTATTGCGTGAAGGCCGTGTCGGTTGAACGCGAACCATCCAGCACATCCGAACGCAAGCCCAGAAAGCGATTCACCGCCGCGTGTGTGTCGTAGCCGCCGCCGCTGCGCAAGGTGCTGCTGCGATGGCCGCTGAGGTTGACGAGCACGGCCAACTCCTGGTCGCCAAAATTCACCATTGCATTGCTGCC
>JAYUCP010000621.1:0-7678 GCA_043740245.1 Acidobacteriota bacterium | reverse complement strand
CGGACGGCCTGACCGAATCGCTCATCAACTCGCTGGCGCAACTGCCGCGCCTGCACGTGCTGCCGCGCACGACCGTCTTTCGCTTCAAGGGCAAAGCGGATGACCCGCAGCGCATCGGCAAAGAGCTTGGCGTGCGTGCGGTATTGACCGGGCGCGTGCAACAGCGCGGCGATAGCCTCGTCATTCAAACCGAACTGATTGATGTCACCGGCGGCGCGCAACTTTGGGGCGACCGTTACAATCCGAAGCTCGCCAACCTTCTCGCCGCACAGAGCGAAGTGGCGCAGGCGATTGCGGGCGGGTTGCGCTTGAAGCTGACAGGCGTAGAGCAGCAGCAGTTGGCGAAGAAAGGCACGGAGAATAACGACGCGTATCAGCTTTATCTCAAGGGTATGTTCTGGCGCAGCAAGCAGGCACAAGGGGGGTATGGAAAAGGGATCGAATACTTCAATCAGGCGTTGGAGAAAGACCCGAATTATGCTTCGGCATACGCGGGCTTAGCCGACTGCTATACCAATTTGGGATTCGATGCTGTCTCAAAAGAAAACTACGCCAAAGGCAAGGCCGCCGCGCTGAAAGCCGTGGCACTGGACGGCAATCTGGCCGAAGCGCATACGGCGTTGGGCCGCAGTTTATTTCTTTTCGACTGGGACTTTATCGGTGCTGAAAGAGAATTCAAACGGGCGGTTGAGTTGAAACCTGATTCGGCCATTGCTCACAGGAGCCTTGCAAATTATTTATCCGCCTTGGGCCGCCATCAGGAGGCGATAGCCGAAGCCAAACGAGCTTTGCAATTGGACCCGCTCACGACTACCACCAACAACACAGTGGGACAGGTCTATCTCTACGCGCGCCAATACGATCAGGCGATTGAGCAATATCGTAAGCTGCTGGAAATGGATCGCGGGTCTGCGCTTGGCTATCGCAGTCTCAGTTCGGCCTATATGTACAAGGGGCAATATCAGGAAGCCCTTGCCACCGCTCAGGCAGGACTCAAGATAGCGCCGGACGATCCCGCAGAGCTAGCTCAGCTTGGTCAAGCTTATATCAAAGTCGGCCAGCTTGACGAGGCGCAGAAAATCCTGGCGCAGTTGCTGACGTTGGCGAAACAACGGGAAATGTCAGGAAGTTCGATAGCCCCGCTCTACGCCGCGTTGGGTGATAAGGATCAGGCGTTCGCCTGGATGGAGAAAGCGTATGAAGCGCGGAGTCTTAGTATCCTGTATCTCAAAGTCTCGCCCCGCTTTGATGATCTGCGCTCCGACCCGCGCTTTGCTGACCTCGTGCGGCGCGTCGGGTTGCCGGAGTGAAGAGAAGGCGAGCAAGCGGAGGCAAAGCTATGGAACGCAAAACAACAAAGCGAGCTACGAAAAGCAAAGCCTTGACGACGCGCGGAACGTCGAACCCCATAGATACGGCCTATCGCAGCATCGCGGAGATTCTGACGGCGGCGCGCGCCACGGCTTACCGCGCCGTGAATAAGGTGATGGTGCAGGCTTACTGGGAGATCGGGCGCGTGATCGTCGAGCATGAACAGCAAGGCAAAAAACGCGCGGACTACGGCAAGTCCTTACTGGTGGAGTTGGCGCGGCGACTGACCGAAGATTTCGGCAAAGGATTTGACGAAAGGAACCTTCGGCACATACGCCAGTTTTATCTCACCTTCCCAATTCGGAACGCACTGCGTTCCGAATTGACCTGGACGCATTACCGCCTGCTGCTGCGCGAGGATAATGAACTGGCGCGCGGCTTCTATCTCAACGAAGCGATCAACAGCAACTGGAGCACGCGCGAGCTGGAACGCCAGATCAATGCGCTGCTCTACGAACGGTTGGCGCTGAGCCAGGACAAACAGAAAGTGCGCGAACTCGCCGACGAGGGCCAGCTTATCCGCACGGCGGAAGACTTGATCAAAGACCCTTACGTGCTCGAATTCCTCAACCTGAAAGAGAATCGGGCGCTGCTGGAACGAGATTTGGAGCAGGCGTTGATTGACCGCTTGCAGGCCTTCCTGCTCGAACTGGGCCGCGGCTTCGCTTTCGTCGCGCGGCAAAAACGCATCACGGTGGGCGGCGAACATTTCCACGTTGATCTGGTCTTCTACAACTACCTGCTCAAATGCTTCGCGCTGGTTGACCTGAAGGTCGGCAAGCTGACGCATCAGGACATCGGGCAGATGGATTTTTACGTGCGCTATTTTGAAGCCGAAGAGAAAGCGCCGGAAGATGGGCCGACCATCGGCTTGATTCTTTGCTCGGACAAGAACGAAGCGATGGTCAAATACACGCTGCTCGCCGACCGCCGGGGCATCTTCGCGTCGAAGTACCGGCTTTACCTGCCGACCGAAGCAGAGTTGCAGCGCGAGTTGCAACGGGAGCGGGAGGAAATCGAACTGGAAAAGGGATTGCTCAGTGGAGCAGACCCGACCAAGCCCGCCAAGTGAGCACGCGCGCCAATCTTCAACATCATTGCAAAGGAGTCATTGGTGTCGCATAAAGACGCCCCGAAGCAATGAAGTGCCAGAGCCGCTGTACCGTAGGTTGTCCAACCTGCGGAGGCTTCAGCAGCAAACTGCTTGGTGGCAAATGAACGATCTGCTGCCAAGTCACCGCAGGTTGGACAACCTACGGTACATTTTCAAAGGAGCATCTGTATGCCACGTTTCATGACCGCCACGATCTTGCTCGTATTTGTTTTTGCCAGTTCCAGCGCCGCGCAAGAACGCACGACCTTTACTGTCGGCACTGCGACTGCCGCGCGCGGCCAAAAGGCGACCGGCGTGATCGCGGTGCCCGCCGGCAGCGATGCGGCGCTCAACATCCCGGTCGCCGTCTTTCACGGCACCAAGCCGGGGCCGGTGCTCGCCGTCGTAGCAGGCGCGCACGGGACGGAGTACGCTTCGATCATCGCGCTCGAACGCTTGCTCGGGGTGCTCAACCCGGCGGCGCTGAGCGGGACGGTGATCGTTGTGCCGCTCATCAACCTTCCGTCCTTCGAGCAGAAAGTGCCGCACGTCAATCCGGTGGACGGCAAGAGCATGAATCGCTTTTATCCCGGCAAACCGGACGGCACGCAAACCGAGCGCGCGTCATACTTCATCACCAAACAGGTCGTCGAACAGTGCGATCATTTGATTGATCTGCACGGCGGCGATTTGGACGAGAGCCTGCGGCCATACAGTTACTGGACGAAGACCGGCAACGAGGCCCAGGATCGCATCTCGCGCGAGATGGTGCTCGCCTTCGGCCTGGATCACATCATCATCTCCGCCGACCGGCCCAAAGACCCGATGGCTTCGCGCTATCTCGAAAACACCGCCAGCACGCGCGGCAAGCCTTCGCTCACTGCCGAGGCCGGCTACGCGGGCACGGTCGAAGCTGACGATGTGGGCGCGTTGCTGAATGGCTGCTTGAATGTAATGCGCTACCTGAGGATGTTGCCGGGCGTGGCTACGGTGATCGAGCATCCGGTTTGGTTCGAGCAGGTCGTGACTGTGGCGAGCGAACAGGCAGGCATCTTTTATCCGCTGGTGCGGCGCGGGACATACATCGAACAGGGAATGCGGGTCGGCTATGTCACCGATTACTTGGGCAAGCCGCTCTTTGAAGCGCGCGCGCCGGTGGCGGGCGTCGTTCTGTACATTTGCGCGGTGCCCTCGATGGCGAAAGGCGCGACCATCGCCAATATCGGCGTGGTGGCGCGGTAAATCAGCAGGGGGCTCACAATGAATCACAACGCAACAAAAGCGCAGGGCAGGTTAATAACTGCCCTACAACTTTCCACCTGAACACGCATAGCGCAACCGCATGAATGCCTGAACTGGCGTGTGCAGAAGCTCGCAGCGTGTTGCCCTAAACCAGGTCAAACGCGGGCTTGTCCAGACAGTGTCGCCACCAGCGTGCGCGCGTCGCCGTGAGCGCGATGTTCGCCCAGATAGATGCCTTGCCAGGTGCCCAGCAACAATGTGCCGCGTCCGACCGGAATCATCAGGTTGTTGCCCAATAACGAAGCCTTGATATGCGCGGGCATGTCGTCAGCGCCTTCGATGGTGTGTTCGTAATAGGGCGCGTCTTCTGGCACGATCTCATTCATATACCGCTCCAGATCGCGCCGCACGTCGGGGCTGACGTTCTCATTGATCGTCAGCGAGGCCGACGTATGCTGGATGAAGAGGTGCAGCAAGCCGACTTCAAGCTGGTGTAGTTCGGGCAATTGGGCGAGTATCTCGCTGGTGACGACGTGGAAGCCGCGCGGGCGGGGTTTGAGAGTGATCGAACGTTGAAACCATTGCATAGCTTTTCTCCGGCAGCTTTGTACCGGCAGTTGTTGTCTTCTGGCAAGAAGGAAATCCGATGAACCCAATTGATGAACGCAAGTTGTTGCTGACGCGCCGCCATTTCTTTCAACGCAGCGCCCTCGGTCTCGGTACCGCCGCGCTCGCTTCGTTATTGAGCGAAACGGGCCACGCGCAACAAAGCGCCGAAGCCAAACCCGCGCTACCGCATTTCGCGCCCAAAGCGAAGCGTGTGATCTATTTGTTTCAAGCGGGTGGCCCGTCGCAACTCGACCTCTTTGATCACAAGCCGCAACTCGCCAACTTGCGCGGCACGAATTTGCCCGACTCGATTCGCCAGGGGCAGCGGCTGACGGGGATGAGCGCGTATCAAACGACGTGGCCGACCGCGCCGTCGCTGTTCAAGTTTGCGCAACACGGCCAGTCGGGCGCGTGGCTCAGCGAGTTGCTGCCCCACACAGCCAAGGTCGCCGATGAACTCAGCTTCATCAAGTCCATGAATACCGAACAGATCAATCACGATCCGGCGCAAACAGCCATCCTGACGGGCTTCCAACTGGCGGGCCGTCCGAGTTTGGGCGCGTGGGTTTCGTATGGCCTGGGCAGTGAGAATAAGGACTTGCCCGCCTTCATCGTGATGGTTTCGGTGGGCAAGAACGGCGGCGATCAGCCGTTGTATGACCGCTTGTGGGGCGCGGGCTTTTTGCCTTCGCTGTATCAAGGCGTGAAGTTTCAGAACGGCCCCGACCCGGTGCTGTTCCTGTCGAATCCGCCGGGCATTGATCAGAAGGCGCGGCGGCAGTTTTTGGATGATCTGGCGGAGCTGAATCAGCTCAATGCCAAAGAGTACGGCGATCCTGAAATCACGTCGCGCGTGGCGCAATACGAGATGGCCTATCGCATGCAAGCTTCGGTGCCGGAGTTGACCGATTTGTCGAAAGAGCCTGAGCGCACGTTTGAACGCTACGGGCCGGATGCGCGCAAGCCGGGGACGTTCGCGGCAAATTGTGTGCTGGCGCGGCGGCTGGCCGAACGCGGCGTGCGCTTCATTCAACTGTTTCATCGCGGCTGGGATCATCACGGCGCGTTGCCCAGCAACATCCGCCGCATCGCGCCTGAAGTGGATCAAGCTTCGGCGGCGCTGATTCTGGATTTGAAAGAGCGCGGGATGCTCGACGATACGCTGGTCGTGTGGGGCGGCGAATTTGGGCGCACGGTTTATTCGCAAGGCAAGCTGACCGCCGATGATTACGGGCGCGATCATCATCCGCGCTGTTTTACGACCTGGCTGGCGGGCGGCGGCATCAAACGGGGCGTGACGGTGGGCGAGACGGATGAGTTCAGCTACAACATCGTGCGCGACCCGGTGCACGTGCACGATCTGAACGCGACGATCCTGCATTGCCTGGGCATTGATCACACGCGGCTGACGTTCAAATTCCAGGGGCGCGATTACCGCTTGACCGATGTGCACGGGAATGTGGTGAAACAAGTGTTGGCGTGATTAACAACAGCGTAGGGGCAGACCTGTGTGTCTGCCCCGGTGGCACTAGACGTAATCGGAGGCGTCAAACTTACCGGGGCAGACACACAGGTCTGCCCCTACGCTATGCATATGCAGTACAGGCTGCCTTCGCAGTTTCGCCTGCGCGGCTGCTATACTCCGTCCGCAACTAACCGATTGGTAAGCCAACACAACACGAACAAGGAGCAAGCACCAGTATGAAGCCAGAAGAGGCGATCAACGTTGAAGATTTGTTTTCGATTCGCGGCAAAGTCGCGCTGGTCACGGGCGGTTCGCGCGGCATTGGGTTGATGATTGCGCGCGGCTATTTGGAAGCCGGGGCGAAGGTCTATATTTCGGCGCGCAAAAAAGAAGTCTGTGATGACGTCGCCGCGCAACTCTCGGCCATCGGCGAATGTATCTCGCTGCCCGCCGATCTCTCGAACGTCACGGGTTGCCAGGAACTCGCCGCCGCCATCCAGGCGCGCGAAGCTGCCTTACACATTCTGGTCAACAACGCTGGCGCCGCCTGGGGCGCGCCGCTCGAAGCCTATCCCGAAGTGGGCTGGGATAAAGTCATGGACACCAATGTCAAAGGCGTTTTCTATCTGACCCAGCAATTACTGCCGCTGCTGGAAAAGGCCGGCACACAGGCCGATCCGGCGCGCGTCATCAATGTCGGTTCGATTGATGGCTTAAAAGTGCCGCGCGTGGAAAATTACGCCTACGCGCCCAGCAAAGCGGCGGTGCATCATCTGACCCGCGTGCTGGCCGTCCAGCTTGGCCCGCGCAACATCACCGTCAATGCGGTCGCGCCCGGCCCATTCGAAAGCAAGATGACCGAGTGGATGCTCGACAATTTTCGTTCGGACATCGAAGCGCAATGCCCGCTCGGACGCATTGGCGAACCTTCGGATATGGCGGGCGTGGCGATCTATCTGGCGTCGCGCGCCGGGGCTTATTTGAATGGCGTCGTGATTCCGGTGGACGGCGGCATTTGCATCAAATAGCTGGAAGGCGTCACCTGTCATGGCCAAACAAACATCAGCAATCGAAGCGCTGCTCGCGATCCCCCCGACGAGCCACCGGCGCAAACCGGTTGCCAATAAAACCGGCAAGTCCACGGCCAAGCGGCCGCACACGCAAGCGGCCACCGCCAATGACAATGAAGTTGACCGGCTGCGGCAGATTTATTACGTCGCGGCGCGGCTCTTTTGCGAGCAGGGTTATGACGCCACTTCGATGAATGACATCGCCGACGCCATCGGCTTTACCAAAGCCGCCGTTTACCATTTCATTCCGGGCGGCAAGAAAGAGTTGCTCTACGCCGTCATCAGCTACGGCATGGACACGCTCGAACGCGAAGTGCTCACCCCGGCGCGCGCCATCGCCGATCCTGAACAACGCTTGCGCACGATTATCAACAACCACGTTCATGTCATCACGCGCGGCAGCACCGCCGAGGGCTTCAACCCCGTCACCGTTGTCGTTGATGAAGTCGCCGGCCTCTCGCCCGCGCACCGCCGCAAGATCGCGCAACGCAAGCGCGACTATGTTGATTTGATGCGTGATACGTTGCTGGGACTGAAGGCCGAAGGGAAACTGAAGGACATTGATGTGACGGTGATCGCGTTCAGCATTTTCGGCATGATGCTCTGGCTGGCGCGCTGGTACCGCCCGGATGGGCATTTGACCAATGCGCAGGTGGCCGAAGAGATTTGCAAGATGGCGCTGGGCGGGTTGTTGCAAGAACCGGCGCTTTGAATGTGGGTAGTGGCTAAGTTAGGTGGGATGTGTCAGTAGCCCGCGCGTGAGCAAGGGCTTTACTGGCAGCAGACAGCCATTGCTCACGCGCGGGCTCGCGGGCGGTGGTCGCGGCC
>JAYUCP010000620.1:0-7693 GCA_043740245.1 Acidobacteriota bacterium | reverse complement strand
AATCACGGTTTATGGATCGCGCCGGACAACGCCCGGCGCATGATCGAGAGCAACGACGGCGGGGCCAATATCAGCAACGACGGCGGGCAGACCTGGAGCTCGCTGGATAATCAACCGACGGCGCAGTTTTACCGCGTGGCGCTGGACAACGCGCTGCCGTTTTACAACGTGTACGGCGGCACGCAGGACAACAATTCGCTGGGCGGCCCAGCCAAAACGCGCAACCAATCCATCGTGAATTCCGATTGGTTTGCCACCAATGGCGGCGACGGTTTCACTTCGCGCGTTGATCCGGACGACCCGAACACGATCTATGCCGAAAGCCAGAACGGCGGCCTGACGCGCTTCAACAAACTGACGGGCGAGCGCACCGGCATTACGCCCATTCCGGGCAAGGCCGAAGAGTCGCAGCGGTACAACTGGGATTCGCCCATCATCGTCAGCCCGCACTCGCACACGCGGCTCTATTTCGGCGGCCACGTCCTCTTTCGCAGCGACAATCGCGGCGACGATTGGCGCGTCGTCAGCGGCGATCTTTCGCGCGGCCTCGACCGCGACAAGCTGCCCGTGATGGGCAAAATCTGGGGGCCTGATGCGGTGGCGAAACACCAATCCACCGCGCTCTACGGCAATGCTTCGACGATCAGCGAATCGCCGAAAAAGGACGGGCTGATTTACGTCGGCACCGATGACGGCTTGCTCAACATCACCGAAGACGGCGGCAAGAACTGGCGCAAGGTTGAGCAAGTTTTGGAAGTCCCGAAAGACAGCTACGTGCATCGCGTGCTCGCCTCGCAACACGATGCCAATACGGTTTACGCGCTTTACAACAATCACCAGAACGGCGATTTCAAACCCTACCCGGTCAAGAGCACCGACGCGGGCAAGACGTGGACGATGCTCAACGGCAATCTGCCCGAACGCGGCTCGGTCTACGCGATTGCCGAAGACCACGTGAACCCGAACCTGCTGTTTATCGGCACTGAATTCGGCGTCTTCTTCACGCCCAATGTGAATGCGGATGGCGGCGCGAAATGGATTCAGATGCGCAGCGGTTTGCCGGTCATCGCCGTGCGCGACATCGCCATTCACAAAGGCCTGAACGATCTCGTGCTGGCGACGTTCGGGCGCGGCTTTTATGTGCTCGACGATTACTCGCCGTTGCGCGGCGTGAAAGCCGAAGTGCTGGCGCAAGACTCGCAAATCTTCCCGGTGAAAGATGCGTTGATGTACGTGCGTTCAACGGCCAGTTTGACGGGCTTTCAAGGCGCATCGCTTTACACCGCGCAAAATCCGGCGTATGGCGCGACGATCACTTACTACCTGAAAGACCCGCTTCGCACCAAACGCCAGCAGCGCCAGCAAGCCGAACGCGAAGCCGTGCGCAAGAACGAGCCGATCAAATATCCCACGCGGCAGGAATTGCGCGACGAAGCCGAAGAGGAAGCGCCCGGCTTGCTCTTCACCATCAGCGATGCCGAAGGCAAAGTCGTGCGCCGGCTGACCGCGCCCGCCGCGCTCGGCATTCAGCGGTTGAATTGGGACTTCCGTTACGCGCCGCCCGTCGTGCAGGCCGCGCCGCAAGGCTTTGGCGGGTTTGGCGGCGGTGGTGGAGCAGGCGGCGGTGGCGGCGCAGGTGGCGGCGGTGGCGCAGGCGGTGGCGGCGATGATCCTGCTGGCGGCGGCGGCGGTGGCTTTGGCGGTGGCCCGCAAGGCGAACTGGCGATGCCCGGCAAGTATTCGGTGACGATGGCGAAGCGCGTGGGCGGCGTCATCGCGCCGCTGCCGGGCACGCAAACCTTCAACGTTGTGGCTGAAGGCACTGAGAAGATGACGCCGCAAGACCGCACTATCCTGGCCGAATTCCAGCGCAAGGTGATCCGCTTGCAACGCGCCGTGACGGGCGCGCTCGACGCGGCCAACACTGCCAAAACCAAAGTCGGCCTGATGAAACGCGCCGCGCTCGAAGCCCCCGGCGGCAATCAGGCGCTCAGCAACGAAGTCAACGCGCTCGACGATAAACTCGACGAAGTCTTGCAAACCCTGCGCGGCGGGCGCGAGTTGAGCGACACGCCGCCGCCTTCGATCAATCAGCGCGTCGGCGCCATCACGCAACGCATCCGGCTGACTTCGCTGCGTCCGTCGCAGACCTTGCAAGAGCAGTACGCCATCGCCGCCGAAGAATTCAAAGGCGCGCTGGCCAAGCTGAAAACGCTGACCGACGTTGACCTCGCCAAACTGGACAAGACGCTCGAAACGGCGGGCGCGCCGTGGTCGGCTGGGCGTGTGCCGGTGTGGCAGGACAAGTAAGCGTTGGCAAAAACAGCATGGCCTCTTCATTGGTCAAGCGCGGCGCGGTTATACTCGCCGCGCTTGAGCTTGTCGCAGAGGAGT
Source organism: Acidobacteriota bacterium (assembly GCA_043740245.1). GTDB lineage: Bacteria > Acidobacteriota > Blastocatellia > RBC074 > RBC074 > JACPYM01. The sequence continues at coordinate 5,299 of JAYUCP010000620.1, read as the reverse complement.
TTTTATGAGCACCCAAGTCCGCCGAAAAATCAAAGCCACAGTCGCCGACCTTTACCGCGTGCCGGAACACGGCAAGGCCGAACTGATTCACGGAGAGGTGGTACGTTTTATGCCTACGGGAGGAAGACCGGGCAGAGCCAGCAGTCGTATTTGGCGCAGCCTTGACGATTACGAATTGGCGCACGGAGGCGGCCACGCCGTCAACGATAACGTCGGCTTTCTCGTGAACTTGCCGCACCGCGAATCGTTCAGCCCGGATGCCGCGTGGTGCCTGGGCGAAGTCACCATGAAGTTTTATGACGGCGCCCCGGCCTTTGCCGCCGAAGTGCGCAGCGAAGGCGATTACGGCAAAGCTGCGGAAGATGAAATGGCCGCCAAACGCCGCGACTACTTTGCCACCGGCACGCTGGTCGTTTGGGATGTGGACTTGCTCGGCGACGATGTGGTGCGCGTCTATCGCGCCGACGCGCCCGAGCAGCCGGTTGTTTATCACCGTGGCGAACTGGCCGAAGCCGAACCCGCCGTGCCCGGCTGGCGCTTTGCGGTGGAGGAACTTTTCCGGTAAGCAACCTGACAGGAGGCTGAATGAATACTTCGTGCGTTCTTTATTATCTCGGCGGCGAAAAGACGCTGGCAGGCGGGCAACACGGCAATGATCTGCTGGCGCTCATCAAAGCGGGTTTACCAGCGGGCACGATCAAAGTTGATTTAAGCGGGAGATTGCAATGAGCGTATTGACCCTGGAATTACCTGAAACCTTGCATCAGCAACTCGAAGCGCAAGCGCGCAGCGAAGGCGTGGCACTCGCGCAGTTTGTGCTGACGGCGTTGCAGCAGCGCGCCTCGTTTCATTATCGCCAAGAAGAACTCTCGCCGGCGGCGGTGCGGCAACAACAGGAATCCTTCGACCATCTGGTGGCAGGTTTACGCAGCGCGCCGGAAGCGGAGATTGACAAAATCCTGGCCGAACGCGAGAGGACTGAAACACCCTCGGAACTTCCGCCGGAAATGATCGAACGGGTGAAGGCGCGCATCCAAAGCAAACGGGCTTCCTTTTGAACCTGCACTCGACGTGGCAAGCAAGCAAATCGGGCACCCGCAGGCTCGTCCGCCGCGCTTGCGCTTTTCAGAGAGGAGTTTTTATGAGCACTCAAGTCGCTACTCAACCTAAAGCCACGGTCGCCGACCTTTACCGCGTGAAAGGCAAGGCCGAACTTATCAACGGAAAGGTGGTACATTTTATGCCAACAGGTGGAATCCCCAGTCGTGCCAGTCTGAATATCACCATCAGTTTGAAAGTGCATGAACGAACACACGGTGGCGGTCATGCCGTAGCTGACAACGCGGGTTTTATCGTTGACCTGCCGCATCGTGAATCGTTCAGTCCCGATGCCGCATGGTGGACAGGCGCGGTGACAATGAAGTTCTTTGATGACGCGCCAGTCTTTGCTGTCGAAGTCCGCAGCGAAGGCGATTACGGCAAAGCGGCGGAAACGGCTATGGCCGCCAAACGCGACGATTACTTTGCCACCGGCACGCTCGTCGTGTGGGATGTTGATTTGCTTAGCGATGACGTAGTGCGCGTTTATCACGCCGACGCGCCCGACCAGCCCGTTGTTTATCGCCGCGGCGAAATCGCCGAAGCCGAGCCTGCCGTGCCCGGTTGGCGCTTTCCCGTAGACGAACTTTTTCAATAATGCACGAACCGAGAAGGCCATGACCCAGTCATCACCTGACGTGAGCGAATTGCTGCTGGCCTGGCGCAACGGCGATCAGCAGGCGCTCGACCATTTGATGCCGCTGGTCTATGACGAACTGCGCCGGCTGGCCGCTGGCTATTTGCGCCGCGAGCATCCAGGCCACACGTTGCAAACGACGGCGCTGGTGCACGAAGCTTATCTGCGACTGGTTGATCAGACGCATGCCGATTGGCAGAACCGGGCGCAGTTCTTCGGCGTGACGGCGCAGTTGATGCGGCGCATCCTGGTGGATCACGCGCGCACGCAGCACGCGGCCAAACGCGGGAGCGGCGCGCTCAAGCTCTCGCTGAACGAGGTGGTCGGAAAGACCAAAGTAAAAGCTGCCGAAGTGATCGCGCTGGATGACGCGCTGGCGGAATTGGCGGCGCTTGATCCGCAACAAAGCCGCCTCGTCGAGTTGCGCTATTTCGCCGGGCTGAGCATTGTGGAGACGGCGGAAGTCCTGGGCATTTCGCCCGCGACCGTCAAACGCGAATGGAATACGGCCAAAGCCTGGCTCTACAACCAACTCAAGCGTGAGTAAAGCCGTGACACCTGAACGCTGGCAACAAGTCAAGGTAGTCTTTCAACAGGCGCTTGAACGCGACACCGGTCAGCGTAGCGCTTTTCTGGCGCAAGCCTGTGATGGTGATGACGCGCTGCACGATGAAGTCGAGAAGCTACTCGATGGACACGAGCAGGCCGGGAGCTTCATCGAAACGCCCGCCCACGAAATCGCCGCCGAAGTCATCACGGCGCAAGCCGCGCCACAACTTATCGGACAGCAGATCAACCACTACCGCATTCTTGCTCCATTGGGCACAGGCGGGATGGGTGAAGTCTATCTCGCTGAGGACGCCAAACTCGCGCGCCAGGTGGCGATCAAATTCTTGCCGACGGCATTGGTCGCCGATGAACAGGCCAAGCGGCGACTGCTCAGAGAGGCCAGAGCGGCAGCCGCGCTCGATCATCCGAACATTTGCTCGATCTACGAAGTGGGCGAAGAGGCCGGGCGCAGCTTCATTGTGATGCAGTACATCAAGGGCGAGACGCTGGCGGCGCGAATCGGGCGCGCGCGGCTGGGGTTACACGAGGTGTTGGCCGTCGCAATCCAAGTGGCCGAGGCACTGCAGGAAGCGCACCAGCACGGGGTCATCCATCGTGACATCAAGCCGCAGAACCTGATGCTGACGGCGCGCGGACACGTGAAGGTACTCGATTTCGGCCTGGCGAAAGTGGTAGGAGAGCGAGTCGAGGTATTGCAAGATGCAGAGGCTGAAAGTTTGACGATGCCGGGAGCCATTGTGGGGACGGTAACCTATATGTCGCCGGAGCAGGTGCGGGGATTGACGGTTGATGCGCGCACAGACATTTTTAGCCTGGCAGTGGTGATCTACAGGTTAGTGACCGAGAGGAAGCCATTTGATGGAGAGACAACTTCCGACGTGTTGGCTGCAATTCTGAAAGTGGAACCACCACCACTTGGGCGGGGCTTGCCAGCAGTCCCAGCCGAGCTGGAGCGGATCGTCAGCAAGGCGCTAGCGAAAGATCGCGAGGAGCGGTATCAAACGATCAAGGACATGCTCATTGATCTGAAGCGGCTCAAGCAGCGGCTGGAATTGGAGGCCGAACTGGAACGCTCGCCACGGCCAGAGACGAGCAAAGCTACAACAGCGGCGCTTGCAAGCGCTGGTGATCCGGCGGCGAGCACTGACGAGGTGGGCTCAGCCCGCGCTACTTCGAGTGCGGAGTATTTGATCAGCGAGATCAAACGCCACAAACGCGGCGCGCTCCTCACGCTGATGGTGTTCATCATTGCGGTCGCTGGCGTCGGCTTTGGCTTGTACAAGTTGATCGGTCAAAAGAAGTCGGCCACGTCAGGAATGTTGGGAATTAACCGGCTCACCACAAACGGCAAATCCTACGGCGCCGCGATTTCGCCCGATGGCAAATATGTCGTTTATCAAGTGTTGGAGGCCGGGCAGCGCAGTCTCTGGCTCAGGCAGATGGCGACTGGCAGCAATGTGCAAATCATCCCACCCTCTACAGCTTCGTACCAGGGCCTCACCTTCTCGCCCGATGGCAACTATCTCTACTACTCCAGGTACGAAGAGGGCGAGCGCGGATTTGCGCTCTATCAGATGCCTGCGCTTGGTGGGATAGCCCGCAAATTGATCACCGGCGTGGATAGCTTGTTCACACTTGCGCCTGATGGGAGACGCGTCGCCTTTGTGCGCGATGAACGCGCCTTGATAGTAGCCAATCTGGATGGCAGCGGGGAGCGGACGCTTGCCACACGGCAATCACCAGACTTCTTCTGGGCGGCAACTTCTTGGTCGCCTGATGGAAAGAGAGTCGCTTGCACCGGGCGTCGTGGAGACGCAGATGTCGTGGAAGTCGAGGTAGAAAGTGGGACGCAAAAAACGTTGACGCAGAATTGGGGCTTCACCTATCAGGTGGCGTGGCTGCGAGATGGCAGTGGTCTAGTCATGATTGCGGGCGACAAGCAAGGGAGCGCCGTCCAACTCTGGGAACTCGCTTACCCTAGCGGTGAGGTGCGCAGGATTACGACTGACTTGAATAGTTATGCTGACCTGAGTCTGACGGAAAACGGCAGCGCCTTGGTGGTGACGCAAGGCAGTAAAAATTTCAATCTCTGGGTGGTGCCTTATGGAGATACCCAGCGCGTTCGACAGATCACCTCTGGTTCTACGAGGGAAGGATACAGCGGCCTTGCCTGGACGCCTGCTGGCAAAATAGTTTATTCATCCTTTGCGAGCGGCAGGCCGGAGATTTGGATCATGGACCCGGATGGCAGCAATCAGAAACAGTTGACGGCTGATTTGGGATCGGACGGCTTAGGCTTGGCGGTCTCGCCCGACGGTCGCTACATCGTTTTCATTTCTCGTCGCGGTAGTAATGGGGGTATCTGGAGGATAGATATTGACGGAGGCAATCCGAAACAACTGACCGACGGAGGCCTCGTCCCTCTCTTCTCGCCTGATAGTAAATGGGTGTTTTACCGTAACAAGGGGGCGGTGTGGAAAGTACCGATTGATGGCGGTGAGCCTGTGCGAATGACCGGCCCCTACTCATATATTTTAGACATCTCACCCGATGGGAAGCTGATCGCCTTTAGTGACCAAGCGTCAAAGAAGGTAGGCATCGTCTCATCCGAAGGGGGAGAGCCGATCAGGACTTTTAATCCCATGCCGTCAATCCCACCGCCGCGCTGGACGCCTGATGGGCGTGCCCTGAGCTATCTCGTGACCCGTGATGGCGCATCAAACGTCTGGCTTCAGCCGATAGACGGTAGCCCGCCCAGACAGGTGACCGACTTCAAAACCGAGCGCATCCACTATTTTGCCTGGTCGCGCGATGGCAAATGGCTCGCTTGCGCGCGCGGTCAAGAGCCTACCGACGTGGTGCTTATCAGCAACTTCAGGTAACGGTTTGGGAGAGGCTTATAGCGGTTTGCAGATGGGTGCGACCGCACAGCGTAGGGGCAGACCTGCGTGTCTGCCCCGGTCGGGTTGGACGCATTCGATTCCGTCTGCTGCC
>JAYUCP010000619.1:0-7709 GCA_043740245.1 Acidobacteriota bacterium | reverse complement strand
TCATCGCCCGCGCATGCCTGGCCGCGCGCGCCGCTGGCGAGGACGATCCGGTCATCCCGATTCACGAACGTTGGTTGCTAACGCCGCGCGCTGACTTGCGCGAGCAAACGCCGCGCGCCGTCTTGCTGGCCGAGCGTGAGTTCATCGAAAACGACATCGAATCGCGCGCGCGGCAATGGGCCTTCACCGGCGCCTGTCCGCCCGGCCTCGATCCCAACGCCGCGGTCTATCGTTGCGCCGGTTTCGGCACGCACGCCAACGTGGTTTATTACGATCTGGTGCGCTATCTCGTCAACGAATGCTGGCAGCGCGTAAGCGTTGAACCAAACATTCAACTCGCCGCTGAGACCGCGCGACTTGAACGTTTGCAAGCCGACTGGCTGACTGAAAGCGGCGAGTTCTCGCACCGCCCCGCCTGGATTTTGGAACAGGAACGCCGCCGCCTGCCCGTCACGATGACCAGCGAAGAGTCCATCATTGACCACGATTGCCCCGTCTGCGTGATGATGGCCGCCGACCCCGACTTCGGCCCCTGCTTCTGGCATCTGGACGGTTCGAGTATGGACTTGGATGACAACTGGGTCTTCTCCTTTCACCCGACCCAAGCCGAATGGGAAGCCGAGCGCCGCGAATGGGAGGAGCATAGCCGCAAGTTCAATGAAGAATGGAAACAGCGCGAAGCCGAGCGCGCCTGGGCGGAAGGCGCGCCGATTCACGATGACAGGCAGGTTGGCGGCAACGCTGAGGCGGAAGACAGCATTCCGTTTTGAGCAAGGTGCGGTTAAGGAGGCTTCGCCATATTTGCTTGTTCGATCCTTGCGTAGTCATTGCGCCCGCCAGCTTACGTCAACACCGCCCGCTCGACCAACACCCGCAACACCGCTTCACGATCAGCCGCCTCGGCCAGCCGCCGCAAGTCTTCGCCATCAATCGGCACGACGCGCAAACGGTCACGGCTGTCGCGCAAGGCTTCGCGGTGCAAGGTCTCGGCCATTCGGTGCAGATCAGGAAGCCCAACTGGCAATGGCCGCCGCGCGTTGCGAGCTTGCGGTAAAACTGCATGTATTCGTTATTGCCGACGCGCTGGGCTTGCCAGTTTTTGGCCTCGCTCAAAGGAACGGTGATTACTGATGCAATAGCCTAGTTCTCATCGCAAACAGTTGCCAGATTGTTATCCTGAGATTGATCAATTGACCCAAACCCGCGACGAATAATTTCTGCCATTTTTACGCGTCTCTGCTGAAGGAAATCTTCATAGGATAATTGCTCCCAACTCTCTGGAAGGGCGTGTAACTCACTCATCTTTCCCCAATCCTCAGCATTGAACCGTGCTTTCATCTTCGGCACATAGTCGCTTGGAGGCGCATCACTGATAGCCACGTTATCCGGCCATTCAAGCAAAGCAAAGTTGGCGGTTTGATTGATCTGCTTAAGATCTGTAATCCCTTGGGATTCGAGCCACGCTCGTGGGAAAAGGTGGTGCTTTTCCAGCGGCTTTTTCTTGGCTTTGCGTGAAGGGTCAAGCAAGTCGCCAATTCTTCGGTCTGAAAACAAAACAGGTGCCCCTAAACGATTTTGCGCGGCGTAATAAGCAAAAAACGCCGGGCTGCGTGCAGACGACGTTGCAAGGTCGTTCGGGAGGGTGATTGTCCAGAAATCACTTGTGAAAGTCTCCAGGATTATTTTTTCTAGTTCCGCGATGAAAGACTCGGCTGATGTTAGCTCCTCTACACGGGACAAGTCAGCATCCATAATTGTTTCGGATGAGCCAGCGTACCATTGCCCCAAATTCGCAGCAAAAAACCATCTGCTGATCAACCGACGAAGCTGGTGTTCAGGTACATTGAAGCGGGTTTTGCCGATCAGATAAAAAGCGTAGGAATTAAGCAGCGCATTTTGCGAGGATATCATTTCGGCACTACGATAACCTGCTCCTATCAAACAATTCAAAAACTGATGCCAATGCGTCAGGTTGAGAACTTTTGTTTGCGCTTCACGTAACAGTGAAAACTGCTTCTCCCTGTGCTCAACGGAATATGTTTCAGTATCAAGGTTTTTCCCTCGCAGTAACTGATAAACACTTTTCAACCGCCCGCGATGAAATCCAACAGCTACTGCGACACGGAGTAATTGATCTGGCCCGGGTTGGATGAAGTGGTTAAACGGAGAGGGTGCTGAGTGTTGAGAAGGCGCAATGCGGCTGTCACGGCTAAATTGCTCAAGTTCAACCCGGCCTTTATCCCAAAAGACTGAGAGGAGCGTGAGGATGAAGTCGGCCTGATTCAGTTTTACGCCTTCACTGTTGATTCGGACAAAGATGTCAGCTACCTCTTCTTCGTTTACGGAAGACGCGATCTCAAGCGCCGTGAAAGGGTATTTTTGCAAATCAAACAAACGGTCAAGATTATGGCTAATCGCCTCTTTTTCTTCGTCGGAGAGTGTGCGTTTAACTACCAGCCCCTTGAGGAAGTCATTAACGAGGCTCCAGCTCGATTTACCCGATGCCCATAGCTCTGAGATGCTGGGGATAAACTCTGGGTCTTTGCGGATGGCAGCATCGGTCACTTCAAACTTTCCATCGCGCGGGCGGAAGGCGATTTCAATACGCCTATCCTGATAATTTTCATCAAGCACTCGTTTCCCACGAAAGACCGCATATAGCGAGGTTAGACGTTGTTGCCCATCAACAACAAGTAATGCTGGAATTCGGTGTGCTTTTTCTGTGGTTCCTATAAACCGGGAACCTTGTGCTTCGGCGTTCGCCCAGAAAAGCAGGTAGCCGACAGGAAACCCTCGGTACATTGAGTCGAAGAGGTCTCGTACCTTTGTTGCTGTCCAGACAAAAGGACGCTGAATATCTGGCAGCCCTATATCTCCGATGTCGATGTAATGAAGTAGTCCGGCTAAATCGTAATCAACTCGTTTGAAGAGAGTTCTTAATTCACTCATTGTTCCTCCGTAGGTTACTGGTCAGAGATGACATCGTCTTTCCGTAATTGAGCGCGATGGAAATAACGGCAAGAGCATCCATATCGTAGAGCAGTTTGGCGATCAATTGGAACAGCCGGTTGCAGTTCGCCGAAAAAGCTCGCGTCGCTGACTTCATCCAGCCCGTCGAGGAAGACGGCGATGCGGCCTGTGCGTAGGAGTTCGTGGAAGTGTTGTTTGAGCGCTTCAGATTCGGCTTTGTTGGGTTTGAGCCGAGCGGCGATGGCTTGGCGAAGAGCAGTTCTTCGAGTTGGCCTTGGGCTTGTTGAAAGGCGGCGGGCCATTCCGGTTGGGTGAAATGGGAGTGTAGGAAATCGGGCGACAGGACGGCGATGGTGCGCGCGGCTGCGGTGGCCGCCTGGTGCATCTCCAGCACGAAATTCGAGCCAGGCGGCATATCTGCGGCTTGAATGATCGTGCTGTAGCCCGCGCCTTCCAACTGTTGCGCGATCCACACCGCGATCTCGCGGTCGGCTTTGTTGTAGCTGATGAAGAAGTCTTTTTTCATAACACCTGCCGGGAGCCGTATTATGCAAGTGGCCCGGCAGCTTGAAAAGCTATTGTTGGTTGCATCCTGTCAATCCTGTCGTCAGATTGCTGCTTGCGTTTTGCCTTGGCCCGGGGCTTGCCAAACGCGCTTCTTGACACTACTGGAAGCCGCTTCTTAGAATGCCCGCACCAATCAACATTCCAACGGAGAAAATAGTTGCAAAGCGAGAAAATTTTTAGTGCTCCAATGGCCTTGGAGCCGGTCTCGACCGGGCGCACGATTGCGGCTTGCGTAGCCGCGCTGGTGTTGCCGGGTTTGGGCCACGCCGTTTTGGGCAGATGGGGACGCGCGCTTTTGCTGTGCGCAACCATTGCCTTGCTGTTCGTGTTCGGGTTCTGGATGGAAGGCCATCTGTTCTGGCCCGAGCGCAATGAGTGGCTGACGTGGTTTTTCAGCGTGCTGGATATGGGACTAGGCTTGCCGTATCTGGTTTGTTTGATGGCGGACAAGGGCTTCGCCGTGACCGCCGAACAGGCCGCCAAGATCACGTTTGAATATGGCAACACCTTTCTGTGCGTCGCGGGCGCGCTGAATCTGTTGTCGGCGATGGATGCTTACGACATTGCCATTGGGAGGAAGCCGTGACCCATTTTCTAGCGATGGTTTTGTTCAGCTTGCTGGTTTCGGTCGCTTTCGCCGTCCTGTCACAAGAACACCACACAACCGAAGAACGCGTGAAATATGGCTTCAAGGTCTTTGGCTATTTCGTCGGCGTAGGCGTGGTGATCGCCTGGATTCTTTATCCTTTGCCTCTCTAACCGTTTCGTGAGACGCGGCCTATGGACATCTTCAACTCGATCTTCGGCGACACTTATACACGCGAGATGCTGACCGCGCTTGGGCTGTTGATTGTCGCGACCATCCTGTGGCTGGTGTGGAAGTTCTTCTTCTCGCTTTTCAAACACGTCTTGACGGCGCTGTTTATCGCGGCGATTGCTTCGGGTGTGTATTACTACGTGATGAATCAGCCGCCGGCGCGAGACCCGAATGTCGGCAAGCACGCGTATGGAGTCAGCAGCAACCGCTATCTGGGCGTGATCGAGGCGGGTACCGAAGATTCGTATGTCGTGCGTTCGGGCGGCGCGCAAATCAAATATCCGAAAGCCAAAGTAGTCATCAAAGACAAGATGGACCCGGTCGCAATCGAATCGCCTAGCCCTACCGCCACACCGCGCAATAACAAGCCGTCACAACCACGGCCTCGTTAGCGCTTCAACAATCACCTTGGCAGCACAGGCTTGAAGATTTGAGTGAGTTGCCGCTCGATGTTGGCAACCCTTTCTGCAAGAGCATCAAGTTTGCTTTCGAGCACACGCTGGCTGAGTGCGATTTTTTCATCCAAGGCATTGAACTTGACGGTTTGCGCATCCAGCTTGGCGTTGATTTCACCGCGATAGGCTTCCATTTGTTTTTCGAGTCCGCGCTGATTTAGCCAAGCGCTGCTGCCTATCACGGCCAGCAAGAGCGTGACGAAGCCGACAAGCAGGGTGGCAAATTGAAGGTTAGTCATCTGAGGTCTCCTTTGCAGTCATAAAATCATGCAACGACGTGCCCGCAAAATAACCAGCCGCTTCGGTAGATGCAAGCACTCGTTACCAACATTTTCCCGGCTCATCCTGTCAATCAAAACCTTTCATCCGTTGCAGCAGCCACAGAAACACCGCAACTTTACTAATCCGGTTTGACCAACTACGATGCCGCCCGATGCCTTTGCACGACACGCCAGCCTATGTGCTGCGCACCTTCACACTCAAGGAAGCCGATAAAATCTGCGTGTTTTTGACGCGCGCGGCGGGCAAGGTGCGGGGTGTCGCCAAGGGCGCACGGCGCTTGCGCAGCCGCTTCGGGGCGAGTTTGGAACCGTTCACCGAAGTGCAACTCACCTACTATCAGAACGAAGCCAAAGAGCTGGTCTCGATTTCCAGTTGCGAAATCCTGCGTTCGCCTTTTGTCGAAGGCGTGAGCAGCGAACGCCTGGGCGTGTGGCACTACCTGTCCGAACTGTTGCAGGAATTCGTGCCCGACCACGAGCCGAACGAGGTGCTGTACCGGCTGATCGGCGCAATCGTCGAAGCGCTGGCCAAGGCTTCTGACCAGCAGGCGGTCGTGCTGACGCGTTATTTTGAACTCTGGCTATTGAAGCTTTCCGGCTTTCTCGCCGACCTGCGCCACTGCGGCGAGTGCAAGAACGTTTTCGGCGCAGAAGAGCGCGTCTGGCTCAACAACGATGGCATGCCGCGTTGTTTCAATTGCGGCAGTGGCGCGGGCGACGAACTGGCTCCGCGCACACGGCGCTTGGTGGCCGATATGCTGACCCAGGCGCCGCATAAATTTCTGGACGTTAAGCACGATGAGTTGGCCCTGGCGCAACTCGGCGCGCTGACGGCCAAACTCATTGCTCGCATTCTCGAACGCGAGTTGAAATCATTTGAGATGTTTGACCGGTTGAAACCGGCAGTAGTCAGTAGTCAGTAGTCAGTAGTCGGCGCATGAATCCAGCTACTGACTACTGACTACTTTTTTAGGGAGAACACAAACGACGATGTCCAAGAAATACGTTTACACATTCGCCAGCGGCAAGGCCGAGGGCAATACGAATATGAAGGGCTTGCTGGGCGGCAAAGGCGCGAACCTGGCTGAGATGACCAATGCGGGCTTGCCCGTACCGCCGGGCTTCACGATCACGACCGAGGCCTGCAACGCCTATTACGCCGAAGGCGAAAAGTTTCCCGCCGGCATGTGGGATGAAACGCTGGCCGCGCTGGCGAATATCGAAGCCGTGACGGGCAAGCAATTCGGCGGCACCGAAAATCCGTTGCTCGTTTCCGTGCGTTCGGGCGCAAAGTTCTCGATGCCGGGCATGATGGATACGGTGCTCAACCTCGGCTTGAATGACGAAACCTTAAAAGCACTGGGCGCGCTGAGCGGCAACGAACGGTTCGCCTGGGACGCTTATCGCCGCTTCATTCAACTGTTCGGCAAGATCGTGCTCAGCATCGAATCTGAGAAATTCGATCACGTGTTCGACGGCTACAAAAAACAACTCGGCGTCAAAGAAGACACTGCCGTTGATGCCGAAACGCTGGCCAAGGTCGTCGCCGATTACAAAGTGATCGTCAAAAAAGAAACCGGCAAAGCCTTCCCGACCGATGCGCAAGAGCAGTTGCAGTATGCGATTCAGGCCGTCTTTGCTTCGTGGAATGGCCGCCGCGCGCGCGACTATCGCCGCATCAACAAGATTGATGACAACCTCGGCACCGCGGTGAACGTGCAAACGATGGTCTTTGGCAACCTCGGCGAAGATTCGGGCACGGGCGTTGCCTTCACGCGCGACGTGGCGACGGGCGAACACGTGCTTTACGGCGAATACCTGCAAAATGCGCAGGGCGAAGACGTCGTCGCGGGCATCCGCACGCCGAAGAAGATCGCGCAACTGCACGAGGAAATGCCGGCGATGTACAACGAATTCGCGGCGCTCGCCAAAAAGCTCGAAGGCCATTACAAAGACGTGCAAGACCTCGAATTCACCATCGAACGCGGCAAGCTCTACATGCTGCAAACGCGCAACGCCAAGCGCACCGCAGCCGCCGCCGTCAAAGTCGCGGTAGACATGGTCAACGAAGGCGTGATTGACAAGCGCACCGCTGTCTCGCGCGTTGAACCGGCGCAATTGGATCAACTGCTGCACGCACGCATTGACCCGAAAGCGGAATTGAATGTGTTGACCGTTGGCTTGGCTGCTTCGCCCGGCGCCGCCACCGGCACGGTTGTGTTTGATCCGGATGAAGCCGATGCGATGGCAAAGGACGGCAAGAAAGTGATTCTTGTACGAGTTGAAACTTCGCCGGAAGACTTTCACGGCATGGTTGCGGCGCAGGCAATTTTGACCTCGCGTGGAGGGCTTACAAGTCACGCCGCAGTCGTGGCGCGCGGCATGGGCAAATGCTGTGTCGCGGGCGCGGGCGATGTCGCGGTGGATTACGCCAACCAGCAATTCACCGTCGGCGACATCGTCGTCAAGAAAGGCGATTCGCTCACGCTCAACGGTTCGACCGGCGAGGTGATCCTGGGCGAAGTGCCGCTCATCAAGCCCGAAATCAGCGGCGACTTCCGCAAGCTGATGGAATGGGTCAACGATTTCCGCCGCCTGGGCGTGCGCGCCAACGCCGAC
>JAYUCP010000618.1:0-3176 GCA_043740245.1 Acidobacteriota bacterium | reverse complement strand
CCATCGGCGCCTATTCGCTCAAAATCACGCGCACCGGCATGACCGAAGCAGCGTATGACGCGCGGCTGCAATTGATTTCAGGCCGCTTCAAAGCGGGCGAAACCGCCAGCGTGGACGAGACGATCAAACAACTCGATGAATTGATCGCCGCCGATGCCAACAAACCGGGCGCTTATGAACTGCTGGGCGTGATGTATCTTTACTACAAGAACGACAGCGCCAAGGCGGTGAGCCAGATGGAACAGGCGATCAAGCTGGGCGGCGCGGGCATGTTCAAGGTTTCCTACGACAGCCAATGGCGGCGGCCCAAACGCACGGGCAATGGGTTCATTTGGGAAGATCCGAAGACCGCCTGGTTGCGCGTGCTAGACGGCAAAGCCGTGCTGGCCGATGTCAGCAATCCGAACCAAACCATTTCGACGTTGCAAGGCGCACAGGTCAGCAAGCTCGAACGGCTGCCCATCGCGCCCGTAGTCGTGGTGCAGACCTTGCAACGTTTAGTCATCCAATTCTCGCCCGCCTCTAAAAATGGCGCGGAAGCGGATTTGATCATCAAGTTGCTGCAAACCTACGTGACAAAGAAAACCAAATAAGTATCAACTCCAGTGAGATGCGCCGCGGATGAACGCTGAGAACGCAGATGAGAGTCGTTGCTTGATCTGCGTTTGGCTGCGTTCATCGGCGGCTTTTTCGTCACTACCATTTTTCATATGAGCCTTTGGGGAGGCCGGTTCACCGGCGCGACCGACGCATTCTTTGCGTACTACAACGCCAGCTTCCGCTTTGACCGCCGCTTGCTGCAGGCCGATTTGCAAGCCTGTGCCGTGCAGGCGCAAGCGCTCGGCAAAGCGGGCGTATTGCAAGACACTGAAGTCGCGGCCATCGTCAACGGCCTGCAACAAATCGGCGCAACCTTTGCCGAGCCCGCCACACTCGACGATCCCAAGTTCGCCAACACCGAAGACGTGCACAGTTTCATCGAAGCGCGCCTGGTCGAACTGATCGGCCCAGCGGGCTTCAAATTGCACACGGGCCGCAGCCGCAACGATCAGGTGGCCGTGGCGACACGCGTGTTCTTGCGCGGCGAGATTGATGCTGTGGGTGAATTGCTGCGCGACGTGCAGCGCGCGTTGATCGAATTGGCGGAGAAATATCCCAACGCTCCGCTGCCCGGCTACACGCATTTGCAGAAAGCGCAGCCGGTGTTGTTTGCGCATTACCTGCTGGCCCATTTCCAAATGCTGGCGCGCGACCGCGAGCGGCTGCGCGATGTGCGGCGGCGCGTGAATGTCTTGCCGCTCGGCTCAGGCGCATTGGCGGGTACGAACTTCGCGGTTGATCGTGAATGGATGGCCGCCGAGCTTGGCTTTGACAGCGTGACGCGCAACAGCCTGGATGCGGTGAGCGACCGCGATTACGTCATCGAATTCGTCCACACGGCGGCGTTGACGATGATGCATCTATCGCGGCTGGCTGAAGACCTGATTATTTATTCGACGCAGGAATTCGGTTTCATCAAGCTGGGCGATGCGATTGCGACGGGCAGCAGTCTGATGCCGCAAAAGAAAAACCCCGATTCGCTCGAACTCATGCGCGGCAAAGCGGCCCGCGTCTTCGGCCACTCGACGGCCTTGCTGACACTGGCAAAGGGGACGCCGCTCGCCTACAACAAAGATTTTCAGGAAGACAAAGAGGCGTTGTTCGACACGCTTGATACGCTCAATGGCAGTTTGCGTGTGGCGGCGACCGTGTTGCGCAATATCGAATTCAACGCCGCACGCGCGCGCGCCGCGGCGATCAGCGATTACACCAACGCGACCGATCTGGCGGATTACCTGGTGCGCAAAGGCTTGGAATTCCGCAAAGCGCACGAAGTCATCGGGCGCATCGTGGTCTTTGCGATTGAGCAGGGCAGGGAATTGCACGAATTGACGCTGGCCGAATGCCAGCAGTTTTCGCCGCTATTTGCGGCGGATTTGTTTGACGTGATTTCGTTGGAGGCTTCGCTGGCGGGCAAGCGGGCGATTGGTGGAACGGCGCCGGAGCAGGTGCGGGCTGAATTGGAAGCGGCCAAAGTGGCATTGAGGCAATAACCACCAAGTCAGGCTAAGCTGACCACTTCAACCGAAAGATGTTCTTTCACCGGGTGCGCGGCCTTGAGCAGCGTATCCAACCCATCCAGCACTGTCGCGTGAAAGTACCGTTCGCCACATTGGGTGCAAACCTCAGCCGCGACATTCTCGACAATGTAGAGTTGGCCGCCGAGCCAGTGCTGTTTTTTGACTTTTCGCGCGGCAGTCTCGCCGCCGCAAAATTCGCAAAGCATCATTCCTCCGTTAAAGCGTATACCGTTGCAATCACCAGATTGCCTTCCGCTTTGAAGCGGCAAATCACCTGCATCATCCGGCCATCGCGCGCAGGGCCTTCAAGCCGGTATCTGGTTCCCCGCTCATCGTGGGTTAGCTTCTTTTCGATCCAACCTTTGAGCACCGCGTTTTCAACATCCTTGCGCTCAAAGCCGTCCGCCGCCATTTCATCTTCGGCATGCGAAGATAAAAAGTAAGCCCGGTCAATGATCTTCTGACGGATTTTCTGAAGTCTCGCCATCCGCAATCGCTCCATTCGTGGCTGGGCCTGGGGCTACAAAATTGAGCAACTTACTCATCGGCTTCATGGTTGTACCTGCCACGCCGGCGCGCTAACTCGCGCTCCAGTTCTTCCTCGCTATCCGAGCCTTCGCCGGATAGCGCAATTTCCTGGCTTAGATCAAATAATTTGCGTCCCATCTCCGACATGTTTCATAGGTTAGATCAGGCGGAATGTAAGCCCGGCGCACCGGCGGAAATGGCGCGGCTTCAGCGATTGCGTGGTTTGGGTTTGGCATAAACCGCGACTCCTTTCTGCTGCCTGGAAAATAGAAGAGCCGACCGTCCGGCTTGGGACCTTCGGGTCGGCTCGGAACTGCTGATGTCCTCACCCCATCAACAGTCAGATTGCTGTCATATTTGCCACAAGCGTGTAGGAGCGTCAAGCCCTATTCAACTTTGAAGAGAACATAATTTCGGCGCGCCATCCAATTGCAGCCTAAAGCTTTACTTGAGCTTTTGCAGTTTCTCTGCCGCTGCCTGCAAGGTTTCCGCGCGTTTGCAATAACAGAACCGGATTTGCTGTGCGCC
>JAYUCP010000617.1:0-7719 GCA_043740245.1 Acidobacteriota bacterium | reverse complement strand
TTTCGCCGCATCTGGCTGGACTTACATGGCTATGCAGCATTTGCCCATTGATAACCACAAGATGTTGGGGGCTTACACGGCAATTCCCAAAGACCCGGCGTTTTTCGTTTGGGTTGCCACGTTGCGCCATTACCTCTAAAAAGCCAGTCCTGTAATTAAACTGTCTAATCCAGCCTCTATCTGCACCAACTAAATCCAAACCACCTTCCAGTAAAAGTTCCCATACGGTTTCTGGTTTAGTAGTCTCCGCCATCTCCACCATTATGCTAAGTAATTTCTCGATCTTATCTTTTTTTAGTAACTTGGATTTTTGAAGACAGATTGCAGCTTGGTTGGCGAAATAACCGAGCAACTGCTTTTCCCATAAGGCGAATTGACGTGACTCTTTAGTGTAAATATCCAAGATGCCCACGAGTTCATCATCTGCCCACATCGGTGCGCTGAGCAATGAGACCCACTCCCGTTGTTGGGCTGCCTCCGGGAAAACATACCGTTGATGCGCGAAGGAAACGTTCGACAGGTAAGAGACATCTTTGCGGAATAAATGACCTTTTACGCGCGGGTCAGACAGGTCAAGCACCAGTTTCCTGTATTCCTCATCAACCGTTTGCGTTGCTGTGACGATGGAAAGTGCCTCTCGGGACTGTTGCCGCTGCCAGATCATACAAACCGGAACGGATAAAAGCTCGCAAGTTTTGTTGCAGATTGCTTGCAGGAAATTTATAGAAGAGCCGGAGAGCAAGTCTTGCGATAGTTCATTGAGCAATGCTGTCGCACGCTCACGTGCCTGTTCAAAATCAAATTTTTCAATCGCTAACATGGCTTGACGCGCTAATATCTCCATCAGCCGTTTTTCCGCTGGCGCAAAAGGCTTCGGTTCGGCGGAGATGGTGTTGATGTAGCCTAGCAGCTTCCCATTGGAAAAGAGCGGCCACCCCAAAATGGCACCCAACCCAAAGTGACGGGCTATCTCAGGGTTGGCGACACCTTGACCGTCTGCCTGCAAATTCACCTTTTCAATTACCTTTCCCTCGGTGATCAACGCTAAATCAACAAACGCCCCCTGACCGAGACTGAATTTCAAGTCATCCATGTAGCTCTCGAACTCTTTATTTGAACTGACGCCAGCGAGTTGGGTCATTTCCTTGTGCTCTAAATCCAGGAAGACCAAGGTACAAGCCAGCGAGCCCATAACCTGAAGGCCAAGTTCGGCAATACGTTTCAGTGCTGCATCCCTATTTTGGTAGCGAAAGGGAATCTCACTGAGCGATTCGATTAAGTCAAGATTTTGTGCGCTGTTGTCCACTTCATGCAACTCCCTAGCGTAATTCCAGCTAATCTAGGCTCACAAAAAGCCACGCACATAATTGGCGGGGCTTGATAATTACGCATGCTGTGATTGTCCGGTTGCCGGTACCGTACTATTGCTCTGGGTGTGGCTCAATCAATTCACCTGGGGGCAAAAGGCCTTTACTGCTGACTTTCGTAATCAACTTGGAAATCGTGCCCGGAGCAATAGCTGGTGAGTTGCTGGCGGCCAGGATAACGCTGATAAAGAGGTCGTCGGTGCAACTCGTGCGTGATTATGTGGTAAGTGTATGGTGAAGGTCAATATCTGTTATGACTAATCCGGCTAATCCAGATAAAGTTGTTTGGGGCATAGCAGTAGAAGTGACTTATGTGTTTAAGCATTGCCACAGTTGCTTGCCCTGCCTTGCACCCTAGCCGATAATCCCCGCCATGCCAGACAAAAAACGCCTCTTTCTCGTTGACGGAATGTCGAACATCTTTCGCGCGTTCTACGCCATTCGTGGCCTGTCGAACTCGAAGGGGATGCCGACCAATGCGATTTATGGGTTCACGGTGATGTTGCGGCGCTTGGTGACGGTCTATAAACCAGATTACCTGGGCGTCGCACTCGATACGCCGGAGCCGACCTTCCGGCACGAGCAGTTCGCCGCTTACAAGGCGCATCGCCCGGAGATGCCGACCGACATGGTCTCGCAACTGCCCTACATGGATCGTGTGTGCGAAGTGTTGCGTGTGCCGATGATCAAGCTGCCGCGTTACGAAGCCGACGACATCATGGGTACGCTCGCGCGCAAGGCCGCCGCCGCGGGGCTGCAAGCCGTCATCGTCACCAATGACAAAGACCTCTGCCAACTGGTGCGCGACCCCGACATCACCATCCTGCGCGTAGACAGCAAGCTCGGCGAAATCTTTCTCGACGAAGCCGGCGTCAAGACCAAGCTCGGCGTGCGTCCCGATCAGGTGGTGGATTGGCTGGGGTTGATGGGCGACGCGGTGGACGGCATCCCCGGCGCGCCCGGCATCGGCGAGAAAGGCGCGATCGGTTTGCTGGAACAGTTCAGCCACATCGAGGACGCGCTGGCCGGTTGGGAGCAGGTCAAGAAGAAGACCTACCGCGAATCGTTGCGCGACAACGCCGAACAGATTCGCATGTCGCGCGAGTTGGCGCGCGTCGAAGTCAACGCGCCGATTGAACTCGATCTGGCCGCGCTGGTGTTGGAACCGCCCGATGTGGGCAAGGCTTACGCGCTGTTCAGCGAACTGGAATTCGGCCAACTGACGCGCGAATTCGCGGCGGGCGCAAAGGACATGCCGCCCGTGGCGGCGGCTGCAACTCAGCCGGAAGCCGAGGTTCGTTACCACACGTTCAGCACCGTCGAGCAACTGCGCAAGTTCGTCAAGGCGCTCTACAACGCCGACCGCTTTGCCTTTGCGTTGAGCGAGGCGAAAGGTGAGGACGGCAAGCCGCAACTGGCGGGCGTGGCGTTTTCGCTGGCGGCGCAGACGGCGGATTATTTCGATCTGGCCGCGTGTGATGACCGCGACGAAGCCGTGAAGCTGTTGCGCGAAGCTTTCGACAACGGCTTGATCGAAAAGGCAACGCACGATTGGAAACGTGCGCTGCACCTCTTTGCGCCGCTCGGCATCACGCCCGAAGGCGTCAACGACGACACCTTGTTGCAGGCGTATGTGCTCGACCCTGAACGCGAGAAATACGAGTTGCCCGGTTTGCTCGGCCAATACAGCAGCGCGCGGGTGGCGCCCAATGCCGACGCCGCTGCCGCGCAAAACGCCGATTTGACTGGGCGCGTGTGCGATCTGCTCAACGCCAAGATTGCCGAAGAGAAGCTGGAGAAGGTGTACCGCGAAATTGATCTGCCGGTCGTGCCGATTCTTTACGACATGGAAAGCGCCGGCTTTCGCGTAGACCCCGCCGCGCTCAAAGACATCTCGCAATTCATGGACGGCGAACTCGAACGCCTGACGCAACAGGTTTATCAACTGGCCGGGCGCGAGTTCAACATCGGTTCGCCCACGCAACTGGGCGACATCTTTGAAGAGTTGAATTTCGAGGTCTCGCAACGCACCAAGACCGGCAAAATTTCGACCAGCCGCGATGTGCTGGACGAATTGGCGGAGAAATACGAACTGCCGCGCCTCGTCATCGAACACCGCGAGATCATCAAGCTCAAGGGCACTTATGTTGACGCCTTGCCCTCGCTGATTGACCCGGCCGATGGGCGCGTGCACACGACGCTCAATCAAACCGTGGCCGCGACGGGCCGGTTGTCGTCCACCGATCCCAACCTGCAAAACATTCCGATTCGCACCGAACTGGGCCGCCGCATCCGCCGCGCGTTCATCCCGGCGGACGGCTGCGTGCTGCTTTCCGCCGACTATTCGCAAATCGAATTGCGTTTGTTGGCGCACGTCACGCACGACCCCGTGATGCTCGAAGCCTTCCGCACCGGCGAGGACATTCACACCCGCACGGCTCGCGAAGTCTTCGGCGCGCAAACGCCGGAAGAACTGAAAGAGAAACGTCGCGTGGCGAAGATCGTGAACTTCGGCATCGCTTACGTGATCGGGGCGTTCGGCCTGGCGCAACGCGTCGGTATCTCGCGCGCCGAGGCGAAGCGGGTGATCGAGGATTACTACGCGACCTACAAGGGCGTGAAGCGGTTTATGGATGAATTCCCTGAGCAGGCGCGCCAGGAAAACAACGTCGTGCGCTCGATTTACGGACGCCTGCGCCGCATCCCCGACCTGTCCAACCGCAATGGCAACCTGCGTGCGCGCGCCGAACGCGAAGCCGTCAACATGCCGATGCAAGGCTCCGCCTCAGACATCGTCAAACTGGCGATGATCCAAACTGCGGAAGCCTTACGCCGCGCCAAGTTGTCAGCACTCATGATCTTGCAGGTGCACGACGAACTGGTGTTTGAAGTGCCTGAGGCAGAGGTTGAACAAACTAGCTCCGTCGTCAAGGCGGCGATGGAAGGCGCGGCGCAATTGGATGTGCCGTTGGTGGTGGAAATTGGGGTAGGGAAGAATTGGATGGACGCGAAGCCGTAGCCCGGCTGCGTAAAACAAACTTTGAGAGGAAACGACAGATGGCATTGAACGAAAAGAAGCGGCAACAAAAACTTGCCAAAAAGAAAAACCGGCGCAAGGAACTCGCCAAGGTGGCGCGCCAGAAAATGTCTGCGGGCTACAGCCTGTTGACCGACACCAAACGGCTGGCGCGCATCGCCGCCGCGCCCATTCACGAATGCCTGATGCCGCGCGAGTTGTTTCAACTGGGCATGGGCAATCTGATGGTGACTCGCAAGCTGGAAAGCGGCAACCTCGCCATCGGTGTCTTTTTGCTGGACACCTTTTGCCTCGGCGTCAAGGATGCTTTCCTGCGCATCATCACGCCCTTTGAGTATGACCAATATGTGGATGGCATGCGCCAGCACGAAACGCCGCAGCGCATCGAACCGGCCTATGCGCGCAAGCTGATCGAAGATTGTGCAGCCTACGCGCGCGCGGTGGGCCTGGCACCGCATCCGGATTACGCCGCGGCGCAACTGATCTTAGGCGACATTGATCCGGCGGAATGCACTGACGAGTTTGTTTTCGGCAAAGACGGCAAGCCGTTTTATGTGAACGGCCCCAACGATACGCCCGCGCGCCAGAAACAGATCATTCAAACGTTGACGCAACATTGCGGGCCGGGCGGGTATGACTATTTGATGATGCTCGATCCATTCGGCGGGGCGAGCTTGCCGCCAGGGGTTGAGTTGATTGAAGAGGGGGATTGGGAGGGTGAAGAGGAAGAAGGAGAAGACGAGGAAGAGCGCGACGTAGATTAGCTTGCTGAGGTGGGGCAAGATGCCATCTTGCCCCACAGCGATGCGCCTTTAGTCTGCGGGTTTTTGCCCCTCTGGCAACAACGTCCCTTTCTCCAAATACCGAATGTGCGAAGCTGCCTTTGCCGCCAACGGATCATGCGTGACCATCACAATCGTCTTGCCGAATTCTTTATTCAGCCGTCCCAGCAACGTCAACGCCTCGCGCGCCGAAGCCGCGTCCAGATTGCCCGTCGGTTCGTCGGCGAGAATCACATCGGGGTCAGTGACGATGGCGCGCGCAATGGCGACGCGCTGTTCCTGGCCGCCCGAAAGCTGGCGCGGCGTGTGCGACAGCCGGTCGCCCAGGCCGACAAGTTCCAGCGCGCGCACCGCGTGTTCGCGGCGTTCGCGTTTGTTCAAGCGCGTCAGCTTCAACGGCAGTTCGACGTTTTCCAGCGCGGTCAGCACCGGAATCAGATTGAAGGATTGAAAGACGAAGCCGATGTGCGCGTTGCGCCAGCGCGCGATTTCGCGGTCGTTGAGCGTTTTCAGGTTCTGGCCGAAGACCGTGATGTCGCCGCTGGTCGGCCTGTCCATCGCCGCCAGCAAATGCAGCAGCGTGGATTTGCCGGAGCCGGACGGCCCCATCAGCGCCACAAAATCGCCTTTGCTGATTTGCAGATTGGCGTCTTGCAGCGCGACGACGTGAAACTCGGCGCGGATGAATTCTTTGGTCAGGTTGCGGGCTTCGATGACGATGTTGTTGACGTTGTCGCTCATTTGATTTTGACTTTACCTCCATCTTTTAGTTCTGCCGGCGGATTGACGATGACTTCCTCGCCGCCGATCAAGCCTTCTTCGACGCGCACGCCTTGCGAGGTCGTTGCGCCTGTTTTGATCACACGCCGCAGCGCTTGTCCGTTCAGATAAACAAACACCGCGCCGTCGCGCACCGCCGCAGCGGGAACGTAAACCGCCGGTTTGGCGGGTACGCTCTTTGCCCCGGCAACCGGCGCGTCGGCCAGGAAATCCACGCTCGCGTTCATATCGGGCCGCAGGTCGCCGTCGGGGTTTTGCACTTTGACTTTGACCTGCACGGTAGCTTTCTGGCGGTTGGCTTCGGGCGCGATCTCTTCGATGAAACCTTGATAGGTGCGGTCGCGGTAGGCGTCGGTGCGAATCGCGGCGCGTTGGCGCGGGCCGAGCTTGGCGAAATCGTTTTGGTTGATGTCCAACTCGGCTTGCAGGTCATCCAGGTCGGCCATCGAGACGACGTAGCCTTTGGCCCCGCGGTCGCCGACAAAGCCGGTGGTGACGAATTCGCCGCGCTCGACGATGCGTTCGAGAATCGTGCCGCGAATCGGCGCGCGGATGATGGTGTTGGCGAGTTGCGTTTCGGCGAAGGCGACTTCGCCCTTGACCTGCTCGATTTCGCCGCGCACTTGCGCAAGCTGTTCCTGGCGCGGCCCGATCCTGACCAACTGAAAGGTCTTTTCCAGCGAGTTCACGCGCGCGGCCTGCGCGTCGTAACGCGATTTGGCGTCGTCGTAATTCTGCTGCGACATCACCTGGTCTTTCAGCAATTGCTGCATGCGGTCGAGGCTAATCCTGGCATTCGCCAGATCGGCGCGTTCGCGGTCGAGATTGGCTTGGGCGACTTCGATCTCTTCGGGGCGCGAGCCGTTTTGCAATTCCAGCAAGCGGGCTTCCAGCGCGGCCAGTTTGCCTTTGGCCTGTTGCAACTGGGCGCGGTATTCGTCGTCTTCCAAGCGCGCGATGACTTGGCCCTGTTGCACGCGATTGCCTTTCTCGACACCGATCCAGGCGACTTTGCCGACGACCTTGGAGGCGACTTGGATTTTGTGATGCGCGACGATGTAGCCGGTGGCGCTGAGAATGACGCTGCCCGTGGGAGCGGTGGTGTTCGTTGTTTTGGTGGCGCGGGCGACTTCGACTTCAAGCGCGGCGTTCGCCCGGCTGTAAAGGAAACGCGCCGCGCCGAGCAGTACGAAGAGCAGCACGCCGCCAATGATCCACCATTTGGCCCAACGGGCGATGCCGCCGCCGGAGGGTTGGGCGCTGGTCTTCAGGGATTTGTCTATGCGCAGGCTATTCAGGTCTGGTTGCATGGTTCTTGAAAACGAATCGGTTCTTCAGGCTGACAGTCGGTTGTCTCAGGCAGCGATTTCGGCAAGCACTGCTTCCTGCCGTTGCTCAGTTGAGTTGATAGCTACCTTCTCGGCTCATACCGCAGCGCCACCGCCCCCGAGCCGAATTCCAGCCGGCTCACGAGCTTCAAGTCGACATACTTCGATAGCCCCGCGAACAACGTTGGCCCGTGGCCCGCCAGCCTGGGTTGTACCACGAACTCGTACTCATCAATCAATCCCAACTCCGCCAAGGCCAGCGGGAGTTTCACGCCTCCCACGCCCAGGCCCTTACCCGACTCCTGCTTGAGCTGCTGAACGGCCTGGCCCAGATCCCCGCGCACGAGTTCCGCGTTCCAATCGACCCGCTCCAGGGTGCTCGACACGACGTACTTCTTTGCCGCGTCGATCGTCCGGGCGAAGGG
>JAYUCP010000616.1:0-7727 GCA_043740245.1 Acidobacteriota bacterium | reverse complement strand
AAGTGCCCGAATCGCTGCTGCGCGCGGTGTATTCGAGCTTGGTGCCGGCGTTGGTGGCGACGACCTTGGCATCCTTGACCGCCGCGCCTTGCGGGTCGGCCACGGTGCCGGTGAGCGTCGCCGTGTAGGTTTGCGCGGTCGCGGCCAGCGGCGTGAAGAACAAGCCGAGGGCCAGCAACCAGGCGCCGAAACGCTGTACTGCACTTTTCATTGGAGTATCTCCTTTGGGTTTTGAGGGCGGCCGCAGTGCGCGGGCGCGGCGGCCAATTCAGGCAACGATGACCAACTGGCGCGTGGCTCCGAGGCATCGTCGCGTTTCGTTTGTTCGTTTTTCGACCCTCAGCAAAGCTCGGTTTGAATGTATGGGATGTCCTCTGCGATTGGTACTAAAAGTATAACCAGCCGGGCGGCGGAATGGCAAACGCAATATCTTCATCACCGTGGGCCGCCATTGCCTTGCTGGCGGCTGATAGCGGAAACTGGCGCGCAGCATCAAGATGTTCGTATTTCCTTCAAAACTTTTTCGACCAGTGCGGACGACTGCAACGAATGTAGGGCAAACTGTTAGTTTGCCCATGCCTCGGCAGCGAGCACTTCGCGGGTCGCCAGTATTTTCGGCAACCAGCCACGGCAAACTAACAGTTTGCCGTACATTTGCGGCGCGCCAACCGTTCGCCATGGTTGAACTTCTGCGCTGGTGCGGGGTGCTCCTGCTTTGCGCCAGCCTGACCGTGGCGCAGGAACCGGTCAGGCCAGCGCCTCTACGGAATGCTGAGGACACGCGGCTGCGCCTGGCCGGCAAGCTGTTGCTCGACGCCCGGCGCGACGGGTTCATGCCCCTCAAAGAGATCGTCTACGCGCCAGCCCGCACCCATTTCCTGGTGCTGGCCTGTGGCTACGAATGCAACGACAACCTCGGCTTTCTGTTCCGCGCCGACGGCAGCGGCAAACGCAAATTCACCGCGCGCGGGGATTTCATTTTGCAGAGCTCCATCGAATGGTCGGCGGATGGGCGCAAGGTTTATTACTATCGCATCAATTCCAGCGGGGCCGCTGTGCCACGCGGCGCGCCGCCGGAAGGCTGGATCGAAGTGGACGTGAAGACCGGTCTCAAAGCGCCCGCGCGCTCACGGCGGTTGAAAACGACGGCCAGCTATGCGGTCTTCAATGTGCGTGACGACGATGTTTTGAATGTGCGGGCGGGCGCGGATACCAAAGCGCAGATCGTTGGTTCGCTGCCGCATTCTGCCAAAGACGTGCGCGTAACCGGCGCGGCAGTGCGCGCGGGCGGCAACGTCTGGGCGCCTATTCAAGTCAATGGCCTGACGGGCTGGGTCAATCAAAACTATCTGTGCGAGTCACGCGCGCAGACCAAACCAAACTGAAATGAAGCTCTTCAAAGTTCTGAATTACCTCTTCCTGGCGCTGTTCGTTTTCAGCGTCATCGTGCAATACAACGACCCCGATCCGCTGGTCTGGATGTCAGTTTATGGCTTGGCGGCGGCGGCTTGCTTAGTCGCGCTGAAACGACCTTTGCATTGGCAACTACCCGGCGCGTTGTTGTTGTATGCCGCAATTTGGGCCGCGACGATTGCGCCGCGCGTGGGGGGCCGCGTCCGCTTCGGCGAATTGTTCGAAGCCTGGGAGATGAAGGATCTGCGCGTCGAAGAAGCGCGTGAGTTTGGCGGGTTGCTGATTGTGGCCGCGTGGATGCTCACGCTTTTTTTGCGCGCGCTGTTGACGCGCCGTAACCATGCAACGCAGAATTGACGCTCCCCTCGTCTCACAGCAATTTTCTTGTACAACCGGCTTCGCGCTTTCCCACACGCCGCGCGGTTGTGCGCACTTGGCTCCATTTGTGGAGCAGCACCGGCATCACAAACAATTCTAAAGAGGAGATTACGACTATGAACTTGACAGGCTTATTAAGCGACGCGTTGGGCGGTGAGGCGGTCGGCCAGATCAGCCAGGCGATTGGCGCGGATGAGAGCGCCACGAGCAGCGCGATACAGGCGGCCCTGCCGATGTTGATCGGCGGGCTGGCGCGCAACAGCCAATCCGAAGACGGCGCGGCCTCGTTGCTGAACGCGCTGAACAAAGACCACGACGGTTCAGTGCTGGATGACCTGGGCGGCTTTCTCAGCGGCGGCGCGGCGGGCGGTATTGGCTCGGCCATCCTGGGCCACATCCTGGGCGGCCGCCAGGGCCAGGTCGAACAAGGCATCAGCGCGGCCAGCGGCCTGGATATGAGCAAGGTCGGCCCGTTGCTGGCGATGCTCGCGCCGGTGGTGATGGGCGCGCTGGGCAAAGCCAATCAACAACAGGGCGGCATGGACACCAGCGCGCTGGCGGGCCTGCTGGGTGGCGCGCATCAGCAGATGTCGGCGAGTTCGCCGATCCTGGGCATGCTGGGCGGCTTGCTTGACCGCAATCACGATGGTTCGGCGCTGGATGATATTTTGGGCATGGCGGGCAAGATGATGAGCGGACGGTAAATGGAAGGATGAAGGATGAAGGATGAAGGATGAGGGATGAAGGATGAAATTTCATCCCTCATCCCTCATCCTTCATCCTTCATCCTTCATCCTTCATCCCTCATCCTTCATCTTTTATCCCCTGACAATTCGGAGGTGTTATGAAGTTTTCCTTGCAAAGCCGGAATCTTCCGGCCAATGCCGTTTACCTGTCTTTATTGCTGCTGGCCTGCCTGGCGCTGTTGTCACCCGGCCTGTGGCCGCCCGCCCGCGCCACGGCACAGGGCGCGAATCAACGCGCGCCGGAATTCGTTCAGGCAGCGGCCGGCGGCGGCTACATCATCCGCGCCCAGAACGGCCAGCGCGTTTGCCAGCAAGCCACGCTGGCAGAGTCGTCGCTGATGCGGCGCGCGGCGGTTGAACAGCCGGAGTTGCGCGTGATTTACGGCGGGCGCGCCCGCGTGGCAGAGCAGGCGCAAATCGGCTTGCGCGTGATGTTGCGCGCCACCGCCCAACTCGATAATTTCCCGGTGGCGAAAGCCGCCTTTATCCGCGCCGCGCAAAACTGGGAGTCGCAGCTTCTCACGCCGATTTCGATCATCGTTGACGTGGATTTCGGGCCGACCTTTTTCGGCCAAGCTTATCCCAAGGCCGACATCATCGGCCAAACCCAATTGCAGATCATCGGCAGCCGCACCGGCTACGCCGGTATCCGGGCATCGTTGCTGGCGGGCGCTTCGAGCAGCGCTGAGACGACGTTGTATAACGCTCTGCCTGCCAGCCAAATGCCGACCGATCAGGGAGCGTTGACGGCGGTTTATACAGCTTCGCCCATCTTTCGCGCACTGGGTTTGATCAATGCGAACGCCAACCCTGACACCGAACAGGCAAATCTGGGCAACCCGCCGCAGATCGGTTTCAATTCGGCTTTTCCTTTCGATTTCGATCCGAGCAACGGCATTGACGGCAACAAAATTGATTTTGACGCGGTGGCTACGCACGAAATCGGCCACGCGCTCGGCTTCGATTCATCGGTCGGCGAAAAAGAACTTGATCCAACCGTGACCACGAGCGTCACTGTGCTTGATTTCTTCCGCTTCCGCCCCGGCGCCACGCTCAACACTTTCCCCACGGCCCAACGCATTCTGGCTTCGGGCGGCACACAGGTGTTCTTTGGCGGCGGCCCGGAACTTGGGTTTTCCACCGGGCGTCCTGACAACACCGGCGGCGACCGGGAGCAGGCCAGCCATTGGAAAGCGAATGAGCTGACCGGCGTTTATATCGGCATCATGGATCCGACCGCCGCCAACGGCGAACGCGATGTCATCACGCAAAATGATTTGAACGCCTTTGACGCCATGGGCTATCGCGTGCGCAGCGCGCAAGCACAGCTTGACGTGGCGTTGCGCGTGCTCGATTTCGGCGCCATCGCTTTGAACACCAACGCCGATCGCACCTTGACCGTTTACAATACCGGCGGCCAACCGCTGCAAATCACGGGGCTGACGCTCAACAACACACAATTCAGACTCATCTCACCCAACGCGCCCTTTACCATTCCGCCGAATTCACAACAGGATGTCGTGCTGCGCTTCACCCCGACGGCGAATGGCGCGCAAAGCGCCACGCTCACGCTCGCCAGCAATGATCCGAATCGCCCCAGTCTGACGGTGCAACTGAGCGGCTTCGGCGGCGCGCAACCGCTTGTCGCGCTGACTTCCGGCACGTCGCAAACCGGCACGCTTGCCGCGCCGCCCACGGTCAATGACTGCCGCATTGATCCGACGCAATACACCATCCAGGTGCTGCCTGGCGCCACGCAATTGCGCATTGCGCTGAGCGGCAATCAGGACGTTGATCTGTATGCGAGCTTTGGGCAGCGCGTCTTTGGCGAATCGCCGAACTACACCGCAGACCACGTTTCCGATTCGCCCAACAGCACTGAAACCATCACGGTCACGCCCGCCAGTACGCCCGCCTTGCGCGCCGGCACCTATTACATCGGCGTCGCCAATTGCGGCCCCGGCGCGGCCAACTACACCGTGACGGCGACGGTCACGGGCGGCACTGCCGCGCTGGCCGCGGTTTCCTCCGCCAGTTTTCGCGGCACTGAATTGACGAGTGAATCCATCGTCAGCGCCTTCGGCACGAATCTGGCGACCGCCAGCGCCAGCGCGACGACGAATCCGTTGCCGATCACGCTGGCCGGCTCCACCGTCAGAGTGCGCGACGGCGCGGGTGCGGAACGTTTGGCGCCGCTCTTTTTCGTCTCGGCGGGACAGATCAATTTTTTGATCCCGACCGGGACGGCGCTTGGCACGGCGACCATCACCGCAACGAGCAGCAACGGCGCAACAGCGGCTGGCACGATCAACATTGTCGCAGTCGCGCCGGGCCTCTTCGCCGCCAATGCGAATGGGGCGGGCGTCGCGGCCGCCGTGGCCTTGCGCGTGCGCGCCGACGGCAGCCAGGTTTTCGAGGCGGCCACACGCTTTGACAGCACGACCAACCGCGTCGTCTCGCTGCCCATAGATTTGGGAACGGCCAGCGAGCAGGTCTTTGCGATCCTGTTCGGCACCGGCTTTCGCAATCGCAGTTCGCTCAACGCCGTGACGGCGCAGATCGGCGGAACGTCCGCGCAAGTGCAATTCGCCGGGGCGCAAGGCGATCAGGTTGGACTCGATCAAGCAAACGTGTTGCTGCCCAAAAGCCTGGCTGGGCGTGGCGAGATAGACGTCGTGCTGACGTTTGATGGCAAGACCGCCAACACTGTGCGCGTGAATATCAAGTGAGGTATTCAGAACGAAGCTGCCGAAATCCTGACTGGCCGGCATGCCGCGCCTGCCTTGCTTCATTTGCTGAAGCGTGCGAGCATCCAATTCGATGCAAATATAGTGTGCGAGGTAATTATGACTATGCTGGTTCTGAGCGAAGACATTCATTCCCTGTCGGAATTCAAACGCAACACCAGCGAACTGGTCGAGCAGATGGAAGACACAGGCCGTCCAGTCGTACTGACCGTCAACGGCAAAGCGAAACTCGTGGTGCAAAATGCGGCGAGTTATCAGGAAATGTTGGAAGCCGTCGAAGAAGCCAAAACCTTGCGCGCCTTGCTGGCGGCGCAAGCGGGCAAAGGCCGGCCGGCGGCAGAGTTTTTTGAAGAGCAGCGCAAGCAATACGGCTTCCCGGAAAAGAGGCCGCAAGCGAGGCCGCGCAAGTGAGCTATCAAATCATCCTCGAAGCAGACGCCGAACAGGACATTGACGCCGCGACTGCGTGGCTGGCGCAATACGAACCTGCTAAAGCCGTAGCGCGGCACTTCGATGTGATGGAAGCAATTGACAGCCTTCAGACGTTTCCTTTGCGTTGTCCGCTTGCGCCTGAGAGCGTGACTTACGGTGTGGCGATTCGGCAGCTCATCTTTCAGAATTACCGCATTCTTTACTTGGTGGTGCGACAAACCGTATACGTGTTACGCGTTCGGCATGGCCGTCAGGATACGCTAACACCGGATGAATAGTTTGGCTCTCGAAGCGAATGACCAAGAGTGTCTGGTTGCTCTTGAGCAGGACTCAATCCAGCTTCAGCCCATCCAGTTTCAACAACGATTGCAGCAGCACGTTCGCGCCATTCGCAATATCGTCAGGCCGCGAAAATTCGCGCGGGCTGTGGCTGATGCCGTCCACGCTCGGCACGAAGATCATGCCGACCGGGCCTAGATACGCGATCTCTTGCGCGTCGTGCCCCGCGCCGCTCGGCAACGTTTTGGTCGTGTAGCCCAGCCCGCGCGCCGCTTCATCAATCACGCGGCGAAAGCGCGCGTCGGTCGGCGCGGGCGGCGTGGCGTTGACCGACTTGAATTCAAACTTCGTCCCCGTCGCCTGTTCGATCTGGCGCACTTCGGCTTGAATCTTGTCAAACAGCATTTGCACCTTGGCCGCATCCAAATCGCGCAAACCCAGACTCGTATTCACGCGGCCCGGAATCACATTGAACGCGCCGGGCAAGGCTTGCAGCTTGCCGACCGTGCCGACATGGCGGCCCGGCACGCCGGTGACGACGCGATTGACCGCGTCCACAAACCGCGCCGCCGCCAACAGCGCGTCGTGCCGCTGATTCATCGGCGTCGTGCCCGCGTGATTGGCGAAGCCCTCGACCGTCACGTCCCACCAATAGACGCCGACGATGCCTTCGACCACGCCGATGTCCAGCTTTTCGGCGTGCAACACGCCGCCCTGTTCGATGTGCAATTCCAGATAGCCCGCGATGTCGCCGCGTTTGCGCACGACGCCAGCGAGTTTGCCAGGATCGCCGCCGATAAACTTGATGCCTTCGCGGATGGTTTTTTTGCTGTTGGTGGTTTGGTTGAGTTCGCGTTCGGTCAGCGCGTTGGCGAGCGCGTGGCTGCCGATGGTGCCGCCCTCTTCGTTTTGAAAGAGGATGACTTCCAGCGGATGCCGCAACATCACATTGTTTTCGGCCAGCGTCTGCGCGACTTCGATCGCGCCCATCGAACCGACCTGCCCGTCATAACTGCCGCCCGCTGGCACCGAATCAATGTGCGAACCGATCAGCAGCGGTTTTAGGTTTGTGTCTTTGCCCGCGCGCCGCCCGATAATGTTGCCCGCTGCGTCAATGCTGACGTCGAGCTTCGCTTCACGCAGCAGCTTCATTGCGTACTCGCGCCCTTGCAGGTCGGTGTCGGTATAGGCAACGCGCTGTGTGCCGCCTTCGGGCGTTTTGCCGAATTGCGCCAACTCGGTTAGGTGCGCGTTGAGCCGTGCGCCGTTGACGCGTAGCTTGTTACTGGATTGCGGCAGCGCAAACGCGCCGGTGGTAACCAACAAATTCAGATTGAACTCTCGGCGTTTCATCAACAGGTTCCTCCGCAAAGTACCGTAGGTTGTCTAACCTGCGGGAGACTTGGAATGAAAGCATTCAGGTGACCCGGAGACGGTGTGCTGCTGAAGTGCTCCGCAGGTTAGACAACCTACGGTACATCGCCCGCCACACGACTTGAACGACGCTTCATTTGACTGGCACCGCCAGCGTATCGTGATGCAGCGCAATCAAGGCACGCAGATACGGCCCGATGTGCCGCCCTGATTCAAAGCCCGCCGCGCGCGCCGCCGCGTCTTGATCCTTTTCGGAAATGTCCGCGCTCTCGGCGTAATGCTTCAAATCGCGGTACAGCCCCAGCGTGAACAAGTCCCAGCCCGCGCCCTGATCGCGCGTGAAGATAAAATTGCCCGG
>JAYUCP010000615.1:0-7735 GCA_043740245.1 Acidobacteriota bacterium | reverse complement strand
TGCAGCCGTGTCAGTAGCCCGACCGTAAGGAAGGGCTTGGATTTCGTGAAAAAAGCCCTTGCTCACGCGCGGGCTACCGACACATGCGTAAGTCCTGTTGGGTAAAGAAGGAAGCAGGAAAGACCACGAAACATCGTACAGCCAAAGCCAAAACATTATCAGAGCGAGCCTCAGGCTTATTGCTTTTGCGAAGTCGCCGTCGGTGTCAGAAATTTCTCCAGCCATTCAAGCCAGCGCCGGTTTACATCCTGTTGCCGCACGGGGTCGCCCGGCGAATGTCCCGCGACCGGATAGGCGATGAATTGCACCGGCACATTGTTGTCGCGCAGCGCGTGATAGAGCTTGAAAGATTGCGTAATCGGCACGCGCACGTCGCCCGTGTCGGACAGAGTCCAACGTAGATGGCGCATGGCCACGCACAAAATTTCAGCGGTTGTTTCATACTCTTATTCCTTTCACAGCGGTTGCTGGTTGATGTTTGTCAGAAGTTGCTTCTCAGGATAATCCAAACACGAACAACGCCTGTCCCGCCGCGATGGCAACGTGTTGTTTGCCGTCCATCAAAAAGCTGATCGGGTTCGCCACGACCGGGCCACCCGTTTGAAAATCCCAGAGCGGTTTGCCCGACGCGGCATCCAGCGCAAAAAAGTTGCCTTCGTTCGCGCCACAAAAGACCAATCCGCCTGCCGTCGCCAACACGCCTGACCACGCGGGTGTGTGCAGGCGGAACTCCCATTTCAATTTGCCGGTCGTAGCCTCCAACGCACGCACCGCGCCCCAAGCTTTGTCGTCGCCGTCAATCGTGCGTTCGCCGCCGCCCGCGTAAAACGTGCCGGGCTTGAACTCAACATCGCTTTTGAAGTAGTACGCGCCGCGTTCGCGTGCGGCAACATAAAACAATTTGGTCAGCGGACTATACGATGGACTGAGCCAGTTGACTGCACCGTTGAGCGCCGGATACACCAGCGTGCCTTCGTAGCTAGGATCAGTTTTGGGCAACACGATGGGGCGGCCTTTGGCATCCAGCCCTTGCGCCCAGGTTTGTTTCGCATATGGCTCGCCGAGCAAAAACTCGCCCGTCACGCGGTCG
The DNA here is from genome assembly GCA_043740245.1 of Acidobacteriota bacterium. Taxonomy (GTDB): domain Bacteria; phylum Acidobacteriota; class Blastocatellia; order RBC074; family RBC074; genus JACPYM01. Next base: position 6,645 of record JAYUCP010000615.1, on the reverse strand, counting down.
TTCAGATAATAAAACGCATTGCGGTTCGCCATCGCTACTAACTTGCGCTGACGCCCATTCAATTCGGCGTCGAACAGCACGGGGATTTCGTTCGCATCCCAATCGTGCGTGTCGTGCGGCGTGTACTGAAAATGCCATTTGATTTTGCCGCTCGCTGCGTCAATCGCCAGCAGCGAACAGGTGTAAAGATTGTCGCCCGGCCTGACATCGCCATTCCAATCGGGGCCGGGATTGCCGATGCCCCAATACAGCAGATTCAATTCCGGGTCGTAAGAACCCGTCAGCCACGTCGCGCCGCCGCCACGTTGCCAGGCATCGCCTTTCCAAGTTTCGCTGCCCGGTTCGCCGGGCGCGGGGATGGTGAAACAGCGCCACGCCAGCTTGCCGGTCTTGGCGTCGTACGCGTCCAGAAAGCCGCGGATGCCGGCCTCGCCGCCGCTGATGCCGACAATGATTTTGCCGTCCACAGCCAGCGGCGCGGCGGTGATCGCATAGCCCAGCTTGTTTTCCTGCACTTTGGTTTCCCACCGCACCGCGCCCGACCGCGCATCCAGCGCGACGATGTAGCAATCCAGCGTGCCGACGTACACCGTGTTGTCCAGCAGCGCCACACCGCGATTGGTTGCACCGAACCCGATGGTTTTGGCTTTGGCCGATTGCGGGCGCTGCCACGACCAGAGTTTGCGTCCCGTGCGCAGATCGAGCGCCGTCAAGCGCGCGCCCGGTTCGGTCAGATACATCACGCCATCCGCGACCAGCGGCGAAGTTTCCAGGTAGCCTTTTTCCTGCGCCTGATAGAGCCACGTCACTTTGAGCTTGGCGACGTTGTCTGGCGTGATCTGGTTGAGCGGCGAAAAGCGCTGCGACTGGTAATTGCCGGAATAGGTCAACCAAGCGCCCGGCTCAGCGTTGGCGATGCGTTGATACGGAACTTGCGCGTGGGCAAGCGTGGCAAGCATAAAGCAGTTGATGAGCAGCAAGATGTTTTTCATCAGTTGATTCCTCCCGGCGTCAGCAAAATGCGAACGACCATTAAATCGGCGCTCTTCACTGATTCCTGTTTTCACATCCCCCAGACTTTGATCGTCGCCCCGCGCAGCTTGCGTGAGCGTTTGAAAATCTTCTTCGACCAGGGTTTCTTGGAACGGTCGAACACGACCAGATGCAATTCATCGGCATTGCACCGCTCGCCGTATTCGAGCGTCTGTACCAGCCCTTCAGTGATCGTCTTTTCCAACGCTTTGCGCAGCACTTTCAGTTCCAGCACGATGCGTTGCAGGCCGCCGGGCCAGGGCCAGATCACGAGCAAATCCGTGCGCCCGCGTCCCAACCCGTACTCGCGCTCGATGCGTCCGCCGCCGTTCACCACGCGATGCAAAAAGGATTGCAACAACAACTGCGGCCCGGCTTCTTTGTAATCAAAGCGTTCGAGCCAGTGTTCGGAATTTTCGCGGAAGAATTGCTGAAAGGCCGTCAATAACTTGTCCATGTCCAAGCGCCCGTCCGGCAGCACATACCAGGCCGCGCGCTGCGTGCTTTCCAGGTTGAGTTGCGCAATCGCCGTCAACTCGCGCGGAATGATTTCCTGGTAAATGCGATTGGAAATCACCAGCCCGTTTTCCCCTTGCCGAATCAACCCCAGGTCAATCACATAGCGCACTTCGTTTTCCATACTCGTGCCCGCCGCCAGCTCGGAGCCGCTCAGCATGGGTTCGATGATGCGCCGCACGCGCTCTTCGCTGAGCTTGTCATTCAACTGATCCAGATGCGTGTCGCGGCGCAGAATCAATTCTTCCCTCGCGCGCTGAATGACTTCGACGGTGACGGGTTTCGCGCGGTCGCGCAGCTCCTTCATATTCCACGTCGCCTGATGCGCCAGCGCATTAACCAGCCAGGGCTGCCCCGCCGTCAATTCCCAAACCAGGGGAAAGATGTCGTCCGCAAACACCTGCCCAGTTTCGGCGGTGTGTTGCCGATATAACCGTTCGACGTCTGTCGGCGTGAAATCGCCGAGGCGCAACGATTCGGATTTGATGTTGAAGGCGCTGCCGCCCGTGATGATTTCTTTGCTGCGCGCGGAATGAATGCGGTAATCGCGCACATCGCGCACGCCGCACAGAATAATGCTGTGTGGATAGGCCGCAGGCCGGTTGTCGTAACCCCCGCGCAATTGGCGCAATAAAGAAATCAGCGTGTCGCCGATCAGTGCATCCACTTCGTCCAGAAACAGTACCAGCGGTTGCGGGTTGCTCTGGCTCCATTCGCTGAGCATTTCGTAGAGCGCCTGCCCCCCGCCGACCCGGGCGAGAATGTCCGACATCCGCTCATACGGCAGGTAGTCATTCAGCCATAACCGCGCGCCGCTCGAAATGGCACCCAGCACGGTTTGCATCCCGGCCTCAACGTTCTCGCGCGCCGCCTGCGCCGCTTCCAGGTTGGCGTACACAACGCGATACTCTCCGACGCGATTCATCTCTGCCGCGAGCGCCCGCAAACACGTCGTCTTGCCGGTCTGCCGCGGCGCGTGCAGCACAAAATATTTGCGCGCGGCGATCAATCCCAGAATCTCTTCGGTGTTGATGCGTTCCAGCGGTGGAATGCAGTAATGAATGTCCGGCTGGACCGCGCCTGTGGTATTGAAATGTTTCATCGTAGCTCCTTCTGTTTTCTCGCCATTATTTCTTCGCCCCCGCCGCCCAGTTGACCACGACCGTCAGCGGCGCACGCGGCTCCGCATCCACAATCGCATTGACCAGAAACCGCTGCCCATCCCCGGTTACCGTATACGGCGTGGTGGCGGGACCACTGCTCCCGGAGCGGAATTCAAAGAGCGCCACTGCCGCACCCGGCTCGAAGCTCTCTCCGCTCCCAACCGGCACGGCCATCAGCTTGCCGTCCGCCGCGTAGTAGAACAATTCTTTCCCATCCCGCCGCCAGTGCGGCCCGCCCCCACCATTGGTCGAAATCTGCCGTCTGCCGCTGTGGTCGGGGAAGCGCTGGACGTAGACCTCAAACTTGCCCGATTCATCCGAAGCGTAAGCCAGCCAGCGCCCATCGGGCGAGAGTTGCGCACCGCCTTCGGCAGCTTCCGTCTGGAGAAATGGGAAGGGCTGCTGCGCGCCATCCAGCGGCAAGACCCAAATATCCGATTTCGTTTTCGGGTTGTTCTGGCTATAGATGATGAAGCGTCCGTCGCGTGACCAGTCAGTGGGAACGCCATTGATATTGAACAAGGGCTCCTCCTGACCGTCGCCACTGGCAGCCTTTTGATACAGGCGAACGTTCCCTTCCCGTGTGGAAGCCCAGACAATGCGTTTTCCATCAGGCGACCAGACTGGAAAAGTATCGTTGCCCGGATCGAAAGTGAATCGCCTGGTGTTAGCGCCCGACACATCCGCTAGCCAAAGGTCGAAGGTGCCGTTCGCGTCGCTACGCTCGGCCACGAAGCGCTTCTCGTCAGGCGCAAGCCAGGGTCTGGTATTAGCTCTCCACTCGTCGAGAGAACCGATTTGTTTGCCCGCGCGATCCAACCAGAGCAATTGCTTGCGCTGCCGGTTGACGTGCGGATCCAACACCAGCACTCCGTTGTCAGAGACGGAAACATTCGTGATTCCGAACTGCGGCTCGCGCCCGACCCGCTCAGCCACCGGGAATGGTTCACCGCTGAGTTTTCGCTTGTCGGCGTCGAACGGCTGAGCCAGCAGCGCCTCATCACGCTGGAAAAGCAGGAATCCGGGCGGCGCATAAACGGTGGAAGAAAAGTCGCTGAGCAGCCGCTGCTTGAACTTGCCGTCGAGCGGGCCGAGGTAAATTCCACGCACTTCCTTTTGCCCACTCGCAATTGTATAGAGAAAGTGCTGCCCATCCGGTAGGAAGAATGGATTGTAGTGACCTATCTCCTGATGTGTTCGGTCGGGTGTCGTCAGTACCGTCACTTCACCGCCCGTGGCCAAGACTCTGGACAACCCGCCCGCCCGCGGAAAGATAATCACGCCATCGCGGTTCCACGTGCCGCCGCCTATCGGATTGCCCGCATCGCACAAGGTTTGCGGCGGCCCGCCGGAGACTTCGATCTTCTTCAGCTTGGTGGCCGCGAAGAACGCGACCCAGTGACTGTCCGGCGACCAGAAGGGGAAGCGCGCGCCTTCGGTGCCGGGCAGCACTCTGGCTTCGGTGGCATCGAGCGCGCGCACCCAAAGCTGCACCTTGCCGCCCGTCGCCGCCGTGAAGGCCAGCCAGCGGCCATCGGGCGAAAGGGCAATGTTGTCGAAGCTCGCGTTCTCCGGCGGGTTGATCGAAAACTTCAGCACGCGCGCCTCGTTGGTGAGCGGTTGGCGCGTGAAATACGCCCACGCGAATCCCAACATCCCCAGCAACAATACCGCCGCCGCCAACCACGCGATGTACTCACGCCAGCCGCTGCGCCTCGTCGTTGCCAAAGTGTCCAACGCCTGCACCGCTTCCGTGCGATTTGCGCCCGACGAACTCGGCGTAGCCAACGCTTCGAGCGCAAAGCCGAGATCGCTCGCCGATTGAAACCTCCGCTCCGGCTTCTTCTCCAAACAGCGCCGCACAATCTTTTCCAACTGCGGCGACACTTTGCTGTTCGTCTCGCTCAATTCGGGCGGATCATCTTTCAAAATCGCCGCCATTGTTTCGGCCATCGTCTCTTTCTGAAATGCCCGCTCGCCGCGCAGCATTTCGTAGAGGATCAGGCCAAAGCTGAACAGGTCGGAACGATGATCTACCGCTTCGCCGCGCACTTGTTCGGGCGACATGTAGGCGACGGTTCCCATCACTGTCCCCGGATTCGTGTACTGCTTTTGCGTAGCGACATCAGAACCCATCGGCGCATTGCGCGGTGGTCGCAACTTCGCTAAGCCGAAGTCGAGAATCTTGACGCGGCCATCGTTGGTGACAAACAAATTCTCCGGCTTCAAGTCCCGATGCACGATGCCTTTCTCGTGCGCGGCAGTCAGCCCGGCGGCGATTTGTTGGGCATAGTCAATCGCCTTGCGCACAGGCAATGCGCCAGCTTCTGCATTGGAGGGCAATTGCGCGCGCAGTTCTTCGCCTTCTAGCAATTCCATCACCAGATACGGATTGCCTTCGTAATTGCCGAAATCATAGACCGTCAGAATGTTGGGATGATTCAAGGCTGAAGTTGCGCGGGCTTCCTGCTCAAAGCGGCGCAACCGCTCGGCATCGTGCGCGACCTCGCCGGGTAAGACTTTGATCGCGACGGCGCGGTCCAGCCGGGTGTCGCGCGCGCGATAGACTTCGCCCATCCCGCCCGCCCCGATTTGGGACAGGATTTCGTAGTGATCAAAATGAGCGCCGGGAGTGATCTTCATTAAGTGATTCCTGATCTTATAGCGTTGGCGTGGGGCAGGTTCTCAACCTGCCGCTCTCATCGAGAGAATCAGGCAGGTTGGGAACCTGCCCTACGACCGAAAGCTAGTTTTCCCCTCGCAGGCCCGCCAAATAAGCAATCAAATCATCCAACTCCGCAGAGGTGAACGCATCCTTGTAACTTGGCATCGTCGAAACACCGATCTCTTTCTTCAATTCTTGCAACTCGGCTTTGCGGAAGGACTGCAAGCGATTGTCCGCGTCACGCAGTTGAATTGTGAACGGGTCTTCGTTGATTCGCACGCCACGGATGCGCTGGCCGCTGGCGGTGGTCACGGTGACGACCAAAAAGCCCTCCGGCGTCACCGCGTTTGGATCAAGCACGGCGGTGCGCAAATGAGCCGCGCCGCGTCGCAATCCAATCTCGGTCAATTCGGGGCCGGACACACCGCCCGTACCCCGCACGACGTGACAAGCGGTGCAATTGCCTTTGGTCTCGAAAAGCTGTTTGCCGCGCGCCGCATTGCCCGGCAGCTTGACCGGCTTGAGGCGACCGAGCGAGCGCACATAGGCGGCGACCTGCCGCGCTTCGTCATTGTTCAGCGACCAGAAATCCGGCATCTCGGTACCGGGGATGCCTTCCTGAATGACTTTGAGCAACGCGGCCTGGGTCGGCGCATGTGGCAGCTTCGGTTGATTCAGCGCGGGGCCGCGGCCACCCGTGCCGCCGATGCCGTGACAGAGCGCGCATTGGTTGTTGTAGAGTTTCTTGCCTTGTGCCAGTTTGTCGGGCTTGGGCGAGGTGATTCGATTTGGTTGCGCCGCCGCCAAGGCGAAGACCGGCAGCAACAGCAACGTCAGGCAATTACGTCTGGGTCTCATCATTTTCCTCTTTCCAGCTTGGGTTGTAGTGTGCGGAAACTGTGGCACAAGCGCGCGGCTTGCGCCATAGACGGCGGGTGAATTTCGTGAAAAGGTCAGCGTAACCTGGGGCAGTTTCTACCTGCCGGAGACGGGCGAAATGCGTGCCAACGCCGTCTGATCGCTTGCTTGACAGTCTGTCAAACCGGTTGCTAGACTGCCCGTCCTTTCGTCACGGTTGATCGCCGGTTGCGTTTTTCCGAGCAGCAAGTATGTCAAAAGGCGGCGGTGCGGATTCATTGCCGCGCATGTCCGAAGCATTGCCTGAACCTTACAGGACTTACGCATGTGTCGGTAGCCCGCGCGTGAGCAAGGGCTTTTTTCACGAAATCCAAGCCCTTCCTTACGGTCGGGCTACTGACACGGCTGCAT
>JAYUCP010000614.1:0-19473 GCA_043740245.1 Acidobacteriota bacterium | reverse complement strand
CAAGGGCTGTTCCGCCAATAAAAGCCCTTGCTCACGCGCGGGCTACTGACACATCCCACCTGACTTAGCCACTACCACCTGTAATTATGTTGAAGTCTTACGGCGCAAAATAGCCCGACGCATCCAAAATCAAATCCGTCGTGAATTGCGTCAGCACCTTGAACTTGCCATCCGCCGGACTTAGGCCCACAAAGTAATGCCGGTTGTAACCGAACGTCGCCGGCGTTGGATAATTCGACGTTGCCACCAACGGCGCGGTCGTCAAATTCGCCGGGAACAGCGTCAGAAAGCCCGCGCCCGTAGTGTTGACGACTGAGACGTTGCCGACGACGGCTTGGGCGGCGGCTGGCAGGCCGCAGAAATTCGCGGCCATTTGCGTGTGCGTCGCCGCGTTGAGATTGCCCACAATCGGCGCGCCAGTCATCGTGCAGCCCGCAAAGCCTGCGCGCGTTTCGAGCAGTCGTACCGGGCTCGGCAGCGGATTGAAGAGCAGGCCCGCGCCATTCGCATCGGTCGCGTCTTCGCTGTAATAGCCCAGGATGTCCACGACCAGATGCGTCGTGGCGAAGGTGTAAATCTTGAACTTGCCATCCGCGCCCAGCTTGACCGCAAACGGGCCGTTGATCACATCCGCGCCAGCATAGTTCGAACTCGCCACCGTCGGCCTTGTGCCGCCGCTCGGATAGATCGTCAAGTAGCCGCCAGTGCTCGGCGATACTGAAGTCGCGTTGCCGACCAGCACTTGCGCCGTGGCCGGAATCGAATTGCACGGCGCGGCAACTGGCGAACGCCCTTGCAACAACAGGTCAAGATTCGGATCAGCATTCGCATCGCCCGTGCCGATCAGTTGAGTGCCGGGAGCGATGCAACCGGTGAAGCCCGCGCGCGTTTCGAGCAAGCGCACCGGCGTCGCCAGCGGATGGAAGTACAAACCACCCGTGCCAGGCGGCGCGTAGTAACCGGTCACGTCCACGATGACGTGCGTGGTCGCGCTGCTGAAAATCTTGAACGCGCCATCGGTAGCGCCCAAGCCCACCGTGAAAACGTTGTTCGTGATTTCGTTGGTCTGGAAATTGGAGTTCGCCACCGTCGGTTGTGTGGCGCTGCTTGGGAAGAGCGTCAGGAAGCCCGGCCCAGATGGTACGACAGTGATGTTGCCGGTGACAGCGGCAGCACTCGCCGGAATGCCAGCGCAAGTCGTTCGCGCGGGCAGCGTCAACGTGCCATTCGCATTGATCGGCACGCCTGGTGTCGTACAGCCGCTGAAGCCCGCGCGGGTTTCGAGCAAACGCACTGGCTGCGGCAGCGGGAAGAATTGCAAGCCATTGCCGCTGATGATGACGGTGTACGCGCGCAGCCCCGTGCAGCCGGTGCTCTCCGTCGCCGTTACGGTGAAGTTGAACGTGCCTGTTGTTGTTGGCATGCCGCTCAACGCGCCGCCGCTCGCCAACGTCAAGCCATTCGGCATTGCTCCCGCCGTCACCGCAAACGTATGCGGCGCAGTGCCGCCCGTCGCCGTCAACGTTTGCGAATACGCCGTCCCGGCAAAGCCATTCGCCAGCGTCGCCGGATTCACCGTGATCGTGGTGCAAGGCGGATTGATGAGCAGCGTATAGGCGCGTTCGCCAAAACAGTTGTTCACATCCGTCGCGCGCACCGTGAAATTGGAGGTGCCGTTTACCGTGGGTGTACCCGACAACAGCCCGCCGCCCGCGAGCGTCAAGCCATTCGGCAACGCGCCTGCGATAACACTGAACGTCGCCGTCGCCGCGCCGCTTTGCGTGAAGGCCTGGCTATACGCCGTGCCCGCGCGCCCATTGGGCAGCGTGGCATTGCTCGGATTCACCGTGATTGTTGGGCAGACGACGGCCACTGTGAACGAGCGGCTGCCGCTGCAATTGGTTTGGCCGAAGACCAAGGTGGTGTCCGTCACGTTGACCGTGAACGTGAAGCTGCCCGGTTGCGTGGGCGTGCCGCTGATGACGCCGGTGGCCGAGAGCGTTAAGCCTGCGGGTAATGCCGAACCGTTCGCCAGAGCGAAGGTGTAAGGCCCCGCGCCGCCGGTGCCGGTCAGCGCCTGGTTGTAACTTGCGCCGAGCACCGGGTTCGGCAAGGTGGCGGGCGCGATGTCGAGCGGCGGGCATTGAATGTTGACGTTGTAAGTGCCGTTGCCGATGCAGACCGTCGCCGTATGCGTCGCCACTACGGTGAAATTGAACGCGCCGGATTGCGTGGGCGTCCCGCTAATCAGGCCGCCCGGCGTAAGAGTTAAGCCCGGTGGGAGCATTGAACCAACTGCGAGCGCGAAGGTGTAGGCGCCCGTTAAGCCCGGTGCGGAAGCCGTGACTGTTTGACTGTACGCCACGCCGAATTGCCCGCCCGGTATGGTACCGGGGGCCAGCGTCACGGTCGGGCAAATGATCACCAATCCATAGGCGCGCGTGCCCGTGCAATTCGTGTTGGTGTCGGTGGCTGTGACGGTGAAATTGAAACCGCCCGGCGTGGTGGGCGTGCCGCTCAAAGTGCCGTTGGCATTCAGCAGCAAGCCCGGCGGCAAGCTGCCGGCGGTCACGGCGAAGGTATATGCCCCTGATCCACCGCTCGCGCTTAGCCCCTGATTGTAGGCCGCGCCCGCTGTGCCGCCCGGCATGCTGGTTGGGCTGACCGTGATCGTTGGGCAGCCGACCGTCACGGTGTAAGTTCGATTGCCGCCGCAATTGCCCGGCCCGATCGTGAGGCCGGTATCGGTCACATCGATCGTGAACGTGAACGGGCCGCCTTGCGTGGGCGTGCCGGTGATGGCGCCGCCGGTCAGATTCAATCCCGTTGGTAGCGACGATCCGGCGTGCAGCGCAAAGGTGTAGGGGCCAACGCCGCCGCTGCCCGTCAGCGTTTGATTGTAAGCCGCACCCACGACGGGATTCGGCAACGTGGCGGGCGCGATGTTGATCGCCGGGCATTGAATGCCGACCGTGTAGGTGCGATTGCCGGTGCAGTTCGTTGTGGTATCGGTCACGAGTACGGTGAAGGTGCTCGCGCCCGGTTGCGTGGGTGTGCCGCTGATGACTCCGGCGGTTGAGAGCGTCAAGCCCACTGGCAGCGAACCGCTTTGCAGTGTGAAGCTGTAGTTGCCGCTGCCGCCGGACGCCGTCAGCGGTTGGTTGTATGCCACGTTGTAAGTGCCGCTGGGCAAGGTCGTTGGCGAAATTGAAATCACTTGGCAAGTGGACGAAAGCGCCAGGCCGACCAAGACCGGATTGTGATCGGCGGAAGCAAACGGTGTAACGGCGTAGCGGTCGTCCGGTTTGTTTTCGGTGTTGTAATCAAAGGCGACCGGCTCGTCGGCGTTGATGTGCCAGATGGTTGCGCCTGTGGTCTGGCTGGCAAGACTGCCGGTGGCAAAGGCGTGATCGAGCCGCCCGGTTTCGCCGCTGAAGGTGAATGAATACTGGCTGGTGAGCGGGATGAACTGATTGATCAGGTCTGTGTAACCCGCCGCGCGGAACACATCAATCGGGTCTTCCTGGCCGTAGGCATTGAGGTCGCCGACCACCAACACATCCGGATCAATCGGCACGATGGTCGTGTTGACGAAAGCGACGACCGCCTGCGCCTGGCTGCGCCGCCGGTCGTTGAAACACGCCTGGCCGTCGCCCAGATCCGCATCGCCGCCAGTGCCGGGGCAGCTCTTCGAGCGGAAGTGATTGACGACGACGGTGAACTTCTGGCCATTGGAGGTTTGCTGAAACGTCTGTGCAATCGGCGCGCGGCTGTATGTGCCGACTGCCGCCGTTGTGTCTGTGAACGACGCGCCAACCGTGGACACGGTGGAGGTGCGGTAAATGATGCCCGATTTGATGTCTACATCGGTGCCCACCGGCACGGTATAAACTGCCGCTGGTGTTGGGACTGCGGCGTAGGTGCCGACGCCCAGCGTGTTGAGTCCCGAAAGGATGTCATTGAGCGCCGCGTCGGGCACGGCTTGCGTGCCTTTTTCCAATTCGATCAAGCCAATCACATCGGCGTTCAAACCGGCCAGCGCGGCGCTGACTTTGGCGCGTTTGCGCGTCAACTCTGCGGCATTGTCGGGCCCGCGTCCGGTGCCGGTGGTGGCGAAATAGTTTTCGACGTTGAACGAGACCGCGCGCAAGGTGCTGCTGCCAACGGAATCCGGCGTGGCCGGGCGCGGATTGAGCGCGTTGAAACTGACCGTTCCAGTCGGCTCGATGCGATAGCTGCCAAAGCCGTAACTCAGCACGCCCGACAAGCTGCTGATGCTGTCGCCGAGCCGTATGGTGGCGTTCGTGCCCGCGCCGAGGAAGGGAATCGGGTTGGGATAGGTGACGCCTTTGCCGTCATCGAGAATGATGCGGCTGTTGTTGTTGAGCGTCTGTTGCGCGGTGACGGCGGCGACGTTGCTGTTGCCGGTGATGTTATTGCCCGAAGCCGGATTGTCATTCGGGTCAACCGAGTTGGTCGGAATATAAAGCTTGTCATTGGCCGCCAAGCTCAGTTCGCCGAAATGCGCGAGGTCGGCGTTAGCGGTGACGAATAGCGGCTGCGTGAACTGCACCCGCATCCCTTCGTATTTTTCGAGGTCGGCGGCGGGCGAAGTCCCCACCGGCAAAGTGACAGTTTGGACAGCCGGCAGTGCGTTGCCAGTGCTGTTGACGACGACGCTGGTGACGGGCGAAAGCTCCGTCAAGCCCGGCGGCCCGCCCGCATTGAGCACGGTGCCGGTGACCGTGACTTTGTCGCCGACGTTGACGGTGGTCGCCGGGGCCGCACCATCAAACACGAAGATGCCTTCGGAAGTATTCGCATCGGCGTCCCAATCGCTTTGCTCTTCTTCGACGAAAAAGCCGCTCAAGCCTGTCGCAGTTTGAAAGCTGCCGACCACGATGCCTTGAATAACTTTGCTTTGACCAACGAAGTTTGGCGTTTCGCCCGTGCCTTGAATGTCGTGAATGAGCGTCAGGGTTAGATCATCGTTTTGAATGGTGCCCTGGCCCGTGCCGTCGCTGACGCTCGCGCCGGTGACGTTGGTGATGTTGACGGTGAAGGTTTCGTCCGGTTCACCGGTGGTGTCGCCGTTGACCGTCACAGCAAACGTCGTGCTCATCTGGCCCGCCGCGATGGTCTTGCCCAGTTGGCTGGCGGCCACGTAATCGTTGTTGGCGACGGTCGCCGTGCCATCCGCCGTGGCGATGTCAAAGCTGACGCCGCCCACGCCCGCCGCCTGCGACAGGCTGACGGTGAAGGTGAAGGTTGTCGGGCCGGCGTTGCCCTCGGCCAGCGCAACGTCGTTGATCGAAAGCAGCGGCAGCGCCGAAGCGTCGTCGTTATTGATCGTGCCTTGTCCTTGCACATCGCCCGCCGTTGCGCCCGTGATGGCGGTGAGGTTGACGAAGAAGCTTTCATTCGGCTCGAAGGTCATATCGCCGTTGACCGCTACGTCAAAGGTCGTACTCGTCTGGCCCGCCGGGATGCTCAGGTTCTGCATTTTGAACTGGTAATCGTTATCGGCGATGGTCGCGCTGTTATCCGCCGTCGTCGCGGTGAAAGCAACGCCGCCCACCGGCGCGGCCGAGGTCAGCGATACCGTGAAGCTGAACGTCGTCGTGCCCGCATTCCCCTCGCTCAGCGCCACATCATTGATGCTGAGCACCGGTGTCAACGGCGCGCAGGGATTCGCCGCCGTACCGCTGTTGCGTGGCACAGGAGCGCTGACGACGTTGAAGTCGCTGTTATTGTTGTCTGTCTCGGTGCAGCCGTTCGTCTTACGTACTGCGCCCTGTGTGTTGGCGAGCGCCGTGCCATTGTTGACGGCCGTGCCGCCTTCGCCATTGTTGGCGGCGCCGTAAGCGACCGAGTCAACAATGCGCGCATCAGGCAAGGTGCACAAAGTGCCCGTTGCGCCGCAACCGAGCGCGGTCGTGGTATTCGTCAAGGCGAGCTTGCCGCTCGCCGCCGACATGCTGATGTTGCCGGTCGTCTGATCCGGCGTGACCGGCAGCGGCGCGCCGACCGTCCCGGCCCCGCCCACCTGAATCAGCAGATACTTGCCAGGCTGAATCGTCACCGTCGAGATGGCATAAATCTGGCTGGCGATGTTGCCGAAGTTGCCCGTCGCCGCGCCGTATTGCAGCGCGTAACCGGTCAGCGTCACCGGATTGGCGCCGCGATTAAACAATTCGACATAATCGTTGATGTAAGTCGGCGTCCCGGTCGTCGCGCCGCCGCCGCCGTAAACCTGACTGATCACAATATCGGATGAAAGGCCGCGCGCCGGTGGCGGTGACACGATGAAATAGCCCGCCAACACACAACAAAACACCAGTGCCAGCGCCAACGTTCCGCGCCGCCCACGCACAGGCGCGGCTGAACGCGCAAGAAATGCGAATTGAAAACCTGGCATAAATCTCCTCTTGGTTTTGACGAGCTAATTAACCATGCCCGCCAGAATGTAATTGCCCTAGGCCTCGGCAAAGCCTGCGAAAAATGTGATGCGTTTGTAGAGTGTGAAAACCCCGCAGACAATTTAACGGTTTTAGCGGACAGCCGCCAGCGAATGGCTGTCAAATTTCTGCAAAGCAGCAGGACGATTAGCAGAGAAGCTCTATTCAGGCGCGCTAAAGCTAGGGCTTGTCGGGCGTTTTGCCGGTGTTGTCAGCGGGACGTTTTGGCTTGGAGTGTGTGGTTGACGCACGGGTTTTGGCCGCGACGATTGAGAAAAATGCTGCGTTGATTGGCGCGGCGCGTTTGACGCAAAGTTGAATTCAAAGACCTGAAGCGCCAAAGAGGCAGCGGTATTGATTGACGATCAATACCGCTGCCTCTTTGGCGTTTGCCAGACTTGGTTGGTGGTTGGCTCGGTTTGCCAACAGCCTTACGGCGCAAAATAGCCCGACGCATCCAAAATCAAATCCGTCGTGAATTGCGTCAGCACTTTGAACTTGCCATCCGCCGGGCTCAGGCCCACAAAGAAATGCCGGTTGTAACCGAAGGTCGCGGGCGCGGGGTAATTCGACGTTGCCACCAACGGCGCAGTCGTCAGATTCGCCGGAAACAGCGTCAGGAAGCCTGCGCCGGTAGTATTCACGACTGACACGTTGCCGACGACGGCTTGCGCAGCGGCTGGCAGCCCGCAGAAGTTCGCCGCCATTTGCGTGTGCGTTGCCGCATTGAGATTGCCGACAATCGGCGCGCCGGTCATCGTGCAGCCCGCGAAGCCTGGGCGCGTTTCGAGCAAGCGCACCGGGCTCGGCAACGGATTGAAGAGCAGGCCCGCGCCGTTGGCATCCACCGCGTCTTCGCTGTAATAGCCGAGGATGTCTACGACCAGGTGGGTGGTGGCGAAGGTGTATATCTTGAACTTGCCATCCGCGCCCAGCTTCACCGCGAACGAGCCGTTGATCACATCGTTGCCTGCGTAATTCGAACTCGCCACTGTTGGCCGCGTCCCGCCGCTCGGATAGATCGTCAAGTAACCGCCGCCGGTCGGCAACACCGAAGTCGCATTGCCGACCAACACTTGCGCTGTGGCCGGAATCGAGTTGCACGGCGCGGCCACGGGCGAACGCCCTTGCAACAACAAGTCGAGATTTGGATTGGCGTTCGGATCGCCCGTGCCTGTGAGCGGCGTGCCGGGCACGATGCAGCCCGTCAAGCCTGCGCGCGATTCAAGCAAGCGCACCGGCGTCGCGAGCGTATGGAAGTACAAACCGCCTGTGCCGGGCGGCGCGTAGTAGCCGGTCACGTCCACGATCACGTGCGTCGTGGCGCTGCTGAAAATCTTGAATGCGCCATCGCCCGCGCCCAAGCCCACGGTGAAGACGTTGTTGGTGATTTCGTTGGCCTGGAAATTGGAGTTGGCGACGGTGGGCTGGGTTGCGCTGCTCGGGAACAACGTCAGGAAGCCCGGCCCCGACGGCACCACCGTGATATTGCCCGTGACCGCCGCCGCATTCGTCGGGATGCCCGCGCAAGTTGTACGCGCAGGCAGTGTCAACGTGCCGTTTGCATTGATTGGCGCGCCGGGCATTGTGCAACCAGCCAAACCCGCGCGCGTTTCGAGCAAGCGCACCGGCTGCGGCAGCGCATAAAACTGCAAGCCGTTGCCGCTCACGATCACGGTGTACGCGCGCGTGCCCATACAGGTATTGGCATCCATCGCCTTGATCGTAAAGTTGGCGGTGCCGCTGGTGGTAGGAGTTCCGGTAAGCGCTCCCGTGCTGCCATTCAAAGTCACTCCGGCGGGCAAGGCTCCGGCGCTGACCGTGAAAGTATAAGGCGCGGTCCCGCCGCTCGCCGTTAAGGTCTGGCTGTAGCCAGCGCCCACAAAACCATTCGCCAGGGTGACGGGATTCACCGTGATGGCGTTCGGCACGCAGGGCGCATTGATCGTCAACGTGTAGGGCTGATCTACCATGCAGTTATCCACGTCTTTGGCGCGCACCGTGAAATTGAACGGGCCGAATGCCGCTGTGGTACCGGCGAGCAATCCTATCGCGGAGAGCGTCAATCCGGTCGGCAGCGTACCGCTTGGCAAACTGAAGACATAGCCGCCCGCGCCGCCGTTCGCTGTCAGTTGCTGGCTATACGCAACGCCTGCGGTGCCGTTGGGCAGAGTCGCGGGTGTAATTGTGATGGTCGGACAGCCGACGCTGTTATCCTCAATGCGCATCACGAAGGCATCCGAGAGGCCGCCGAAAGTCAGCCCCGGCCCCAGCAACGTGGGGAAGCTGGCATCCGTGCTGCGCCCCGCGACAAAGGCCTGCCGTAAGCCGATGACGGCCACGCCAAAGCCTTCTTCCAGTCCATTACCGCCCAAGTACCCGGCGAAGTTCAGCGCACTACCCGCCGGATTCACTTTGGCAATGAACCCATCCGCAGTGCCGCCCAGCGTCAGGTCAAAGGCATTCGCTTTGGGGAACGTCGCTTCGCTGGAAGCGGTGCGTCCTGTGACGATGGCGTTTCCGGTACTGTTCACGGCAATTCCGAAGCCTTCGTCATCGCCACTACCGCCAATGTAGCCAGCGTAGTTCAAAGCCGAGCCCGCCGCATTGATCTTGGCGACAAAGGCATCAAATCCACCGTTGTATGTGAGATCAGGCCCCACCGTTTCGGGAAAGGTCGCTTCGGTCGAATTCGTGCGCCCCGTCACGTAAGCATTGCCGGTGCTGTCCACCGCAATGCCATACGCCTCATCAATCCCGCTGCCGCCAATGAAGCCTGAATAGGTAACCGCCGAGCCAGTCGAGTTGAGCTTGGCGACAAAGGCATCCGTGCCGCCATTGAAGGTTGGATCAAGCGCGCCGACCATCGGAAAGCTGCTTTCCGTCGAAGTCGTCAGCCCCGCCACGTAGGCATTGTTATTCGTATCAACTGCAATGCTTCTTCCCTGATCATCGCCGCTGCCACCCAAATAGCCCGCATAATCCAGCCCCGAACCATCCGCCTTCACGCGCGCGACGAACGCGTCAATCGCGCCTTTGAAGAGCAACCCCGGCCCGATGAGCTTCGGGAAGGTCGCCTCGGTCGAAGCCGTCAGCCCCGTCACATAGGCCCTGCCCGTCGTATCAACCGCAATGCCCAAGCCTTCGTCTTCATCATCACCACCAAGGTAGCCGCAATAGACCAACGCCGTCCCCGCCGGATTGATCTTCGCCACGAACGCATCCATCGCGCCGTTGAAAGTCGGATCGAGCGTACCCAGCACCGGGAAAGTCGCCTGGGTCGAAGTCGTCCAACCCGTCACATAAGCATTACCGCTCGCGTCAACCGCGATGCTATGCCCCGCCTCATCGCCATCGCCACCGATGTACCCCGCATAAACCAAGCCCGAACCGTCGGTCTTGAGCTTGGCGACAAAAGCGTCCGTCCGCCCGTTGTAGCTCAAATCAGGCCCGGCTACTTCCGGGAACGTCGCCTGTGCCGAAGTAGTAACACCAGTAACATAAGCATAACCATTCCCGTCCACTGCGATGCTATGCCCTTCGTCATCGCTGCTGCCACCGATAAAGCCCGAATAAACCAGAATCGCCGGATCAATCACCAGCGTCTTGCGTTTGTCGTACTTGCCGACCTTGAAGCCGTACTGCTGCACGCCGTCCGCCGCGCGTTCGGCAATCACGAACTCGGTGGCGATCCCCTTGCGTTTGCCTTGCGCTGAAATGGGTTTGTCATCGTGGATCACGCCAAAGGGCGTCGGGATTTCCAGTTGGCCTTGTGGATTGACGGCGAGCGGCGCATTCGTCCCGCGATAGGCCAGTTTGATCTGTTGCGGGTCAGCGCCGGGCTTGACGATGAATTCGTACTTCAAACGCTCCGTCGTGCCGCTGTAAACCAGATCAATCCCCGGCCAGAGGTTGGGATAGACAATCTGCGCGTAGCTTTTAATGCCCGTGCGCCATTGCTCCGGCGCGCCGTTGAAATAGCTGACCTGCGCGCGCGTCAGTTCTTTGCCGAGGGGCAACGCCGCAACATTTGCGCCGACAAAATCCAGCTTCAAATTCCAGCGTTGCCGCGCTCCGCCCTTGCTGCCCGCCGCTTGTGTCAACGCCAGCGTCAACCCTTGCGCGGTGAAGTAGGCTGTCGTGTCGCGCCCCTGCACCAGAAACGCAGCGCGCGCATCGGCCTGCCCGCGATTTTCAATGAACGCCAGAGGCATGCCTTGCAAGGCTTCGGGTGCCGCCAGACGCTTGGCGGAATCAAGCATCGGCGCGGCAAAAGACCTACTTGCCAGAGCGGATTGGCGCGCCGGCGTCATCGGTTTGTTGGCCGTGCGCCGGTTCGCTGCTGCCTGTCCACGCATCGGACGAGCAGTCCAATAGATCGTCAATCCGATTACCGCCGCCAGCAACAAAGCGCTGAGGATATTGATCAAGGCTGATTTGTTTCTCATTGGTCTGCTACTCCCAGCCAATCGTAGGACAAGATGTCATCTTGTCCTACGATTGCGGACGATTGCGATTTTGCTCTCTGATGTATGTCCAGGGCCAATCCTCCCACCGCTTCACCAATCCTGCGCTGACCGGATTATTTCTGACATAAGCAACTGTGCGCTGCCATTCTTCCTGATCTCGAATCCAGTGGTCATAGCTCTCGTGTTCCCAGAACTCGCCGGCACGACCGAGTAGTTTGTTACTTTCGCGTGCGCTGCGCCGCTTGATGCGGTGCGTGATTTTGGCCAGGGCGTAATAGTCCAGCTTCACGAAATGCTGTTGCCCCATGGCGTCCCGTTGCAGATACCCGATGTTCCCTTCGCCATCCCGCGCCATGTTCGCCCCGGCTGGCACGGGTGTGGTTGGCAGCGGCATTAATACAACATGCAAATGATTCGGCATGATGCAAAACGCATCCAAGCGATAGAGTTGCTGATCGCTAAAGTGCAAGGCTTCTGCCAGGACTGCCGCGATTGGCTCTTCGCGCAACCAGAATGGCCCGCTTTTCGCTTCGTGCAACTGCGTTTCATATTGACGGAACCAGTGCCGCTCACTTTCCCTTTCGGCCAGTTCCAAATCGGTTGCGTATTGTTCATAAATCGCCGCCTTCTCGCGCGCCATTTGTTCCAGCACCGAAAGGGGCAACGAACCTGCCAGCCGGGCAGTGATAAAAAACGTAGCCCCCGGCGGCTGAATATGCGGCATATGCCTTTTGTATTCCCCTTTGAAATCCAGATTGCCCATCATTCATCGTTATCGTAATCGTAGGACAAGATGCCATCTTGTCCTACCAACTCGGCTCCCAGCATTCATCGTAGGACAAGATGCCATCTTGTCCTGCCAATTCGGCGGCGCTGATGTGATGCCGGACGGAGCTTGAGACAACTTAGCCTGCCTGGCCTCAATCGCCTATCCTGACTTGGTCATTGTCTATGGTGAGCATCGCTACCACGACGAGCACCGCGCTGTGTTGCTCAATCCGACCGTCATCATCGAAGTCCTTTCCGAAACCACCAAAGATTACGACCGGGGCGAAAAGTTCGAACGCTATCGCACCTGGCTGCCGACACTGGCGGAATACGTCATCGTCCATCAAACGCAACCGCGCATCGAATATTTCGTCTGCCAAACAGACGGCGGCTGGTCGTACCCTGTCCACCGGGAATTAATCGAAAACCTAATGATCCAATCAATTGCCTGCACGTTGCATCTCGCCGAGGTCTACGACCGCATCGAGTTTTCCGTAGAAAACTCTGAACTGAATCATTGAGTAATCAGTTACTCAGAACAGATTGCCAATCAGTTGACCTAGCATTCACAGGAGTTGAAACCAATGGCGCTACCACAATCCGAACTACAGATCACCGTCGAAGAGTACCTCGCGCGTGAACACCAGTCTGAAGAACGCCACGAATATCTGTATGGGTTCGTTGCAAAATAGCGGACGAAAGCCCGGAACACGGAGTCATTTCTCAGAACTTGTCTTGGCAACTCTACCTCCAATTAAGGGCAGGCGGAGAAGTATTATTAAACATCCATGGTGGTGGAGTCGGTGTTCCTGGTGGTGGAGTCGGTGTTCCTGGTGTCGGTTGCGGGCCTGAATCACAGGGGGGAGGGGGACATTCACCACATATATAGGAAAAGACAACTGCGCATGCTGCCGCACGAATCAGACTACCAAAATTCACACCACCAGCCCCGGTACAAAGCACGGTAGAAACTATTGTGCAAGTGAGGCCACAAAAGGAAAATAATCCTGTAGGGTCAGAAAAATTAATCGGGCTGTTTCTGGCATACTGGTAAAGGTTCACGTCATTACTACTGAAGCCTATAGGGTCCTCACTAAAGAATCTTCCCTGTTGAGGATCAAACCATCTCGCACGATAATACATGAGCATTGACACAGCATCCCGTTCTCTACCGGTGAAGCCATATCTGGTGAAAAGTGACCCTATGTTCTCACCATAAGCCTCATATTGGGTGCGCTCCAGAAGGCTTCCGGATATATCCGCTAGTGCGGTGGTGCCGCCGAGATGGTCTTGCAGAAAAAACTGCTTCCCGTTGCCAGCAACTGTCTGCCGCAATCTTTGATCCACACCCTGACCGTTGATATAGTCAATAGTGGTTCCGTTGCTTGCTATATCGAGGATAGTATTTGCGCCATCGTAAACTATATTAGTTAGCACTCCATTCTCTACCCTGCTAGATCTTCTTCCTAAAGCATCATAGCCGTAGCTGACGGCCTGCCCAGATGGTAGCGCAGCTCGTATCAATCTGCCCCTCGCGTCCCATTCAAACCCATAGGCTCCTTGTCCGGTGGATTTGCCTATAGTCTGCCCTTCGGCGTCAAACGTATAACTCGATTGCCCAACCTGTGCAATGCGATTTGCCGCGTTAGCAGGCCCGATACTCTTTGCCGACGGCATTGATGTAGCTGAAGCAAGCGAATTAATCGAATCAATCTCATCGTCAGCGCTGTAGCTGTACTGAAAATCTTCGAGTGCTACGGCTATCGCATTTGCATGTGTCATACGAGCAAGCCGGTTTACTTGATCGTACTGGTAATCAGTCTTCACGCCATTGGGGCGATCAAGACGCATCACGCGAGAGAGGATGTCGTAGGAGTAGGTATATGTTTCTGCCCCCTGCGTGATCGTGCGCAGTCTTCCGGCTGAGTCGTAGCCATAATTCACTGACTGGCGATCTGCAGCGGTCATTGAGGTGCGCTGGTTAGCGTTGTTATACGTGTAGCTGATGACACTTTGCAGTGTTATTTCGGAGAGTAGGCGGTTAGCGTTATCGTAAGCCCATGTAAGCTGGCCACCCTGCGTGTCGTCAATGTGAGTCAGCCGGTTTGCGGCGTCATAGGCGTACGCCACCGTCGCGTCCACATAGCTCACTTGTTGACGGCGGTTGAGCGCATCATAGTTTACAGTTGTACGCCGCCCTAAGCGATCAGTCGTAGCGCTGACGTTGCTTTCGCTGTCATATTCGTAGCTAGTTGCGTTACCTAGTGGGTCGCGTTTTATAACCAAACGGAAGAGTTCGTCGTAACTGAAGGTTGTTACATTGTTGCGCTGGTCAATGAGTGCCGCCATATTGCGGCGATTGTCATAAGTGTATCGGACCGAATTGCCTAAACCATCCTTCATCGCCACGCGCAGACCGCGCGAATCGTAGCTGTAAATCGTTGTCCTACTATATGGAGAGATAAAAGCAATCATTTCATCGGCAGCATCGTAGCGCGTCTGCGTCAAACGGTTGAGCGGATCAGTGCGTGAAATCAGGCGGTTCTTCGTATCGTAAGCACTCGTCCAACTATGGTTGAGTGCATCGGTCATCTTGGTTTGATTACCATTGGCGTCGTACTCATAAGTCGTTGTGACATTGGCTGCATCAGTGATTGTCACCATACGATTCAACGCATCGTATGCCATCGTTGTTCGGCGTCCGAGTGGGTCATTGGTAGCTATCAACCTTCCAACAAAGTCGTACTCCATCGTTGTGCGGTTGCCGAGCGCATCAATGCGAGCGGTGATGTTACCTTTTGTGTCATATTCCATCTGCGACGTATGGCTGAGAGCATCGGTCACACTCGTCAATTGCCCAAATTGATCATAGCCATAGGTAGTCATTTGATTGAGCGCGTTGGTCATTGAGGTACGATTACCGCGCAAGTCGTAGGTAAAAGTAGTTATGCGCCCCAGCCGGTCAGTCATCCGTGTCACATTATTAAAGACCGGATCATATTCGTATCGCGTGGTCTGGTTCAGGCGGTCGGTGACGGTGGTCGGGTTGCCATTGCTGTCATAGGTGCGCTTATCTTCGCGGCAACCACAGGGGCCAGTGCGTTCAAGCGCAACATTGGTGGTCAGGTCGCGTTTGATCTCTGCGGCTTGGCCCAGTTCATCGGTGGTGCCCACGACCTGACCTGCGCCGTTGAAACGCATTGATTTCGTGCGGCCCAGCGCATCAGTGACAGTCGCGCCAGTGACCATGTTACCGGAGAGCGTGTAGCTGTAACGCTCGAAGCCGCCATCGGGAAATCTCTGCTCACTCACCCGCCCGTTGCTGTCGTAGATAATCTGTTTGGCAAGGTTGCCGCGTTTGTCGGTGATCGAAGTGATGCGGCTCAAGAAGTCGTAACCATAGGTCATCGTCTTGCTGAGGGGGTCAGTGACGGTGACCAGGTGATTGCCGCCATCGTAGGCATACTGCCACATGCGATTGAGCGGATCAGTCACCTTGGTAATGTGGCTGCCGGAGTATTGAAGGATGAGTGAACGTCCGACCGGATCGGTAACTTGCGTCAGATTGCTTCCGGAATAAGTGAGTACGGTCGTGTTGTTATTATGATCAACCATCCCCGTCAACCGGCCTGACGAATCGAAGCGCATCACATCGCCATTCTTCGCCCGATATTCGAAAGTGCCATTGGTTAGCTTACGGATCACATCGCCCAGTTGATGCGGCGTGGCAATCGTCGTGAAGACCAACGCGTTGTCAGGGTCCGTGCGTGAGTAGCTGAATAGCCGTCCGGTCGTATCATCAGGATAGAGAATCCGCCCCGCTCCGCCCATTGTAAACGTGCCGGTCAAGCGAGTGGCATAGTTGTGCGTCATGCCGCGACCGAATGGACAACTGTCGCAAGAACCTGCGAGATTGCTGGTGTAGACGCGCGTTAATTCCAAGCCGCCGCGCGCACCACCGAAAGAAATATCATTTGTTCTCTCGATTTTTAGACCGGATGATAGCTCAACAGGATTTTTAGTTTCACCACAGGGGCACGAAATACAGCAATTGATGCAGCCGCCAAACAGATTCGGAAAATGCCACGAAAAATCTGATAACCCGACACCGGGTTCCGGCACGATCAACCGGCCATCGGCGCTGACGTTGCCATAACCGTAGATGTACCACTGCACCGTATCGTGGTTGAAATTCCAAAGCTCAATCCGCGTACCGGGGTTTGCGCCACCCAAATTCGGATAGATCACAGGCATCTTCATTCCCGGCGCAGGGCGCGCACCGCCTGGTTGAGCGGTGAACACAATCGTTGTACCGACATTGGTCGGTAATGGGGCAGGCGTGCGGTCAATTTCCACAGCGGTCAGGGAAGCGCGTGTTACCGGTGTCCCATCGCGATTCATCAATCCCGCATTGGCCGGAATGGTCAACATCAACCCCGGAGCCATCGGAGTCGTCACGTTGGTTGTTTGAGTCGGCACGATCGTGACTTCGTTGGCGGTGTCAATCGCGGGCAGATAGAAGGTGTAAGGCACTACGTTGGCTTGTCCGGCGGTGATGGTGACTGGTTCGGCGATTACCGGATAGGTGCGGTTGGGAGCGTTGGCTGTGCGGCCATCCACCATAATCGGACGATCCGTGCCCGCCGCCAATCCTGACAGCAGAAAGTTGCCCGCCGCGTCGATCGTCACGCTGATGCCGTCAATTGAAACGGTCGCGCCCATAATCGGTTCGCTTTTGGTCGAAAGCACGCGGCCTGACAGCGTTGTCTGTGTGGCGATCTGCACGTTGACGGAACCGGCTGCGGTTTTGGTTACGTCTGCGCCGTTGACGGGCGCTTTGGCCTGGACGGTGAAGTTGTAACCGCCGGTGCTGATGTTGCCGGGGATGACCAGCGTCAGGGTTGAAGTCGCGCCGGAAGTAATCTGCTGCGGGTTAAACGACGCCGTGATTGCGCCGAGTAATCCGGTAACGGACAACGCGCCCAGTTGCGTAAAGCTCGGCTGGTTGCCGGTCAGCGATACGATGTAGGTCGCCGTGCCGCCTTGCAGCGCGGTTGCCGATGCAGGCGCGAGCGTGATTTGAAAATCCTGGGGCGTTTCGACGCTGAAGACCGCTACGGAAAAGACGCTGCCCAGCGAGTTGGTAACCTGGATGGAGCCGGTGATTGCGCCGCTGGGCACGTTGGCGCGCACTTCGCCGTTGGTGGCAAAGCTGATGGTTGCCGGAATGCGCGTGTTGTTCGCGCCGGTAAAGCTGACGGTCGGATTGGGCGCGCCGGGTTTCAGGTTGCTGCCGGTGATGGTGACCAGCGTGTTGATGTCGCCGCGTTTGGGATTGAAATCGGCAATCACCGGGCCAGCCGTGATGGTGAAGTTGGTCGGGCTGGTGGCCGTGCCTCCGTCGTTTTGGACGGTGACGGGGCCGGTTGCCGCGTCTGGGGGAACCAGAACGGTCAGTTGGTTGCTGGCGACCGAAGCCACTTGCGCCAGCGTCGTGCCGCCGCCCGTGCGGGCAAACTTGACGATGTTGCGATTCGGCAGGCTGGGATCGAAGCCGCTGCCATTGATCATCACCATCGAACTGGCGGGGCCGCTGGTTGGGACTAACGAAAGAATTTGCGGACTGACCAGAATCGTCAGCATGACATAGGAACCGGGCGCTCCGGTCAGGCGCACCGAAAGATTATTGGACGCGAGCAAGGTCGCCGGTACGTCAAGCGCCGCCGTGTTGACGTTGAGGGTCAGCGCGGTGGTCAGCACTGCGCCATTCAGTTGAATCGTCGCGCCATTCACGCGCGCCGAACCATCAGTCGCGCCGTTCTGCACGCGAACGGTGTAGCCTGCCGCCGGAGCGCCCGTCAGCGTGAATTGTTCGGTGACATTGCGCGCCGCGCCGGGCAGCCGATCAAACCGGCGTGGGCCAAAGGCGATGATGGCTGGGTTGGTCTGCGCGGCTCTGGTTGTGCGGGTTTTGGCGGATTTTGCCGCCCGTTTTGCGGTTCGCGGCGCGGCGGTTGTGTTACGGCCTGCGGCGGCGGCAGGCGAAAGAGGCGGCAGCGCCAGTTGAAAGAACAACGCCAGATTGAGCGCCCAGCAAAGTAATGCGCGCAGGCGACGCGGGCTGAAGCTCTGCCGCGGATTCATATTCATAAGCGTACTCAAAAAGTGTGCGAAGTGATTTTTCTTCATAATTCCCTGCTGTCTGCCTGCCGTAGGACAAGATGGCATCTTGTCCTACATCGGGAAGTTAGATGTTTAGGCGTCCTTACTGCGGCCATTTTAACCGCTCGCCATTTGCCGTGATGTAGGTCACTTGCGACGGCCCGCCAAAGCTCG
The DNA here is from genome assembly GCA_043740245.1 of Acidobacteriota bacterium. Taxonomy (GTDB): domain Bacteria; phylum Acidobacteriota; class Blastocatellia; order RBC074; family RBC074; genus JACPYM01. Next base: position 1,442 of record JAYUCP010000614.1, on the reverse strand, counting down.
CGGCAATCTCGACGTTTTCTATGCGTTTGCCGTAGATGTGAATCGGACGGCCAAACGCCACCAGCGCATTCAGCGTCGTTGTTGCGGTCAGCACGCTCATCCCCGAAGTTGGCAGCGTGACGCTGACCGTCGCGGTTGAATTGGCCGTTGTGCCTGCCAACGGAGTGCTGTTGACGGTTGTTTTCGTGTTGGTTTCGGTTGTCTGGGTAACCTGAACGACTGTTCCGAGCGGGATGTTGGACGCCTGGATGGAAACGGTCACGGGATTGGTTACTGTCGTCGGAACAATGATGTCAGGATTCGCGGCAAACGAAGCCTTGGGGTTGACAGGCGCACTCACACCACCGACAGCAGTGATGCGCAAACTGGGCGGATTGGGCAGGATTGCCGGGCTGGGGAGGCCACGGCTGAAATCATAATTTGATGATGTAAACTGCGTCAGGTCGAAGGCTTCCACTCGAATACGCCCGACTGAGGCGAAAAAACCGTTGATATTACGGGTGCTACCACGACCGCCGCTTACTTCAAACAAGGCTCCGCCGATAATGGAATTGGCGACCAGTCTGATTGAGCCACCTGAACCGCCACCGCCGGGGCCGCTTCCATTATCCCGTGAACCACCTCCGTAAGCATATATTGCCCCGCCTTCAAATCTGATCACTGTTGAGCTGGCAATTAAAATGGCGCCGCCGCCGCCGCCGCCGCCTTCACCAACATAGTTAACCCCCGCACTGCTGCCGCCGCCGCCGGAGCCTCCCACGAGAAGTGATAAATTGCTGTTTCCATATGCCTGACCGCTGTTTACATTTAAATCATCTCCCGCATATCGGTGTCCCGCCGGGTTTCCAAAAGTGTAGTTTGGTGTGTTGAAATCTCGCTTACCCCCCAGCCCACCTCCCGGCCCGTTTCCGGGGAATCCATCGGGATGCTCAGAAGGCCAGCCGGCATCTCCTCCACGAAAACCGCCACCAGGTCCTCCTTCTCCTCCATAACCGGAATACGTAACGGCAAACTGACCATTGACGTAGAGGCCCCCTCTGATAATGACGTCGCCCGTCGCCAACATCACCACCGGCGTATTGCGAGAATTCTTTTTGAAATCGATGTTCACGCCGGTCGGAATCGTGATCGTCGTGAAATTGAAAACCCCGCTTTCAGGAATCTGTAATAATGTATAGGTAGTCGGATTGAATGCGCCGTCAGCGCCGGTTGAGCCGCTGACAAATCCACCCTGTGCCAGACCGCAGACCGACAGAGCAACCAGCAGCCAGCCCAGCGCCGCGCCGCGAATGAGTTGAATTCCTGCCGGAGTAAGTGTCGTGTGTCGTAAATGCATTGCGTTGTTTCTCCTCCGAAGCCTCCGGCCCCTTGGAACCGAAGGAAAGTAAAGTTCACCCTTAACCGCCAAAAACGGCCTGTTCAGTGTGAACGTCAAGCGGCGG
>JAYUCP010000613.1:0-19504 GCA_043740245.1 Acidobacteriota bacterium | reverse complement strand
GCAGTTGGCCGGTGTAAGTCTTGGTTGCGGCGACGCTCTTTTCGCGGCGGGCGCGGATGAGGAAGGTTTCGTCGGCAAGCTTGGCCAGCGCGGATTCGGCTTCGTTGGTGATGGCGAGCGTGGTGGCGCCGCTGCGTTTGGCGTTTTCCAGCGTGAGGTTGATGTCGGTGCCCGCGCCCGATTGCGAGATGCCGATGACTAGCGCGTCACGCAAATCGAGCTTTGCCTGATAGATCGTATGCACGGCAGGCGCGGCCAGCGAGACCGGAATGCCGGTGGTGATTTCCAGCAGGTACCGGCCAAACAACGCCGCATTGTCAGAACTGCCGCGCGCGACCAGCACGATCAGGCGCGGACGGTTGGCCTTCAGGTGGGTGGCGAACCGGGCGATTTTTTTGCTTTCTTGTTGAATGGTGCGTTCGAGCGCGGCGGGTTGCTGCTCGATTTCGGCCAACATCAGGGACATGGGTTCTCCGGTAGTCAGTCAGTAGTCAGTAGTCGGTAGTCGGTAGTCGGTAGTTGATTGTGGGTTAGTCGGAACTCCAAGTGTAAATGCTGACTACCGACTACTGACTACTGCCGCTAGCTCCCCACGCAACAGGCCGCAATCACGGGTGCTGCCGATGGCGGCGAGCGCGGTTTGCAGCGCATTTAATTGCGCGGCGGTGAGCGGCGTTGTTTGGGTGTTTGGGTGCGCGCCGGTGTTTGCAAGCGCGCCGCCAAGGGCGCGTGACCATAGCCGCACGCCCACGCGCGAGCGGTCGTCGTAAAGCAGGTTCAGCGCATTTTCCAGCGCGCGTTCGGGCGCGTATGCGCGGCTCTCCCACGCGTATTCAGCGGCCGTCGCCAGCGACAAACGCGCGGCGTAACCGCGGCTGGGTGGGATGAAGAGCAGCCCGAGCGTCTCTTGCGCCAGCGTGGCGGCTTCGTTGCGTTTGGCGCCCAGAAATAAGCCGGTCGTGGCGCTGTTGGCAAAGCTACCCCAGAGCAACGGACGGCGGCCTGTCAACTTGGTCAACTCCTGCACGCGCACGCGGGTGTATTCGGGCAGGAAGCTTTCGCTGCCCAGCCAAATCAGTGTTACTTGCGGCGGCAGGTTCGCGCCGAGTTCCTGCAAGTAGGCGCTCTGTTCGGCGACGTTGAGCGGATTGGCGGGCACAACCGCGAGGCGGCAGCTTGGGCAATTGTTTTTTAGCCAGTTGTCGGTGCGCCGTATCAATTGCGCCTGCGCGACGGCCAGCGTTTTGAAGCGCGCGCGTTCAGTGTCGCGTTGCAATTGCGGCGGCGCGTCATCAAGGCCGAGCACGAATTCAGCAATGCCGGTGCTGACGACGGCTTTAAGCTTGGCGGTCAGCGCGGCGAAATCGTCTTCGCTGGTGTAATCGAGCGTTGCGCCGGGGTTGAGCGCGTAAACCACGCTGACGAAATTTTCCTGCGCCACGCGCGCCAGTTCTTCAAAGCGTAAGAGTTCGTTGTTCGGATAAGGTTCGCGCCAGCGTTCGCGCCGCCAGGGATCGAATTGCGAGGCGTAGACAAAACGGTTCAGACGCACGCGGCCCAAGAAGCGCAGCCATTCCAAGCGCTCGCGCGGCGTCCAGGGCGCGTCGGTGAAACGTTCGATCACACCGCGTTGCGCGTAATCGGGCGTTTCGGCCAGGTTGACATCTTGCGCGAGTTGGCCGTTCGCGCCCAATTGTTCGAGCTTGCCGAAGGCGTAAAACGCGCCTTGCACAGTGGCCGCGCTGATTTCGATGCGGCGCGTCTGGCCGTTGCGGCGGCTGCGTATGACATAGCTTTCAAGACTGGCATGATTGGCGGCATTGGCCTGCGCGTTCTGATTGAGCTTTACCGAGACTTCAACAGCTTCGGCGTCGCTTTTGAACACGCGCCAATCCACTGCGTCAAAGCGTTTGCCCAGGCGTTCATCCAGCCTGCTGTCGTTGGTGAAATCCCAGAGCGTGCGTGGCAGGGCGGGTTGCGGCAGGAAATTGCCGAGGTGCGCCAGGTGCATGACCAGCTTAATTTCGGGTTCGGCCAGTTCGTCTGGCGTCAGCGCGTTCAAGCGGATTTGCTGCCGTTGCAGCAGCGTGATTTCAAATTCAGCGCGTTCGCCGGTGGCCAGCAGCACCGCGTGGATGTTGCGTTTGAACTGTTCGGCGAAAAGCTTTTCGGCGTAAAGCTTCAATTCGCCGAGCGCAAATGTTTCGGCTTGTTCAGTGCCGGTGAACTGTTCGGATGCGGGTTTGCGGTGTGTGCGAAGAAACGTTTCGAGCGCCGGGCGCATGTGTTGCGGGTAGGCCCAATCGCGCAAATAACTGCCGAGCAGCAACGCAATCTGAGTGCGTTCGGTGCGGCGCAAACGTTCGACATCGTCGCGCAAAAATTTGATCGAGATCAACCACGTCGCGGTTTGCGTCAACGCGCGCGTGAGCGCTTGGCTGTCAGTGGTGGACGTGGCGGCAGCGGGCGTGGCGGCGGCATACGCGGCCAGGCGGTCGAGCAGTTTGCGCTGGCGCAAGTTGTTGAGCAGCGCTTCCTGGCTGGCCGCGTCGTGCGTCAGATCAAGCACGGCGCACCGGACGCTGTCATTCGCGGCCTTTTCTAGCGCGTTGGCAAAGGCCGACGAGACATTCGGCGCGGTTTGCGGTGTGTGCACGAAAAGATAAAAGTCGGCGCGCTGGCCTTCCGCCGCTTCGCCGCCGCCGAGCAAGCTGATTTGCGCACTGATGTTTTGCCGCAGCGCGGGCGTGGGCGGATTGGAAAAGATTGCTGCCACACGCGGGGCGTAACCGAAGCGCCGGTTGAGCAAGCGCGTTTGCAACAGCGCGGCGGCGGTTTCGGTGTTGTCGCACAAGGCGACACGATTCTGCCAACGGCGTGCGGCGATTTGCTTCGACAGTTCCGGCGCGGCGTTGGCGACCAGCAAGACATCGAGCAGGTTGGCTTCGATCAATTCAAGGGCCAGCGGCGCGCGCGCGGCGCTGGCCGCAGCATAGATGGACAGGTTCGGACGCTTGGCGCGCAAGTCCTTGAGCCAGCTTTTAACGGCAGTGGCATTACTGAGCAATGTGTCGAGCGCAAGCAGCACGCCATCCGTTTCGGCGAAGTCGAAATTTTGCACCCAACGCAACAGCGCTGCGCTGTCGGCCAGCGTGCTCACCGGCGGCGTGTAAAGCTGATGATCGGCCAGCGGTGCGAGCTGTTTGGGCAACGCCAAGGCGTGCAAGCGCGCGTTGTGCGGGATGAGCACGAAGTTGCCCGCCAAGTATTCGCGGCGCGCATAACGCAGGACTGGTCGCGTTTGCGGTGACACTTCGAGCAAGCAACAACCGAGCAGCGCCAAGACCCATAAACAACGCGGCCAACGAACAGCGGAACGGTGATGCACTGCTGGTTTCATCAATTCGTTCCGTCGTTCGTTGGCCTGCTTCATTCGTCTCAGCTTGGTTGGGCGATGTTTGCGTTAGGGACGCGGGCGTCTCGGCGTGGGAGTCGGCGTAGCCCCGCGCGGGCGCACATTGCGATTCGTGGTTGTTGTGGTTGTGGCGGCCTGTCCTTTGATGCGATTAAAATCGTTGCTGTTTTGCGCGCCTTTTTGATCGCTGCCGCGCATGTGTCCATCAATTTCACGCCGCGTGTTGTCCAGACGTTCGGCGGCCGGCGGATGGCTCGCCAGAATGTTGCCCACCGAACCGGCGTTGTTTTTGGTCGCCTCGGCCAGAATCCCGAACATCTCGACCATGCCGCCCGTGTTGTAGCCGCTGCGTTCGATGTTATACAGGCCCAGGTAATCGGCTTCACGCTCGGCCTCGCGGCTATGTTTCATCAGGAAGCCGCCCGCCAGCAGGCCGCCGACGGCTTGCCCCAACTCAGCGCCTTGCTGGCCACCGAGAACTGCGCCGGCGATGGTCGCCACACCGGCGAGAATGCCAAATTTTTGCGAGCGTTTGACGTTCTCCAACCCGTGCCGCGCGACGATGTGGCCGATCTCATGGCCGATGACGCTGGCGAGTTGGGCTTCGTTTTTGACTTGATTGATCAGGCCGGTGTGCACGTAAACGTAGCCGCCCAACGTGGCGAAGGCATTGAGCGAATTGTCATCTATGACCGAAAAATGCCAGGGCAGGTTTGGGCGTTTGGAATCGCGCGCCAGTTTTTGCCCGAGCCGTTCGACGTAATCAGCCAGCGGCCCTTGCACCAGCCGGATGGGCTTGGCTTGTTCCTGTTGCTGCCCTTGTTGCGCTTCTTGCTTGGGCGGGTTCAGCAGTTGCTCGTGCACCTGCCCGCCGAGTTTGATTTCATCCGCTTCGCTTAGGTAGCCCTGATTGGAATGGGCTTTGTCACGAAATTTATCGTAGACATTGGCTTGCGCCAGCGCCGTCACTGCCAGCAGTCCTAACGCCAGCGCGACGTGCAACGGTCTTTTCCACGCATTCACTTTCATCGTACGTTCCTCCAAAAATTCTTTCGGCAAAAATTCATTCGTTCAACAACGCAAGCGCGTGGGGGAGCGTGCGCGCAATGGCGGCCAGGTTTTCGCGCGCGCCACGCACGCTGCCTGGCACATTGACGATCAGCGTGCGGCCCCGCACGCCACAGACCGCGCGCGAGAGGGCCGCGAGCGGGGTGATTTTCAAACTTTCCTGCCGCATCAATTCCGCTAGGCCGGGCGCTTCGCGTTCGATCACGTCGCGCGTCGCCTCTGGCGTAATGTCGCGCGGGGCCAATCCGGTGCCGCCCGTCGTGACGATCAGATTCGCCAAACCGCCATCGGCGTAATGGCGCAAGCGCGCGGCAATCTGCACGCGTTCATCAGGCAGAATTTCGGTGGCGGCAATTTCCGCGTTCAACGTTTGCAATTCGGCCACCACGGCGGGGCCGGATAAATCTGTGCGTTCACCGCGCGCGGCAGAATCGCTAATGGTCAACACGACCGCCTTGATCGTGGTTTTATTGCTTGCCATACAAGGTCACAAAAGGGATGGCGAGAGTGTAAGGCTTCGGCGCGGCTGATTCAACGGCGTTGGCTGCGGCTTCATTGCTGCTCAATCGTTTGAGGGTTGTTAAGGATGGTGCCCGCTTGCCAGCTTTCGATCATGCGCTGAGTGACTATGAACAGCGGTGCGGGCAGCGCATTCAAATCGTACCAGCCCCAACCTGCGCACTTTTCCGGCTCGCACAATTGCGCTTCACCTGCCGGCGCTTCGCACACGAAATCCACGTCAACGTAATGGCGCGCGCCGTCCTCGCGCGTGAAAAGGTAATTGCCGACCGTGAGCAAGCGCAGTTCGGTGATTTCCAAACCGGTTTCCTCACGCACTTCGCGGCGCGCGGCGGCCTCGAAGCTTTCGCCGTATTCGATGTGGCCGCCGGGCGCGGCGTAATAGCCCGCGCCGTGCGAACCACGCCGTTTGCCCAGCAGCACCTGGCCGTTGCGCATCACCAGGACGCCCATGCCTACGAAGGGTCTTTGCATGTGATGGATTGCTCCTCATCAGGAATACGGATTCATCTGCCGCGTCAACAACGCCACCGGGTCATCCACATTCAACGCTTCACGCACAAAAAAAGCTTCGCCGTAATCCGCGCCGATCAACGCGCCAAAGTAGCGGTCACGCGCATCCATTTCGCGCAGGAACTGTTCGCTGCTGACGCGCGATGGCAGTTCCTGGCTTTTGGTGTTGAAAAATTGCGAAGCGTGGGCGCGGATGGCCTCCCATTTGCGCGTGAAGCTGGCGCTGATGTCCACGATGAATGTCGGCGCGACGGTGCGGGGAAACAGAAAATGCGCGACGCCCTTGGGTCGCCATCTTTCAGAGACTTGGGCTGAAACTTGTGCGAGTTTGCCCCCGACGTCATATTTCGCCAGGCCCGCCAGGTGGCTGGCTTCGCGCACCAGTTGCGCCGTGTGCGCATGATCCGGATGCGGGTCGTCAGCGTGTTGTGTCAACAACAAACGTGGACGCCAGCGGCGCAAGACGCGCACCAGCTTTGTGCGCGACTCTTCGTTGACCCAGAGATGCGCGTCGCCCAGGTCCAGATTTTCGCGCATGGAAAGACCGAGCAGTTGCGCGGCGCGGGCCGATTCAAAGGCGCGGATTTCCGGCGTCCCGCGTGTGCTGGCTTCGCCGCGCGTCAGGTCGAGAATGCCAGTTTTGTAGCCTTGCTGCGCCAGTTGGATGAGCGTGCCTCCGGCGGACAATTCCACATCGTCGGGATGGGCCGCGATGGCGAGGACATCGAGTTGTGTCTGGCCGCTAACATTCATCGCGCGCGCAGGGTAGCATATTTGCCTGGAGGCTGCCCTCGCGGTGGGCATCCCGTAGCGCTGAACCGGGCATCAGAGGCGGCGTTGGCGTGGCAAGCAACCCAAACAACCCAATGGAAAAACGTTTTGGAATCGCTTATGCTGGCCGCGCTTTTGCTGTGAAACCCGCGTAACTCGCATCCGCAAACTTCCCGACAGCAAACAATCCCTGGAGGAATTATTTCAGTGCAATCCACTGCCAAAGCGAAAGCCGCCAAACCGGCTGCGTCCGCCAAGCTCGAAACTTCGCCGCAAGTCGAACCCTATGCCGCCGTCGCGCCGAGCTGGCTGTTGCGTTACGCCGTCGTGGTGTGCGGCGCTGCGGTGATGGTGGTGGAAATTTTAGGCTCGCGCATCCTGGCGCCCACTTTCGGCACGACGCTGCACGTGTGGAGCGCGCTGATTACGGTGACGCTGGCGGCGCTGGCCTTGGGCTATTCAGTCGGCGGACGTGTGGCTGACAACAAACCGGGATTGCCGGCCTTGATGATGGTGATCGGGATTTCATCGGGGACGTTGTTGCTGTCTGATTTGCTGACCGCGCCGGTGCTGCGCTTTGCCTATGGCGGCGGCATGGTCATCGGCACGTTTGTGGCGGCTGTCTTGCTGTTTTTGCCGACGCTGTTTTTGCTGGGCATGGTTTCGCCGATGGCCGTGCGCGCGGCGGCGGATCAGGATCATCTGGGTCAGAGCGTCGGGAACCTGTATGCGCTCTCGACCGTCGGTTCGGTCGCGGGCAGCCTGACTGTGTCGCTCTTGCTGATTCCGCGCTTGAACGTGCACACGGCGGTGATCCTGACGGCGGTGGCCTTGGGCAGCGTGCCGCTGTGGTATTTGCTGAGCGGCGCCAAAAAGCAGATGGGCGTCTTGTTGCTGGTCGGCCTCGCGTTGGGCGGCGTCGCCACCAAAGTGCTGGGCGAAGACGCCGACCGCACGATCTATTACAAGGGCCGCCCCTATCCGGTGACGGCGCGCGAACCTTCGTCATATGGCGATCTGGTCGTGAGCGATCATCAGGGCACGAGGTTTCTCTTTCTGAATGGCGTGCAGCAGGGCTCATTGCGCGGTGAGCATTCGGGCGCGCGCTATGCCTATGGTTTGGAGCGGCTGGCGACGGTCAAGGGCGTGCCCAAAAACATGCTGATCTGGGGCCTGGGCGCGGGCGTTTATGCGCGCAAGATGGCCGAGGCGGGCACCGAGGTCACGGTGCTGGAGATTGATCCGGCTTCTGAAAAAGTCGCGCGCGAACATTTCGGTTTGCCGCAATCCGTCAAAGTCATCATCGGCGATGCGCGCACCGAGACCTTGCGGCTGAACGAGAAATACGAAGTGATCGTGCTGGATGCCTTCAGCGGCGACACCCCGCCGTTTCACCTTTTGACCAAAGAGGCGTTTGAAAGTTTGCGCAGTCGGCTTGCGCCCAATGGTTTGATTCTCGCCAACATCGTCGGCGCGGCGCAGGGCGAAGGCTCACGCGTGGTGGCCTCAGTGGTCAAAACGCTCGAAGCGACGTTTGGGAAAGTGAGCGTCTTCGCGCCCAATCGCAAACTGGATGCGCACGACGATCCGACTTATGTTTCGACGATGTTCCTGGTGACGGGCGAAGTGCCCGCGCAACCGGCGGCCTTCACGCTGCCGTTCCCGAAAGAGATGCAAGGCTATTTGGATAGCGTACTCAGCGCGCGCGTCAACGATGTGACGTCAGAGGGCGCGGTGTTTTTAACCGATGCGTATGCGCCGTTGGAGGCGTGGTCAGATGCGGCGGTCAGAGCGATGCGTTGAGTTGTTGCCGTTGTACGGCAAACTGTTAGTTTGCCGTAGTCTTCAGGGTCAGAGCGATTGAAGGATTGGCTGACCTTGAAGCTGTTGCAGATTGAGCCTACGGCAAACTAACAGTTTGCCGTACATCTGTTCCTGGTGCCCCGAAGGATTGGCGAATGAATAGAACACGTGTTTCCACGTTAGCATTGCTGGCGACTTGTCTGGCGTTGGCGGGCGGCCTGCTGTCTTCGCTAGCCCATTCAGGCCAGCAATATATTACCGGGATACCGTCTGCCGCCGCGCACAAAATTGCGCCGTGGGTGCTGGCGCACACCGCGCAGGGCGAAGAGCTTGAATTTCTGGTCGTGCTGAAAGAGCAGGCCGATTTGAGCGGAGCGGAGCAGTTGACAGCCAAGCTGGATAAAGGCCGCTTCGTGCGCGAAACGCTGTGGGCCAAGGCGCAAAGCGTGCAAGCTCCGCTGCTTGCCTGGCTGAAAGACCGCAACCTGCCGTACCGCTCGTTTTACATCATCAATGCGCTCTGGGTGAAAGGCACGCGCGCCGTCGCCGCTGAAATCGCCGCGCGCCCGGAGGTCGCCCGCGTCGAAGGCAATCCGCTGCTCAGCGGTCTCAGCCCCATCGAAAGGGAAGCGCAACCTGACAGCCAGCAGCGGCTGATGGCTGAGTTGAGCGTTGAACCCGGTATCAGCACGATTCGCGCGACAGAGTTGTGGGCCTTGGGTTTCAATGGGCAAGGCATTGTCGTCGGCGGCCAAGACACGGGTGTCGAATGGACGCATCCGACCTTGCGGTTGCGCTATCGCGGTTCCAACAATCCCGTGGTCAATCACGATTACAACTGGCACGATTCGGTGCACGCGGGCGGTGGCGCTTGCGGCCCCGATTCGCCTGTGCCTTGCGACGATCACAACCACGGCACGCACACGCTGGGAACAACCGTCGGCACGGATGGCGACGCCAATCAAATCGGCGTCGCGCCGGGCGCGCAATTCGTCGCCTGCCGTAATATGGATCGCGGCAACGGCACGCCCGCGACTTATCTGGAGTGCTTTGAATTCATGCTCGCGCCCTATCCGGTCAGCGGCACGCCCGCGCAAGGCGATCCGAGCAAAGCGCCCGATTTGACGGTGAATTCGTGGACGTGTCCGGCGTCGGAAGGCTGCGCGCCCGATACGCTGCGACTGGCCGTCGAAGCGCAACGCGCGGCGGGTATCTTCACGGTGGTTTCCGCCGGCAACAGCGGCCCCAGTTGCTCGACTGTCAGTGAACCGCCGGCATTTTATGCGGCGGTTTATACGGCCGGCGCTTTCGATGCGCGCACGGGCGACATCGCCAATTTCAGCAGCCGTGGCCCTATCCTCGTGGACAACAGCCGCCGTGGCAAACCGGACATTGCCGCGCCCGGTGTGTCGGTGCGTTCGTCAATTCGCGGCGGCAACTATGCCTACTTCAGCGGGACTTCGATGGCCGGGCCGCACGTGGCGGGCGCGCTTGCGGTGTTGTGGTCGGCACGGCCCGAATTGAAAAATCAACTGGCCTTGACCGCCAGCCTGCTTAACGAAACCGCCGTGCACGTGGACGTGAGCGATTGCGGCAGCGCTGGGACGCCGAACAATGTTTACGGCTACGGGCGGCTGGATGTGAAAGCGGCATACGATCTGGCGCTGGCGGATGTCTCACCCTTGTCCGACACGATCAGCTTTCGCGGCGGCGCGGGGAAGGTCGTGGTCAAAGCCTTGCCCGACCTGCGCTGGCGCGCCGTCAGCAACACGACGTGGATCACGCTCACTGACAACAGCGCCAACTTCATGGGCAATGGCAACGTGCAATTCACCGTGGCCGAAAACAACAGCCCTGACGCACGCAGTGGAACGCTTTTGGTGGCGGGCCGCCCGATCACGATTACGCAATCGGGCACCGCGCCTTTCGCCGTGGCTGGCCGCGTTGTGGCGCAAGACGGTTCGCCCCTAGTACACACTACGATCTTGTTCACTAACGCAACGGATGGCGCGCCGGGGCCGAGCGCTGCCACCACTGACGACGACGGGCGTTGGAGCAAGGCCGGTTTTGAGCCGGGCGTGATTTATCGCGCCCGCCCGTCAAAGGGCCGCCAAACGTTTGAGCCGAACGCGCTAGATTTTGCCGCGCCCGTGACGAACCTCAATTTTACGGCGGTCAATCGCCGCATTATTTTTGGCGCGCAGTAGCGTTGCGCAGACGTTAGCGGGTCGAGCCTTGAACCAACCACGGGGGCACGGGGCACACGGGGGAACCACAGAAAAAGGTCTTGGGAAAGAGGGTTGATGTCAGCTTTTCCCTTCAATATCTTCCCCGTGCCCCCAGGCTCCCCGTGGTTGATTCCTCTTTCCGCGAATGTCTAATGAAATGGAAACCGTGCTCACGACTTCGCCGCTCCTGGCCGCACAATTGATACGGCGCGGCGAAGTCGTGGCCTTTCCGACCGAGACCGTTTACGGACTCGGCGCCAATGTTTTTGACGAAGCCGCCATCGGCAAAATTTTCCAAGCCAAAGGCCGTCCAGCCGACAACCCGCTCATCGCCCACTTAGCTAATCTTGAACAGATTGAAACGCTAACCACGCAAATGCCTGCAAGCGCTGCCCAACTCATCGCGGCCTTTTTTCCCGGCCCGCTGACGCTCGTGTTGCCCAAACATCCCGACGTGCCGCTGCTGGCGACGGCGGGTTTGCCAACCATCGGCGTGCGTATGCCGCGTCACAAGCTGGCGCTGGAATTCATCGGCGCGTGCGGCGTGCCGCTGGTCGCGCCATCGGCCAACTTGTCGGGACGCCCCAGCCCCACGACCTGGCAAGCCGTGCAAGCCGATTTGGACGGGCGCATTGCCTGCATCCTGCAAGGCGAGCAAACCGAAGTCGGGCTGGAATCCACAGTCGTTGATTGCACGGGCGACGCGCCGGTCATCTTGCGCGCCGGGGCGTTGACGCTCGAACAATTACAAACGGTCATTCCGGCCAGCCGCCGCGCCAGCCCGCACGATACCGCCACGCCGAAAAGCCCTGGGCTGAAATACCGGCACTATTCGCCGCAAGCGCGCGTCGTGCTGGTTGCAGAGGTTGCTGGCTTAACCGCCAACTCGACCGCGGCGTTCATTGGCTTGCATGCGCCGCCGCGACTGGATGAGTTCCGTTGCGCCAAACTCTGCGCCAGTGTGGCTGAATACGCGCACGAGTTGTTCCGCTTTTTCCGCGAATGTGATTCGCTGGGCGTGGAAGAAATCGTTTGTGAAGTGGTGCCAGAGCATGGCCTGGGGCTGGCGTTGATGGATCGAATAAAACGCGCGGCGTAAAAGTGGCGTCACAATCAGTGATACTTTTGTTGAAATAATTTTTGAGACAGGTTATTAATCTTCCTCGTTACATCTCTGTAAACCGATCCCCATTTCCATTGGTTAGTTTGCCCGTCTCGTCAAGACAGTCAATCTGTGCTGTCACTTGAAGTCCTGGGAGCTTTTGCTTTGCAGGTTCTCAATAGCTGCCCCCATGTATAACTTAATCGGAGTCTTATGCGTCACGGTATACGTATCTACGGCGGTCGCCGTAAGTCGTTTGGTAAATTGGCCTTTGGTTTTATCTTTATGTTGGCATATTTTGTGGATCGGTTATCGCAAAGTTCATTTGAAACCAAGGTTCTAGTCATAATCCTGGTTGTACTTGCTATAGCCCTTATTGCAATTGCTATTTGGGCATTTATCCAAAGGAACTACCGAAAGAGTTTCCAAGAGAAGGCTCGTCTCAAGGCACTGGAGCTTAGCGATAAAGCCCTGGAGCTTAGCGATATCGACAATATGGATGGCTTTAAATTTGAGCATTACGTAGCCACTATCCTAACTCATAAAGGGTATGAGACTGAGGTTACACCAGGTTCAGGGGATTTAGGTGTGGATATTGTTGCCAAGAAGGATATGCTTAAATTCGCAGTGCAAGTAAAGCGACAATCAAGCCCTGTTTCGCGCCGTGCGGTAAGTGATGCTGTAGGTGGGATCAGTCACTATGAATGCGACTATGCAATGGTGGTTACCAGTTATTACTTCACGCCAGGTGCAACTATATGTAAAACACACCAAGATGTCGGGTTGAAATTATCCAGTTTGTGGTAATGGATAAATAACTCCGTCTTTCCACAGATAACCGAACTTCGCTAAAAAATTGACGACGTGTTGCTTGCCTGTTTGATAGTAGCCATCCACCGCTTGCCTTAAATCATCCATCGTTTCGTGCCAGTGATGATGGCTGACTTCTTCTTTTAAATCTTTCCAGGTTTGTTCTTTCGGATTTTCTTCCGGCGTGTACTTGGGGAAGTCCACAATCCGAATGCGCGGATGTTGCGCCAACCAATCTTCGACCTCTTCACTCGTATGGTGTGGGGCCTGATCCTGCCAGATCACGATCTCACCACGCGGACAATCCTGCAGCACCTGCTGGTACCAACAAATCGTGGCGTCGCTGTCTTGCCAATCAATGGCGAACGGCGCGACTTCGGCTCCCGTACCCAAATGCACGGCACCATATAAATTCTCCGCGCGTTTCGTGCGTGCGCCGTCGGGAATCAAAGGCTGTTCCCCGACCGGGTTCCAACGCCGCCCGATGGTACCTTCCAAATATACTTTGCTTTGATCGCTCGCCAACGGCACGACCTTGACGCCGCGCGCGGCCAAGTCTGCCAAGGTCGCGCGCGTTTCGTGTTCGTAGCGCGCCTGGTCTTCGGGCGTGCGCCGCTGATAGAGCTTGCGCCCGCGTTGGTAGCTCCAACCGAGGCGCACGAACAGCTTGCGCATGCCGCTCCGGCGGTATGTTACTTGAAACTTTTCCGCGATCCGGGCGCGCACCGCTTTGTTTGTCCAACCGCTCCCGACCGCCGTACCCGGCATGGCCGTTTCACGCAGCAACTTTTTCAATTCCGTCACCTGTTTTTCGTCCAATTCACTTTGTCCATGCGCGCCACCCCAGTTAGGGTTATTCTGCAAGCCCGTCAGCCCGTTGCTCGCGTATTGCTCCACCCAACGACTGATCGTGCCATCGTCTACCAACAAAATCTCGGCGATCTCGCGGTAGCTGTACTCCTGCTGTACCAGTATCAACGCATGACACCGTTGCCGTTCGTGCCCGTCCAACTTCATATTCTTGTAGCGCCGCACCGCTTCTTGGTAATCCTCCGCGCTCAGCATGCATTTTCCCCTCAATTCGTCGATGAATTTACAACGCCCAGCTTAACACTGAGTTACTCCAAGCTACATCTTGGTGCAGCGTCCCTATAGGTTGGCAAAGTCGAACAATTGCAGCTTGATTGATAGAAGAACGCTAGCTGAATGGGTTCACGATTTTCAGAACGGAGAGTCTACCAACAACAATCCTGACGATCTCAAACAAAATGACTATGATACTCGGCTGAGAAAAGCACTGACGATGTATAGCATCCTTGCATGTACTTTAGTGGGTGGCTATGTATTATGGTTTTGGGTAGTGCCTTTCATGGCAGACACATATAACGCACAATTCGAACAAAACAGCAAAACCTTACAGCAGCAGGTACAGCCCAGCCCGAGCCCTTCAATCCCGCCTAGCAAGCGTTCCCGGCGGCGGTAGTCAGAAAAAATGACAGGAAACACAGTCAGGATACACAGTGTAGACTTCCAACTGTATACCGATCTGCTACCACTGCAAGACCATCAAGACCCACAGCAGCGGCAAGTAAATTACCGAAGCCTTCAGCAAGCGCAAGGCGTTCGTGCGGGACAAGTCTCGCGCCGCCGCCCAACTCGCGCGCAGCAGATAAACGCCGAGCAACAACGCGCCCGCCAAATACACTGGCCCGGAAAGATGCAGCAACGCCGGCAACAGGCTGACCGGCAACAGAGCCAGCGTGTAGCCCATAATCTCGCGCGCCACTGCTTTGCCGTCTGTGCTGACCACAGGCAACATGCGAATGCCTGCCTGCGCGTAATCGTCGCGGTAGAGCGTGGCGATGGCGTGGAAATGCGGGAACTGCCAGAGGAAAAGAATGCCGAAGAGCACCAGTGTTTCGATCCCGACTTCATTGCGCGCCGCCGTCCACCCCAGCACGGGCGGCAACGCGCCGGGGAAGGCGCCGATAAACGTGCACCACGTCGTACGCGTTTTGAGCGGGGTGTAAAGGAATAAATAGCTCGCAAACGCCGCCAGTCCCCAATACGCCGTGAGCGGGTTGATGAAATAAGCCAGATACGCTTCGGCCAGCAAAGAGAGCGCCAGACCGAACCAGAGCGCCCGCGCCGGAGCAAGCAGGCCTGCCGGTAAAGGCCGCATCTGCGTGCGTGGCATCAGTGCATCCAGTTCGCGTTCCCAGTATTGATTGAGCGTAGAGGTGCCGCTCACCAGCAAACCGACACCGATGGCGACATGCAGCAAGCCGAGCAGATTCAGCGGGGCAACTGAACCGAGCGCATAACCGGCCAAGGCCGACAGCGTGATCAGAAATGTGATGCGCGGTTTGGTGAGTTCGTAATAAGCAGAGAGCCGCCCGCCCCAATGTGGCGAAGGCTCGCTGCGCAGCTTTACCTGAACCAAAGTTGGCTCGGCCCCGAATTCCACGCCAGTAGGCGCGGTGGGCGTTAAGACTTCCATTGCACAACCTTTCAAGATGATGAAGTGATAAAGGTGACAGCGATTAAGCCGCAGCCAAGATAACAAAGCGGCTAGGCTTTTCCAAACCCGGCTTGACAGGCTTTGCGGCGGCTCCCTATACTCCGCGACTTGCAAACGCCCGGTCAGTCACGTCTGTGGCGCACATCGTAGGATTCAAGAGAGTTTCAAGGAGAGTTCCGAGTTATGCCGAATCATAAGTCTGCCGAAAAGCGCGACCGCCAGAATGCGCGCCGCAATGTTCTCAATACCGCCAGCCGCACCCGGCTGCGCTCCAATATCAAAAAAATCCGCGTGGCCTTGGCCGCCGGCAAGAAAGACGAAGCGCAGGCGCTGTTGCCCGCCATCGTCTCGGTGATTGACAAGTCGGTGCAGAAGGGCGTCTTGCACAAGAACGCCGCCGCCCGTCACAAAGCGCGCCTGACCAGCCACGTCAATGAATTGCTGGCCAAGTAACCGGCCACACAGCACGAGACGCCCAAACCATTGAAGTTTGCCAAAAGCCTGATTCGCAGCGGCGAGTCGGGCTTTTGCTCTGTTTGGCTTCAATTCAGTTGGGCGCGCCGCTGTTTTAATTCGGTGATCTTCTCTTTGATCGCCGCTACGTCGTTGGCCTCGGGCGCGCGCCGCAGATAGCTTTCCAGATCGGCCAGCGCCGGATTGAAGCGTCCCAACGCGGCGTAGATCAAGCCGCGATCCCTGATTTCATTCAATGCGTCGGGCGCGATGAGCAGGGCGCGTTCGATGACGCCCAGCGTTTTGTGATGGTCGGCGGCGCGCGCATAAATGCCTTTCAGGTTTTGCAGCATGCGCGTGAGGATTTGTTTTTTGCTGACCGCGTTTAGGAATGAACGTTCAAAGACCACCTTGCCCTGATACATCTGCAAGACCATTTGAAAGCAATCTTCTTCTGAGAGCAGCCGTCCGCCGTTGAAAGGGTCGAGCAAGATTTCGTCGTCCTCGTCCTGATACTTGACCAGGAAATGGCCGGGCATACCGACGCCCAAAACGCGCAGCCCCAAACGGCGCGCCACTTCCATATAAACGACCGCGAGCGTAATCGGGATGCCGGTGCGACGATCAAGCACGTCGCTGAGAAAGCTGTTGCGCGCGTCGAAATAGTTTTCGGTATTGCCGTGAAAGCCCAGTTCGTCGAAGAGCACATCATTCAACCGCAACAGCCGCGTGATGGGCGAAGCGTAAGCGTCATCATTGCTGTGCGCGCGGGCCGCGCAATCATCAAGTTGCGCCAGATAGGGTGCGAGTTCCAGTTGCGGATATTCTTCCGCTGCGAGCAACAACGCGGCGCGGTCGAGTTCCAGTTCGTCATCGTTGCGCGCGACCTGCAAGGCGAATTGTGCGCGGGCTTCCGTGGTTTTCATGGCGCGCAAAGTTTAGCACACCATCGTTGCTGAGCAGGCGCAACAGGTTTGCGCTTCACTTTCAACACCGCGCAGCACAAAATGCCGAATCGTTATGACAGGACTCACCGCACAGCAATTACAGGCTTATGAGCGCGACGGCTTCCTGGTGCTGGCAGGCTTTGCCAGCCGCGCCGCGTGCGAACGCCTGCGCGCGCGGGCCAATCAACTGGTGGCGGACTTCGATCCGCAAGGCGTCAGTTCGATCTTTTCGACGCACGAACAGACGCGCACCAGCGACGAATACTTTTTGACCTCAGGCGATCAAGTGCGCTTTTTCTTTGAGGAAGAAGCCTTCGACGCGCACGGACGCTTGCGCCAAAGCAAGCAGCAT
This sequence comes from Acidobacteriota bacterium, assembly GCA_043740245.1. Taxonomy (GTDB): domain Bacteria; phylum Acidobacteriota; class Blastocatellia; order RBC074; family RBC074; genus JACPYM01. The sequence goes on along the minus strand of JAYUCP010000613.1, from coordinate 3,002 downwards.
TCGCTCAACAAGATCGGGCACGCGCTGCACGACCTCGATCCGGTCTTCAATGAATTTTCACGCCAGCCCGCGCTGGCCGCCATCGCGCCCGATCTGGGTTACCTGCAACCCTTGCTGTTGCAATCCATGTACATCTTCAAACAGCCCAACATTGGCGGCGAAGTCGTCTGCCACCAAGACGCAACCTTTCTTTACACCGAACCGCTCAGCGTGACCGGCTTCTGGTTTGCGCTGGAAGATGCGACGCAAGAGAACGGTTGTATGTGGGCGTTGCCGGGCGGGCACAAGCTGGGACTGAAGCAACGCTTCACACGCGACGGCCAGGGCGGGACAAAGTTTGAAACGCTGGATGACACGCCGTTTCCGCCAGACGGCTTAGTGCCGCTCGAAGCGCCGCAAGGCACGCTGGTTGTGCTGCACGGACTGTTGCCGCATCTGAGTTACGCGAACCGTTCGCCGCACTCGCGCCACGCGTATACGCTGCATTTGGTGGATGGCGCGTGCGTTTACCCGGCGGACAATTGGTTGCAACGCGCGCCCGCTTTTCCGGCGCACGGATTTTGAGCGAGACGATTTTGAGTGAGACGATGGAGATCAAACTAAAACACTGTACGGTGCGGCCCTGGCAGCGCGGCGATGAAACCGCGCTGGCCTTGCATGCCAACAACTATGAAATCTGGCGCAACGTGCGCGACCGCTTTCCGCACCCCTATGCGCTGGAAGACGCCGAGCGCTGGATCGAACACGCCCGCAACGAACAACCCCTCACCAACTTCGCCATCGTGGTCGAAGGCGCGGCCGCTGGCGGCATCGGCTTGATCTTTCACGACGACATTTATCACCGCTCCGCCGAAATCGGTTACTGGCTGGGTGAAGCGTTTTGGGGGCGCGGGTTGGCGACAGAAGCTGTTTGCGGTGTGGTGGAATGGGCCTTTGCCAACTACGACCTCGCGCGCATTTATGCGGGCGTGCTGGCATGGAACCCGGCGTCGGCGCGCGTGCTGGAAAAAGCCGGCTTTCAATACGAAGCGCGTTTGCGCCAGGCCGTCACCAAAGCGGGTGTGACGATGGATGAGTTGATGTATGCCATCCTGCGTCCATCAGGCCGATGATTTTCGCCACGCTGCCGCGCCTGCCTTGACCAGCCAACCTGCTTAATCGTAGTTTCTCGCTTCGGCCTACCGGTCGGCCTCTTGGGCGGTAAGCCGCAAGCAACCCGCTATGCGAAATCACAAGACGAAAAAACTGGCCGACGGCGCGCCCGAATCCGAGCGCCTGGCCGAAATCTATCACGTGGCCGCCCAGATCATTTGCGACAAGGGCTTCGATGCGATGACGATGAACGACATCGCCGACGCCGTCGGCATGACCAAGGCGGGCGTGTATCACTACATTCAAGGCAAGCGGGAATTGCTGTTCGGCATTATGGATTACGGCATGACGCAACTCGAACAGCGCGTCATCGCTCCGGCCCAGGCCCAGGCCGATCCGGAGCAGCGCTTGCGCACCATCATCGCCGCCCACGCAAACATGATCGCCAACGGCGAACACGCCATTACTATTGTGGTGGATGAAGTCGCCGGTCTTGACGCGCGTTCGCGCAAAGCGATCAACGAACGCAAGCGCGTGTACTTTGAATTCCTGCGCGCCACGCTCGACGGATTGAAAGCCCAAGGCCGCTTGCAAGACATTGACACGACGGTCGCGGCCTTCAGCCTGTTTGGCATGATCCTCTGGCTGCCGCATTGGTTCCGCACGAACGGGCGGCTCAAGACCGAGCAGGTAGTGGACGAATTGATCAAGCTGGCGAGCTGCGGGCTGGTGCGGCCCGCAACGAAAGCTGTACACAAGACGGCGCGCAATTAAGTAAGCCGCAAATTTCTTTGACAACCACGAAGACACGAAGAGCACGAAGCAAGAAGAGGAAGAGAAGTAAGCCTTATTTCTGGTTGTTCTTCTTCCTCTTCTTCGTGTCCTTCGTGTCTTCGTGGTGAAAAGATTTTGTCCTTGTATTTGCTACAGCTTACTTTGTCGCGCCTTTCATCATCATTTAAGGAGCATCCATTCCAATGAGCGAACTTGTCACACTAACCAAAGACTGCGACATCGGCGTCATCACCGTCAACAATCCACCCGTCAACGCCCTGAGCCCCGGCGTGCCCGAAGGCATCGCGGCGGCCATTCAGCAAATTACTGACGATGCTGAGATCAAAGGCGCCGTGTTGATCGGCGGCGGGCAGACCTTTATCGCGGGCGCCGACATCAAGGAATTCGGCAAGGTCACGGCGGGCCAACGCAAAGGGGGCATCAACTTCCTGGACTTGTTGCGCGCCATCGAAGATTGCACGAAGCCCACCGTCGCCGCGATTCACGGCACGGCCTTTGGCGGCGGACTCGAAACGGCGATGGCCTTTCATTACCGCGTCGCCGTGGCTTCCGCGCAAGTCGGCCAGCCCGAAGTCAAGCTCGGCATCATCCCCGGCGCGGGCGGCACGCAACGTTTGCCGCGTCTGGCGGGCGTGGCCGTGGCGGTGCAGATGTGCGCCGACGGCAATCCGATCAAGGCAAGCGAGGCTGCCGCCGCAGGCATTATTGACCGCGTCGTCGAAGGCGATCTCTTGCCAGGCGCAATTGCTTTCTTGCGCGAGAAAATCGCCAGCGGCGAGCAACCAATCAAAACGCGCGAACGCAACGACAAGCTTGGCGATGCCGCGACCAACGCGCCGATCTTTGCCGCCGCGCGCGCCCAGGCCAAAAAACTGATGCGCGGCCAGCTTGAATCCATCATGGCTCCGCTCGCCGCGATTGACGCCGTCGAAGCCGCCACCACGCTCGCTTATGACGAAGGCGAGAAGCGCGAACGCGAACTGTTCCAGCAATGCCTCTTTTCCAACCAATCCAAGGCGTTCATCCACGTTTTCTTTGGCGAGCGCGAAGTCGCCAAGATTCCCGACATCCCGAAAGACACGCCGCTGATTCCGATTGCCAAAGCTGCCGTGATC
>JAYUCP010000612.1:0-19535 GCA_043740245.1 Acidobacteriota bacterium | reverse complement strand
GGGCAAGCCCTCCCTCACGGTCGGGCTACTGACACGCGCTGCCAGTTTCCGTACACGCTCTTAGAATCGCCGCAGTCCAGTGACGCGACAGGCGACGTTTTACCATCAGGAACAAGCTGCCAGCTTGTTCCACAACCCAATCAGGCTTGCTATATGCCCACTTGCTCCTCCTGTGCCCAGGCCGTTCCCGCGAATGCGCGTTCTTGCCCGGCTTGCGGCGCGGCGCTGATTGACAGTCAGACGCCGACCAGGCATCTGCCCGCGTCGCCACCCGCAGACCAACCGCCCAATTCCAAGCAGCGGCCTGACCGCTTCATCGCGGGCGCAATGCTGGCCGGGCGTTATCGCATCGTCAGTTCGCTGGGCAAGGGCGGGATGGGCGAGGTCTATCAGGCAGAAGACCTCAAGCTCAATCAAACGGTCGCGCTCAAATTCCTGCCGGCGGCGCTGGCGCTGGATGGCGGGGCGCTCGCGCGCTTCCACAACGAAGTGCGCATCGCGCGCCAGGTCTCGCATCCGAATGTGTGCCGCGTCTACGACATCGGCGAAGTCGAGGGGCTGCACTTCATCACGATGGAGTTCATTGCCGGCGAAGACCTGGGCGCGCTGTTGAAAAAGGTCGGACGGCTGCCCGGCGACAAGGCTGTCGAATTGGCACGGCAACTTTGTGCGGGGCTGACGGCGGCGCACGAACAGGGCGTGCTGCATCGTGACCTGAAGCCCGCCAACGTGATGATTGACGGACGCGGGCGGGCGCGCATCACTGACTTCGGGTTGGCGGTCGTGGCAGAAGAACTACGCGGCGATGACGTGATGGCGGGGACGCCGGCTTACATGGCCCCCGAACAACTGACGGGCAAGGAAGTCACGCAACGCAGCGATATTTACGCGCTCGGCTTGGTGCTCTATGAATTGTTCACCGGGAAACGAGTCTTTGAAGCGCAGAGCATCAACGAACTGCTTGCGCTGCACGAGAAGTCCACGCCGCCGACGCCGTCGAGCCACGTCAAGGACATTGACCCGCTGGCCGAGCGCGTGATCTTGCGCTGTTTGGAGAAAGACCCGAAGGCGCGGCCTGCTTCTGCCGTGCAAGTCGCGCTGGCGTTGCCGGGCGGTGATCCGTTGGCAGCGGCGCTGGCAATGGGGGAAACGCCTTCGCCGGAAATGGTCGCAGCGGCGGGTGAGAAGACTGGCTTGCGTCCGCAGTTGGCGGTGGCTTGTCTGGTTGCTGTCATTATCGGGCTTCTGCTTATTACCTTCCTGAATAGCAAGGTGTATCTGGCGAGTAAATTGGCGCTCGAAAATTCACCTGATGTGCTGGCCCACAAGGCACGAGAAATCATCAGCCGCATTGGCTACACTGCGCGCCCGGCAGATACCGCCTACGGGTTTAACTACGATGGTGACTACTTGCAATATACCCGCGACACCGGTGCCCCGGCCACGCGCAACAGCCGGTTGCTCAAAGGCCATCCGCCAGTGATCCAATTCTGGTACCGCGAAAGTCCGGGATACCTCGAAGCGAATTTCAAGCCCTCCGCCACGCGTGAAGAAACGCCCTTCGGTAGGGTCACGCTCAATGAGCCGCCGCAAGTGATTTCAGGTATGGCCAGCACCGTGCTGGACCCGCAGGGACGGCTGATCGCGTTTAGCGCCGTGCCTCCGCAACTTGATCCGCCATCTGCCACACAGCGTGAGTTGAAAGCCGACTGGACGGCGCTCTTTGCAGCGGCAGGACTCGACGAACAACGCTTTATGCCTGCCGAGCCAGAGTGGGTGCCGCTCGTTGCTTGTGATGTGCGCGCCGCCTGGACGGGAGGTTGGCCGGAGCAACCGGAGATGCCGCTACGCATTGAAGCCGCTGCCTGGCGCGGACGCCCGGTCTGGTTTCAGATGATCGGCCCGTGGACTAAGCCTGAGCGAATGCCGACAGTCCAGCCAACGAAAGCCCAACGATTCGTGAGTTCGTTGGGCGTTGCCCTCATCGCTAGCGTGATGCTTGTGGCAATGCTCCTCGCCTGGCGCAACAATCGCCAGGGGCGCGGCGACCGGCGCGGTGCCTTTAGATTGGCGTGTTTCGTTTTTGCCGTACAAATGCTGGCCTGGCTTTTAGGCGCCAGTCATGTACCCACTACGCATGAAATCAACGGTCTTTTCCTGGCGATCGGTCGGGCGCTCTTCACCGGAGTATTGGTCTGGCTGACGTATCTGGCGCTTGAACCATATCTGCGGCGGCATTGGCCGCAGCCGCTGATCGCGTGGGGCCGCTGTCTGGAAGGGCGCTTCAATGACCCGCTGGTCGGGCGAGACATTCTGATCGGCCTGCTTTTTGCCATTGGTTATGAGTTGTTCTTCCTCTTCACTTTCTGGCTTAACTCTTCACTCTCGGCAGCCAAGAATCCGGCCACCATACTTGGCTTACGCTACACCGTTGCCTTCCTTGCGATGGGAATAGTTTCGTCGGTGACGACTGCGTTAGGGACGCTTTTTCTGGTGTTTCTGTTTCGTGCCTTCTTGCGTAGGTTGTGGCTGGCCGCCGGAGTTGTGATTCTGGTCAGCATCTTGTCTGGAATCGCAGCAGCATCTCAATGGATAGGCATCCTGATGTCAATTACCTTATACACCACGGTGATGGTGCTGGTGCTCTTACGTTTCGGGCTTATCTCTGCGGCAGTGCTTTGGCTCGCCAGAACAGAATTATTAATTCGACTCCCGCTCACAACCAACTTCTCTGTCTGGTACGCGGGGAGTTCTATTTTGGGGATGGTTGCATTGCTGATGCTGGCTGGTTATGCATTCCACACGTCACTGGGCGGGCAGAAGGTGTTCACGGGGAAGCTGCTGGATGAGTGAAGGCAAGCAATCCAACATCTCGGCAGGCTGTAGTAGAATGCCCGCGCGACAAACCTTCCCAAGCAAGGAGACCGGTTATGGAAATTCATGAACTCGTGATCGAGATGAAACTGTTGGAGCGCCGCTTGACGCTTTACGAAGAGAAATACGGCGTGTTGAGCGAAGACTTTCATGCGGCGCTGCTGGCGGGCAAGCTGTCCAGCTATGACGAATACGATGAGACGCGCGCCGATTTCAGCCGCTGGAAAGGGATTTATGAAACCTGGCGGCGGCGCAAGCAGGCTTACACCGAACAACTCAACCAACGCGAATTTACCGAGACCTTGCGCTTGCAACCAGCGTATTGAAAATGCCTGAGCACCCACTCCAATCCATCAACGCATACAGCCGCTTCGTCGCTGCCTGGTTGAATCGTTCGACCGTCATCAAATCCACGGTCGCGGTCTGGTCGGAGAGCCGCTACACCGGCGTGGCCGAAGGCGAAGTGCTTTTCGAGCAGGGATTCCGGCTGCGCCTGAGAGAGGAGTTGGATTTTGCCGACCAACTCATTACGGCCTACGGCTATGAAGTGCAGCGCGGCGCAGAGCGGCTATATTGGTACGACGATTTCCCGCACCCGCACGATTCGACACTTGTGGCCACACATCCGCATCACAAGCATGTCCCGCCCGACATCAAACATAACCGCCTTCCAGCGCCCGACCTGAGTTTTACGCAACCGAACTTGCCGTTCATCATCGCCGAGATTGAAGCGCAAATTGGTGTGTGAATCACATTGCCGGACGGGCCGCAAGGTGTTCGCGGTGAAGCTGCTGGACGAGTGACGGCTATTCATCCAGCGCTCCTGCTTCCGCTTCGCTGAGCACGAGTTCCAATTGGCGGCGCAACTCTTCGCGGTCAGGCAGGTAAAGCTGGTATTTCTGCACGAAAAGCTGGCTGTTCATTTGATAGGTGGCGTATTCGACCAGCAGTTCGTCTTTATTGCGGCTCAAGATAATGCCGATGGGCGGGTTGTCGCCTTCAACGTTTTCCTCAGCGGCGAAATAGCCCAGATACAAATTCATCTGGCCGATGTCGTGGTGCTGCACGTCATCCAGCTTCAAATCAATCAGCGCGAAGCAGCGCAGAATCCGGTGGTAAAACACCAGGTCAACGCGGTAATGCGTGTTGTTGATCGTGATGCGATATTGCCTGCCGACAAAGGTGAAGCCTTTGCCGAGTTCCAACAGAAAAGATTGCAGGTGATCGCAGAGCAGGGTTTCGAGTTGCTTTTCTGACGCGAGATGCGCTTCCGGGATTTTCAAAAACTCGAAGACGTAAGGCTCGCGCAACAGGTCGTCGGGCTGTTCGATGAGTTGCCCTTGCGCGGCCAGTTGCAGGATGGCGTCTTTGTCTTTGCCTGCCGCCAGGCGCAGGAACAGGCCAGCCTTTTTCTGCCGGATCAATTCCGGCACAGACCACTTTTCACGAATCGCCTGTTGTTCGTAAAAGCTGCGTTCAAGGTCGTCATCCAACTTGAGCAATTCGACATAATGCGACCAACTCAATTGGTGAGAAGGCTTCTGACCAATTGGGTAACGCAGGTACAACAGACGCATATAAACCAGATTGCTACGGCTAAAGCCCCTGCCGTGGCGCAGTGTCAAGTCGCGGCTCAGGGTGGCCAGCAAGGCTTTGCCATAATCTGCTTTGGCTTTACCGCCCTGTTCGTATTCCACAATATCGTGTCCGATTTTCCAGTAGGTTTCCGTGATATGAGTGTTGACGGACTGCCAGGCCAGCCGACGGCCTTCTGCGTAAATCTGCGAGATGCGGCCAAGCAGTTCCTGGTAATCGTTGTCTTTACTCAATTCCATAAAAATCTCATCAGTAGCCGCAACGATGTTGGGCTGAAGAGCGAACCCGCGCTTTGACATCCTCCGGGATTTTGCTGCTCATGGCTCCAAGGGAGAAATCAATTTTCGTTCAACGGCTTCGGCCAGGGCTTGCGATTGTCGCAGGAGTCCGAGTTCGTAAATGCGCATCAGCGCCGCCAATTCCGCGCCAGCGCGCTCGTCCAGTGCTCCGGCTTGTTGATGATCGAACAGTTCGCTCAAGCGGCGATCCGCCTTTGGCTCCATGCGCAATTTGGTCAGCGCCAGCACCTCACGATCCGGCAGCCTGGCAATGCCATTGAGTTGATTGATGGCCTCCGACGAAGGCAACGCGGTGGCGAGCGTTGAGGCAATCACCTCGTTGAGATCGCGCCTGGCGTAGGCCGCAAATTGCGCGGCGCGCCGGTAAGTGTCTTCCGGTAAGTTGAGTACGACTTGTGTATTCATGATGCGGGTGATTGTATTCCCCTCTGTGCGATGACTCAATGCCGTGCGATAGCAGCACGCACTTTTAGGAGGTGCGCCCCAGTTTTTTGCAAGTCGCTCGCGCGGGCCGCAAGGTGTGCGCGGGGAAGCTGCTGGAAGAGTGAGAGTTGAACTTGCTGCTGTCAGGGCGCGGAGCCATTGAGCGGACGAGCGCCTCAATCGCCAGGTGGCGCCAGGATGGGCTGCATGGGTGGTTCAATCGCGCTCCGCTTGCGTATAATCCGCGCAGCGCCAACAAGGAGGTGAAATGATGGTCGCCAATCAAGTTGATTTGATTATGAACCGTGTGCAGCAGCTTTCGATGAACGAACAATTGCAAGCCATCCAGCGCGTAGCGGAATTGCTCGGAAGCGCCAACCAGCCGCAAGGCATTGAAGCGCAGTTGGCCGCGATGGCTGCCGACCCAGAGATTCAACGCGAACTGCGCCAGATCGAAGCCGAATTTGCCGGAACGGAAACCGACGGGCTGCCAGCCGCAGTAAGAGGGTAACGATGTCCATTCAGCGCGAAGGAATTTACATTGGTAAACAGCAGGGCGCACGTGAGGGGATGCGTATGCAACGTCGGACACTGAAGTGATTTTGATAAGCGAGAAAAGCCGTGGATAAAATTGTCAAAAGACAATGGACGGATGACGAGTATGCGGACTGGCTGGCGTCGTTGGAAACGAGAAATACTCCACGCAATACGCCGCAAGACCTTTACGAAATCAGACACGCTGGTGATAAGAACTATCGGCTCACAGGTGGTGGCGAAAAGTTTTGGGCGGACGGGTTGGAAGCGAAGACCGTCGTGCTGGAAGCCAAAAAGATTGTGACGCCAGCGCGCAGCCCTTTTATTCCCACCAGCCAACTTGAAACGGAACTGCGGGAAATGATTAACGCAAAAGTACGCGACGAATTCAGACGGCTGGCGCTTATCCTGCGGGACGCGGGGAATCCGTTAACGTCGGTTCGTATCATCGTCAGCGATGCGCAAGCCCGGTCTTTCTTCGAGTCGCTCTTGCGCAATTATCAATTGCCAGGTGAAGTGGTCGTCAAAAACTAGGAGGCGAAACATGAATTCACTGATTGTTTACGGCAAGCCGGGATTTTCCTTCAACGAAGAAGAGCTTTTTCAGCAATGGCAAAACCTGCCCGGTGTTTCTCACTTGGAGCAGGGCCGTTTCGTGGGCGCGAGCCTGCAATGCGAGTACGAATGTGAGAGCGACCGCACCATCGCGCGGCTGAGTGATGAGCTGCGCACGGTCACGATTGCGGGTACGGGCGACGCCAGTTTGCAGTTCGCACTGGCATTGCAACAACGCGAAGCCCAGCCTTTGTTCGTGACGGATTTCGGCTACGACTTCAACATCGCTTTGCAAGGGCTGCGCTCGATTGACGAGATCAAACGAGACATGGTGGCTTCGCTTGATTTCGCTGAGAATGTTTATGAAGTTGCCTAAACGAATATAGCCGCCACCGTAACCTTCCCCGACACGAGGTCGCGGCTGAAAATGTGCCGCTGCGGAATACAGAAGACCGTGGGGATTGACGGTTGCGGCAGAACACCGAAAGCCCTCTGCTGGCCGCGCAAAAAAAGTGCCCGCCGCAGGCTAGATTCAGAAGGTCAGGCCGACTGAATACACGACATGGAGCCGACATTCACTTGAGAACGAGCGGGGGGTTATCGCCAGAAATGGCGTGAGCGGCAACCTGCATTTCTCACCAAGCCGCAATTGTTGAAACGCCCGCCTTGCTTCCAAAGTCATAGAGAGCAGCAAACATCAACATTCCGCTCCAACCCTTTCATCGGAGGACACCACCATGTCGAAACGTACTCTGTTAGTCGCTCTGTTCGCGCTCGCGTTGCTGTCGTTCAGCGCGTGGCAATCAACCGTTTCCCGCGCCAGCGGCGGCCCCACGCGCCTCTTGCGCACGCCGACGGTAAGCGCGACGCATCTCGCGTTCGCATACGCCAATAACATCTGGACGGTCGAACGCGCGGGCGGCATGGCGCGGCGGCTGACCAGCTTTCAAGGGCAAACCTTGAACCCGCATTTTTCGCCCGATGGCAAATGGCTGGCCTTCAGCGCCGAATACGCGGGCAACACCGATGTTTATGTTGTGCCCAGTGAGGGCGGCGAGCCGAAGCGGTTGACCTGGCATCCGGGCGCGGACACCGTGCAGGGCTGGACGCCCGATGGCAAGGCGATCATGTTCGCTTCGGCGCGCGCGACCTGGGCGCCGAGCGGCGCGCCGCGTTTCTGGACGGTGCCCGCCGAGGGCGGCGTAGAGGAACCGTTGGCCTTGCCGCGCGGCTATCAAGGCAAGCTCTCGCCCGACGGCACGCGCATCGCATATCGCATGAACAATTCGTGGGACGACGAGCGCCGCAATTATCGCGGCGGCCAGAATCGCCCGATCTGGATTGTGGATTTGAAAAGCTACGATCTGGTCTCGCCGCCGTGGACGGACTCGAAAGACGTAGACCCGGTGTGGCTGGGCGACACGGTCTATTTCATCTCTGACCGCGATGGCGTGGCGAATGTTTGGTCTTATGAAACCAAGACGAAGAAGCTGGCGCAGGTCACGCGCTTCACTGACTTCGACGTGAAGACGATGGATTCAGGTGCGGGCGCTGTGGTGTTTGAACAGGCGGGTTACATTCACGAGCTTGATGCCAAGACCGGCAAGACGCGCGTGGTGAACATCACGGCGGCGGGCGATTTCCCGTGGATGATGCCGCGTTGGGAAGACGTGACCAGCCGCATGACCAACCTCGCCATCTCGCCGACGGGCAAGCGTGCGCTGGTCGAGGCGCGCGGCGAAATCTTCACCATCCCCGCCGAGAAAGGCGACATCCGCAATCTCAGCAATTCGAGCGCGTCAGCCGAACGCGACCCCGCGTGGTCGCCCGATGGCAAGTTCATTTCGTATTTCAGCGACAAGTCGGGTGAGTACAAACTCGTCATCGAAGCGCAGGACGGCCTGACGCCGCCGCGCGAGATTGCGCTGCCCAATCCGACGCATTACTACACGCCGTCGTGGTCGCCCGATTCCAAGAAGCTGCTTTACACCGACACCAATCTGAAAGTCTGGGTACTCGACGTGGCTTCAGGCCAAGCCAAGATCGTGGGCAACGATCCGTGGATGGTGCCGACGCGCACGCTCAATCCGGTGTGGAGCCCCGATTCAAAATGGGTCGCGTATGCCAGCCGCTTGCGCTCGCTCTATCACGCGATTTTCGTCAGCAACGTCGAGAGCGGCGAAACCAAGCAAGTCACCGATGCGTTGGCCGATTCGGTCTGGCCCGCGTGGGATGCGAGCGGGAAGTACCTGTGGTTTTTCGCTTCGACGGATTTTGGGTTGAAGTCGCAATGGCTGGATATGACATCGTATGACCACGACGAAAACTTCGGCTTGTATTTCGCCGTGCTCAAAAAAGGCGAGCCGAGTCCGCTGTTGCCCGAAAGCGACGAAGACCAAGGCGTCGGCAGCGCGCCTGTTAATCCAGGTGGAACGCCGAATGGCGGCGGCGGTTTTGGCGGCGGTCGCGGTGGTGGCCGTCCGGGCGGCACTCCCGGCGCGGCTCCGGCGGACAACACGCAAGGCGATCAAGCTGCTGCGCCTGCGCCGCGTGGCCCGCGCACGCCGGTCAACGTCCAGATTGACTTCGACGGTTTGCAACAACGCATCATCGCCGTGCCGGGCCTGCCCGAACGGCAATACTCGCAATTGCGCGCGGGCGTCGCGGGCACCGTCTATTACCTCGAATCGGCGGGCGGCGGCGGTGGACGCGGCGGCGGCGGCGGTGGATTCGGTGGTGGCGGCAGCACCTTGAATCGTTTTCGCCTGAGTGATCGTCGCGCCGCGCCCTTCGTCACGGGCGTAGCGGCTTACGATGTCAGTGCGGACGGTCATAAATTGGTCTATCGCGCGGGCGGCGGCGGTGGCGGTGGCGGACGTGGCGGCGGCGGGTTTGGCGCTGCGCCTGCGCCATCACTGTTCATCGTGGACGCCGACCGGCAAGCGCCGCAGCCAGGGCAAGGCCGTTTGAACGTCGCGTTGCGGATGTACCTCGATCCGAAAGAGGAGTTCAAACAAATCTTCAACGAAGGCTGGCGCAATCAGCGCGATTACCTTTACGTGCCGAACATGCACGGCAGCGATTGGCCGAAGATGCGCGAGATGTACGGCGCGCTGTTGCCTTACGTCAATCATCGCGCCGACCTGAATTACCTGCTCGACAACATGGGCGCGGAGATTGCGATTGGGCATTCATACGTGCGCGGCGGCGACATGCCCGACGTGCCGCGTGAAGCGGGCGGCTTGCTCGGCGCGGATTTCGCGGTTGAGAGCGGGCGTTACAAAATCACGCGCATTTACGACAACGAAAGCTGGAACCCCGATTTGCGCGCCCCGCTGCACGCTCCCGGCGTAGAGGTTGCCGTCGGTGATTTCATCCTCGCCATCAACGGCGTAGAACTGAAAGCGCCCGACAACATCTATCGCCTGCTCGACGGCACGGCCAATCGGCAAACCGTGCTGACCGTCAACAACCGCCCGTCAATGGATGGCGCGCGGCAAGTCACCGTGATTCCCACCACGACCGAACAAGCCCTGCGCGCGCGCGCCTGGGTCGAAGCCAATCGCCGATTGGTAGACAAACTCTCCGACGGCAAGCTGGCTTACGTGCATTTGCCGAATACGGGGCAGCCCGGCTACACCAGCTTCAATCGTTACTACTTCGCGCAACAGGACAAGCAGGGCGCGGTGATTGACGAACGCTACAACGGCGGCGGCTCGGCGGCGGATTACATCATTGACGTGCTGCAGCGCGATTTCGACGGCTACTTCAACAACGTCGCGGGCGAACGCTACCCGTTCACCAGCCCTTCGGCAGGCATCTGGGGGCCGAAGGTCATGATCGTCAACGAGATGGCCGGTTCGGGCGGCGACCTCATGCCCTGGATGTTCCGTCATCGCAAGATCGGTCTGCTGGTCGGCAAACGCACCTGGGGCGGGTTGGTGCATACGGCGGATACGCCTACGTTTATTGACGGCGGTTCGATGATCGCCCCGCGCGGCGGCTTCTTCACTCGCGAAGGCAAATGGGATGTTGAAAATGTCGGCACTCCGCCCGATGTTGATGTCGAAAACTGGCCCAAAGACGTCATCGCCGGACACGACCCGCAACTCGAACGCGCCGTGCAAGAGGCGTTGCGGATGCTGAAAGAAAAGCCGGTCAATCGGATGAGCACCGAACCGCCGCCGCCGGTGTGGGGGCAGCGGAAGACGGATGCGCCTGCCGCGCCTGCAACGACGGGAGGCAAACAGCGCAAGCAATAAGCTGATGCGAATGACGAGAGCCGCGCGATCACGCATTGCGCGGCTCTCGTTCTTTGTGCTTGGCTGCGCGATTGAGCGCAACCTATAATCGCCCTGCCTGACGAACAGCGGTTGGGGAGGCCAAAGAGAGAAGATGGACATCGGCTATGTTTGGGATGAGACGAAGTACAAGAAGGTCGTCAGTGAACACAACGTCAAGTTCTCTGAAGTGGTTGCCGCGTTTGAAGACCCAAACGGGTTTGAGGCGACAAGCCCGACAGCACACGAAGATCGTTGGCGCTGGATAGGCCAAACACCCTGGGGGCGTTTGCTGATGATCATTTTTACCGATGAAGACTTTCCGCTTCATCGCATCATTACTGCGTATGACGCAGAAGGGAGATGGGTTGATGAATACTATGGCAGACAATGATACCTTCGATTACCAAGCCAATATGCGCGAAGTGCCGCCCGACCCGACCAAGATTACTCGTGGTCTGGCGGAGCGGGAGTTGCGCCGCGCAAAGGCAATGTTGGAGCAATCGGTACGGATTGACCCGGCCACGCTTGAACAGTTCCGCCAACGCGCCAGCAACGGCCAAAGCTGCGAGCAATTGATCAATCAGGCGTTGCGCGAATGGCTTTCCACTGACGGCTTGAAAGACGTGCTGCGCGCGGAGATTCACGCTGCCGTCCGGCAATCGTTGGCGGCGACGCAGCCAGCAGAAGCCGCGTCAGCGTAGGCTTACCCATCAAGACAGCAGCCAGCACAAGCAGTAATTTTGAGACTTCGCGCTGGCTGAAACCAAGACTGTCATCGTGGGCTGGAGTCGCCACGCAATGTCACGAAATGGGTCGGCTGTTTTCCCTTCACCTCTTCGGAGAAAGAACCGATGCCACATCGCAACCTGAACACTGACGCCTGGTCACGGATGGCGCTTGATTCGCTGTTTGACCGCGGGCTGTTGCCCGATTGGCGGGAGTTTGCGCAAGCCGTCAAAACGGATCGGGCGCTTGCCAAGGAGACCTTGTTTATGTGCGAGCGGCATGCGGAACAAGGGTCGGCGGAATTGGCGCGCGTGTTGGTCGAGCATTTTCACCCTGAGCTTACGCCGCGCCGTTCATAACGGCTTTTAGTCGAGTTGCGAGTTCGACGCTACTTATTTCTTCGAATGTGATGGCTAAGAATGAACCTGCGAAAGGCGAGCGCCGTGCAATCACGGGCTACTATCCGCAATATAAAATCTCGGCAGCGTTGATAATAAAGCAACTGCGTGAAGAGAAACTGCGCTGGATTCGGGTGGCTGACCCTGAGGCAGGCCGAGTTGATGATTTGCAGCTTTGCTCTGAATCGTGTGTTGATGCATACCAGATCAAATGGGCGAGATATGGCGGTAACGTTACCTTCAATGACTTTATTACTGTCAGAGACAATGCCCCCTGCCTGATAGCGCAACTTGCTGAAGGTTGGCAGCGGCTGCGCAATAACTATCAGCCCCTTCGCGTTATTGTTCATCTTGCGACTAACCAAATCCCTTCCACGTCAGACCGTCTGCCAGCAAACGAAACAACCTCAACAGCTAATCACTTCGCAGCCTTTCTTGAACAAGTTTGGAAACCGGCCTGCAAGAATGCGGAGTTTCAAATACCCGAAGAATGGCAGGCTGCATGGCAGCGTTTGCAAGAAGCCAGCGAGTTATCCATTGATGAGTTCCGACATTTTGCGAAAGACTGTGAGTTTGAATTTGGCTACCCCCTTCCCGGTCTTGACACCCCTGCTTCGCGCGAGGGTCAGGTCTACCAGGATGACTTGAAGCATGTCTTTCACACACTCTTTGAGACCGTTTTCGATCCGCAGCAAATCATTCAGCTTGAGCGCGATAAGTTGCTAGACCGTCTTGGCTGGAAGCAGCGTTTTGAGTACCGCAATCAGCATGATTTTCCCGTAGACGAGTTTCTCTATCAGCCTATTGAAGCATCAACGAAAGCAATTGAATGCGCTCTTACACAAAACACCACGGGCTATCTGGCTGTCATTGGTACGCCAGGCTCTGGGAAATCCTCGCTGGTAACACAAACGCTTCGTTATCGTACCGAGCGAGTGATTCGTTATTACGCCTATGTGCCTGACTCTCCCAGTTTCTTGTGGCGCGGCGAAGCGGCGAACTTTCTACACGATGTAGTAAAAGCGTTGGAAGGTGCCGGTTTCCGCGCAGGCGCAAGCGCCAGTTCGTTTGACCGAATGCAACTGCTGGCGCGGTTCCAACAGCAATTACAAATGCTGCATGAAGATTGGCGCACAAACGGCCGTAAAACAATTATCCTGATTGACGGTCTTGACCATATTCCCCGCGAGCAGAAGCCGGAACATTCCTTACTGCGTGATTTGCCTTTACCGGAGCAGCTTCCTGACGGCGTGCTTATTCTGTTGGGCAGCCAGAGCGATGAACTCGCAGACTTGCCTGATCGCGTGCAACACGCCATCAGGCAGCCAGAACGACGTATTGAGATGGTGCCTCTCAGCAGACAAGCGGTAGGTGAAATCGTCGGGCGCGTAAATCTACCCTGCCCGCTCAGTTCATCGCAACGAGAGCAAATCTACGATCTTTCAGCAGGGCATCCGTTGGCCTTGGGCTATTTATTGAATCGGTTGCTCACAGCAACCGATAGCGATGAGGCGGAGGAGGTCTTGCAAACTGCCCACCGTTACGAGGGACGCATTGAGGCTGAATACCATAGTTATTGGAGACAGATTGCTACCGATGATGGGCTGATACATTTGTTAGGGCTGATTGCACGTTTGCGTGGCGGGATTGATTTACGATGGATTGAATCCTGGGCCGATCATGGTTTGGTCAACCGGCTGCGGCGTACCCTACACCACTATTTTCGTCGGGAAGGCCTGCATCAATGGTATTTCTTCCATAACAGTTTCTGCCTGTACCTGATTGAACGCACCAAAGAGATAGTGCCAGGCGAGGTTGATCCGACAAGAGACGCCGCGCTGCATCAGGAATTGGCGCGGCATTGCCGAGAGGCAAGTGAAGCCAGATGGCAGTGGGAAGAGTTTTATCATCTGGCACAAGCACAGAATCACGAAGCGATCTTGCAATGCGCAACACCTGCAAAATTGCGTGATCAATTTTTTCAGATGAGACCAGCAGAGGCAATTCACGCTGATATTCGATTGGCCTCCAATGCCGCGCTGTTGCGGCGAGACGTAGTGGCTCTGACACGATTGGTGCTGGCTGACGAAGAACTTGCGCACCGCACTTACAACATCGAGAGCGCTACGCTTGCCCCGTTGCTCTTATCGTTGGGAGAAGAGAGAACAGCGGCGGATTTGGTGCGTGATGGAAGACGATTACGCATTCCAGCTAAAGAAGCCATTGTCATTGCTATGCAATTTAGGCATCTCGGATTGATGGAAGAAGCACAGCGGATTTTTGAGCTTTGTGAGCCACTGGAATTGCTCTCAGGCGCGAAATTTGTCGAGTCCAACAGGCAGCGTGAGCAGCAGGAATTGCTTGAACTGTGGGCGGAAGCGGCTGTCAATTTTCGCAAACTGGATGACATTCTTGCTGCGATCCGCCGCATGCGGGAAGAAGCAAACCAGTTTGAAGATGTTGATGAAGCGACGGCTACACGCTATCTCCGTAACAATCTACTCTACCGTGTCGGCATTTCTCTGGCGGCTCACCATCGCTGGGAAGATTTGATTCACGTTGATACGCTGCTTGACGACCCGAATATGGGCGAACCGCTCTATTGGTTTTGGCTCCGGGTGGGCGCGTGGGATGAGATGGTGTTGAAGGGTGAAGGGGATCGTGCCAGTGACTTGTTGCGCAACACGGTGGTAAAGACCGACCCAAACAAATTGAGCTCGAAGCAGCGCGTTTATCTTGCCGAAGCGATCTTTAAAATTCTCGGCGACGAAGAGTTGGCCAGACGCTTGTTGCAGGATGCGCCGTCACCCAAGCTGCAAACACAATTGTTGAATCGTGAAGTTGGATTGCGACCGTTTGAACAGCGGTTTCGTTTCTGCCGCCTGCACTACCTACTCGGGGACCAGCGTAGCCCAATCGAAATGATTCCTGATACAGTCAATACACGCGAGCAGGGGATGGTCTACTTTGAGCGAGGTGTCTGTTTGATTGCCAAGCTATGGGCGTCAGGCTGGCGTGGGCAGCAACTGGACGGCTCGACCATCGTGCAAGAGTGTTTCCCACTTCTGCGGTTGTTTAATCGAAGCTGGCATTCGACCAATTGGGATTCGTGGTACGTGGCGCAGGGAATACGCGGAGAATTTTACGCACGCTTAATCGAAGCCACTGCCTGGCATGGCAAGCTTGCGCTTGATGCCTTGCGCGCAGCATTCGAGCGTGAATGGCAGAGTACGGACACTGCACGCTTCTGGCCGACTGACGTTCGCCGCCAAGTAGTTCTGGCGTTCAGACGCAACAGCAGCAGTCACAATGACCATGCCTGGGCGCTTGAACAATTGCGCGGTATTGAACTGGATATTCTCGCGGGGCCGGATGAAATCCGTGAGCGCATCAATGAATGCATAGAACAAGTGAAGGGTTGGATTGCTGTTCGAGAGAAAGATGCGGCGCGGGACTTATTGCACAAAGCCCTTCGGATGTCAGCCGCTATCGGGGAAAAGGATTACCAACTCAACTCTTGGATCGAATGGTTGGGGCTCATCAACCAGCTTGAACCGGATGCTGCGCCAAACCGTGTCAAGTGGTTTGCGAAGGCTATTGAACTGATGGAACGTGACGGCGGCCCAGCCAAAGATGCTGCTCAATCTTTGCTGGAGGTGGTTTTTCAATGGAGCCCTCGCAGTGCAGTGCAACTTTACCAGTGGTTTTTCAACCATGGCCTCGTCTGGTTTGATCGTGCGATGCGCCGCATCGTACAAGCCGCGCTCGCACAGCCCAATCCGCCAGTACAAATCATCCAAGCCATGATGACGGAATTTATCCTGCCACTCTGCGATAGCGGCGCGCAGTTGGCGCAGGGTTTTATTGAGCAAGCGTATGCACAACGCGGCAAGACAGGAGCCATCACAACCGCGCAAGAATTGCTTGTTAAGGCGGAAATCTATACTCATTCTACACAGCGACGAGGCTGGTGTTTTGGCGTAGCAAAAGCCTTGTTGCGCGTGGGTATCAAATTGGATGAAGTCGGCATTGACTCAAACGATCTGCGTAGTGAAGCTGATGGCAGTTACTCAGACCGCACGCTCAAACTCAAAGATGGCTCGCAGTTTTCAATGGCGGAAATCGAAGCGCGCCTTACTTCAGTAGCAGACCTGCGCGCGATGCTCAATGAGGCGGAAGACTCTTACTTCGGCTGGAAAGAGGTGCTTTCCGAATGGTCGGCCAAGCTCGCCGTTGCCGATCTTCATGCTGTGGCGGATTTATTCGATAAGCATTTGCACGCATCTGCGATTCTATCCAATCTGAGTGAGCGGTTGCTCGCGCTCGGAGATGTCGGCGGTGCGCGTAGCGTGGCGATGCGGGCACTTGCTCGTTCCGGTTCATACGGTTGGATGCATCGCACAGATGGCGGAACAAGGTTAGCTGCGTTCAAGGCGCTGGTTGCTGCTGATGTTAATGCGCGCCAGTCAGTCTTTGAGGTATTGCAAGCAGACCTGAATGAACGGTCACTGTCACCCGGCAGCTTGGCGGAAAGCCTTGCTGAAGTGTTGCCTTTATTGTCGGAAGAGGTGCCGGTTCAATCTGTTTGGAGAGAGATTGAAGAGTATGTTCGCCAGTATTTCCCGTTAATTGATGGCGAGGCATTGACCGTAGAGTTCGCGGATGTGATTAGCGCACCTTGTCCATACGACACTTCGGCCAGAACTTTAGCCGATCTGTTGACACTGCACACAACCAGCCCGATCAACCTGATAGCACACTCAGCGCAGAGAGCGTGCATCAGTTTGTTATTACAGAACGATCCCGCAATTCAGGACGCAGTCGCTGATTTGTTGCGAAAATCAGAACGTGGACAGGAATGCGGGTTAATGATGCTGGATGCAGTGAGCTTGGTCAGTCCTGAACTGCTTACTCCTTTTGAGTCTGAGTTGGCGATATTGGGTGCATCGCCAAACTTTTCAATTCGATCTTTGGCTCAGGAATTGGCAGACCGAGCAGGCTTTAACTTGCCTGTGCCGACGGCGAAAGAATTGCCGTTGCCAACAATGTATTCATTGGTGCTTCCGTCAGGGCCGCGCGTGGAGGATATGATTGATGAAATTAAGCGACCAGACCCGGCAATATTATCTGGTGATGACTTGACTGCCTCGCTCTCTCTTTCCTTTATCGAGTTGTCAATGATTGCCTCCTGCGCACGCTTACCAAAAGAAAATGTGTTTCGCCGCGCCGCACAAATTGTCAGAGAGTTGGCTGATTTGGATGAATGGGCAGTACTTGGTGAAGGAAAGATGCGGGCGTTGTTCGAGCAGGCTAATTTAAGATTGCCTTACGAGCGCCCGCGCTACACTCTCGCCCGTCGTGCGATGCATCGTGTTGTTGCTGAACTGTACGATGCGGGACGATTTGGTCCTGAAAGCCTGCGAGAATTGAATTTTGCGCTCCGTCATTACGACCCGGCTATGTTTTTGTTCTCCCCTCAACCGCGACCGTCTTGGGTTGAAGGACTGTCTGACCAACCTGGCGTACAAACGGCGAGTAGAGTCCAGCCAAATGAACCCTCACCACGGAGGACGCCAGATGGTTGGACAATCTTGGCAGAGCGTTCAAAGTTCAAAAGATTTGAATCAAGGAGGCCCAGCCTGTTAAGAGAAACCGTGTTGCAATCGGATAAAACAACTATGCAGCTTGAAGAACAAGACCTCTTTTACCAGGTATACCATTGTAACTACGCTGAGTATTTTTTCTACAAAGAAGAGGCCGCACTCCAAAAGCTCGTCATTCAAAATATTGATTGGGGTTATGCTTCGCCCGGCGATGGCTGGGTAGCATTCAATCCTGTGCTAGCACAGCAACTCAACTGGTCTCCAATGGACAGCCAAAACAAGCTGTTTGCATGGCAAGACCAACATGGCGAAATTATGGTATACACGTTGTGGTGGAATGATGGAACGTTTGATTCTGCGACGAGACACTTCAATGACGAAGGAGGAAAGGGCTGGCTTGTATTAGCAAAACTGGAAGCTTACGCGAAGATTCAAGCTTATTTCGATCAGCCTCTCACAGAAAAGACGAGGCTTGTAAAAGGCAATGATGGTGAAGAAGAAGATTGAATTGAAGGAAGGTGTAGCGCCGATGGCTTCAACCGCACCAGCGCCGCGCAACACATAACCCGGCGCGTGCGCCAGTCCGAACATAAACGCCATCAAGGTGCCGCCGCTCAGCCCTTCACGTAAGCAGGCCGCTAGCCGTTCCAGCAACACCGCGCGAAAGAAAACCCCTTCGACCAATCCGGCCTTGAATACGAGTTTATTTCATCAGCGCAAACGCAGCGGTATTGACGGCTTTCGCCCCGACAACCGAAACTGGCGGCGGTAGGGCGTCCGCCTTGCCCTTCATGGTTATCACCACCGAACAAGAGGCATATATCACTATGAACCAAACACGCCGCAACTTTCTGCAAACCGGAACCGCCGCCTGCGCTGCGCTGGCGCTGACACGCACAGACTCGCTCGCCGCATACACCGCCGCCAAGGGTGTGAAATTCAAATTGTCCGCGCCCGATTGGAGTCTGCAACAGGAAGGCAAGCTCGGCGCGGTGGGGCTGTCAAAACAGATCGGCTTCCCCGGCGTGCAAATCAGCATCGGCCACGCGCCCAGGGGGGAAACCATCACGCAATTGCCGCTCAGTTCGCCCGCGTTGCAAAAACAGTATCTGGACGAAGCGAAAAAACAGGGTGTGGCGCTCACTTCGCTGTGCCTGGAAATCATGCACGTCAACGGGTTGAAATCCGATCCGCTGGGTGAAAAGTGGCTGGCCGAATGCATCCCCATCGCCAAGGCGTTGGGCGTGCGCGTGATTCTGGTGCCGTTCTTCGGCAAATGGGCGATCAAGCAACAGGCCGAACAAGACCGCGTGGCCGACATCCTGCGCAACGTTGCTCCACAGGCTGAAAAGCTCGGCGTGATTCTCGGTCTCGAAAACACCATCTCCGCGCGCGAGAACGTTGCCATTATGGAGCGCAGCAAATCGTCTGCCGTCAAGACCTATTACGACGTGGGCAATTCGTCGAAGGAAGGGTACAACGTGGTCGAAGAGATTCGCTGGCTGGGCAAGAGCCGCATTTGCGAAATGCATTTGAAGGAAACGCCTTGGGAAAAATATCTGGGCGAAGGCGGCGTCATCAACTTCGCGGCGGTGATTGACGCGCTGGCCGATATTGGCTTCGATCAATGGGCGCAGCTTGAAACATCGTGCCCCAGCAAAAACATCGCCGCCGATTTCACGCGCAATAAACAATTCATCGAAGCGTTGATCGGCAAGCGCAACCGGCTGGGTTCGGCGGCGAAAGACTGACTGCGCCGCAGTCAGTCTTTCGCGCTGGTTGTTCAAGCGCGCGCCACAACTTGTCGGTGAAGAGCTGCGAACTTCAGCCGGCCTGCTTGAACGCTTGCGCCAACGGGTTCAGCCCTATACCCAGACGCTCAGCTTGCGGCGCGCGCGTTGGCCCGAAGAATTGGCGCCGGAACTCTCAGCGTGATAACTCCGATAGCAGCTTC
The DNA here is from genome assembly GCA_043740245.1 of Acidobacteriota bacterium. GTDB lineage: Bacteria > Acidobacteriota > Blastocatellia > RBC074 > RBC074 > JACPYM01. Next base: position 290 of record JAYUCP010000612.1, on the reverse strand, counting down.
TTCTTTTGCCGGGCGTAGTGTCGGGCAATCCCGGCAATCCGGCGGCCATCGGATTGATCTGCAGAAACGCTTCGCGCAGGGCTTCTCGATCCTGGCGCATTACACCTGGTCGAAGACGCTGGACACGGGCGGCACGGGCAGCGGCAGCGCCTTCACTGAGGTGACGAGCATTCAGAACATCGACAACATCCGCGCTGAATGGCCGCTCTCGACCCAGGACGTGCCGCAGCGCTTCCAATTTACCTGGCAGTCAGTGATTAGTGGTCAGCGGTCAATCGCCGTGTTACGCG
>JAYUCP010000611.1:0-7786 GCA_043740245.1 Acidobacteriota bacterium | reverse complement strand
GACGGCGAGTACGAACAACAGCACCAGAAATAGCCCGGTGGCCATTAAGAAAATGGGAATAATCATTGCGGAACCTGTGCCTCCCTGAGTGAATCCAGCAAAACTGAATAGTCGTTGAAGTCGGGAATGATGTGCGATGCGCCTGCGTTGTGCAACGCCTCGGCGCGTCGTGCGGTACCGACACCGACAAAAGGCCAATTCAAATTGCGCGTCGTGCGCACATCCCACAGCGCATCGCCGAGGTAGACCACGCGGTCAAAGATAGTTTGATAAAACGATTCGGACTGCAACAGGGCATCGTTGAGAATTGCCTCGCGGGCGTGCTGCGCATCGGCGGTCGCGGTCGGGATGCCAGCGGAATTGATCCCAGCGTGCGCGAGTTTGAATTGCGCCGAGGCCGACCAGCAGCCAGTGGCGATGGCGACGGCCCAACTGGCTTCGCGTTGCAAACGATCAAAGGCTGCACTCGCGCCTGCGATGGGCGGCAGGCTGTGCGGTTCGGCGGCAACGGCCGCACTCAGCAATTGAATGAAACGCTGTTCGATGCGCGCGGTTTCAGCCGCCAGCGGTTCGCGCCCGAAATGTTGCGAGAGGATGAAATGCGTCAAGCCGGAGTCGGTGATGTATGGACAAGCCTGCCATGCGGCAAAGCTGGTGACGATGCCGAATTCGTCGGCGAACGCCCGAATGAAGCAGCGATTGTCGAGTTCGTTGCTATGGGTGAGTGTGCCGTCAATGTCGAAGATAGCGAGTTGCATTTGGCCTTTTCTATATTGACTTGCTATCGTGCTTTGATCGGGTTTGTGGCGCTTTTAAGGCCAGACGGCAGAGGTGGTAGTATTAATGGGGTTTCGTGTGTAGAGGCGACACGGGCAGAAGTCTCCGGGTCGTGCGCTGCTGAAACCAGTGTTTCCGTAGGGTGACCGATGGTGGCGAGGAGGGCCTCGGCCAGTGAACTGCTGGCATCAAACGCCACACCTTGCCAATAATCTCTCTCTTCGGCGATGCGAGCAAGCTCCGCTTGCATCATTCGGCTGTGTCTTTGGCGGTCAAAATACCAGATGAGGACGGCTAGGCAACTTGCCCCAAGCCAAAGCCAATTCCATAAACCCCAAGGACGAACAAATGTGAAAATAAACTGCGCGCGGTTTTCTTCGCGCAGTAAATAGAGTGCCATTACTCCGCCTAAGACAAATAGGACGGGGAGGATTTGTTTTGATGGCTGTTTAAGAGAAGTTTTTTTTTTCGATTCGGACAAATCTTCGAGGATATGTAGGCGAACAAAAAGCCACTCGCCATATCGCTCCAAGCAAATGAAACAAGCGATGAGCAGGGCAAGACAGATAATTGCGCCGATTAAGATGTAAAGCGTGATCACCATTTCCTCACAAACCCAAAAAAGATGAAAGTCGCGTAGGCGATTATAGCCACAAGCCCCAGCAGATTGCCAAAGATCAAAATAAAAGCTCCAGCACGGCTGGTTAAAGATGGACGCCATTCGATGGCCCAGATTTCAGTCGAATAAGTTTTGCCTTCTCGATCTTGCCGCTCTTCGTTGTCTTTGCGCATCTTCAAACTTCGTTCGTCAACATCATGCATGATCCAAAGAATGGCGCACAGAAAGAGTCCCGCAACGTAAAAGGCGGTGATTGTCCAGAAATAATCGCCGAAATTTTCTCCCCAGAAGGTCTGGATTTGGTGTCCGTTTAAGATCGTGTTCAAAGCTCTGGAGGAGGTCAACAAGGCCAATGCCAAGACGATGAAATCAGGGCCAAGAAAACAGACGCGAAATAGCTCTTGCCCGCGCTCAGGCCGATGTCGGCGGAACTTTTCAGCATCCAGCACGGCTTTGGCGAAGACGCTCACGACCATCAACGCGGCTCCCGATAGAATCGGCGCGAAGATTGAAATTGGCACTTGGCTTTCCATAGCTGTTACGTTTGCGTAGCTGGCTCTGTCGGAGGGTACTGGCTCCGGCTCATTTCGACAAAGCCTACTGCCTTTATTCACGGGAACTGAGAACTGCCAACGACGAGGCGCAGTCTAGGCAGGTTAAGGCTGACCGTCAACTATCCGCCAAACAAGCCGCCGAACCCGCGCCCATACGAGCCTGACCGCCCAGACCGCACGCCCGTCACCTGTCCGCCAGACATGCGCACGCTGGTACGGCCAAAACCGCTGGGACGCGCTTTGCCGACGCCCCCGGTTGAGGCTCCGCTGGCGCCGCCGACGCGGGCAGCGCTGAACATGGTCGGGCGCGTCACGGGGCGATAGCTTGGCGGATTGAAGCTGGGCGCAGGGCCTGTTGGACGCGACATCGGCACGTAGCCGCCACCACGGTAATACATCGGCGATCCATACGGCGTGTAGTAATAGTGACTGTAAAACCACCAATGCGAGAGCGGGCTGCCGCCGTAGTAGTAATGCCGTTCGACAACGCGCGTAGGCGTGCCGCTGGGATTTTTTGCCAAGACCTCTTCGTCGAGCGGCTGGAAATCGCTCAGCCGCAGCAGGCGCACGCCGATGCCTTGCTTTTGCCATTCGACGAAATCTTCGTTCATGTCATCGAGTTCGTTTTGCTGCGACGCGTCTTTGACGACGTAGAGCACGTTCTGAATGCCGCGCTGTTTCAATTGATCGGCGGGCGGCGCCTTGGCCAGAAAGCGGTTGTCGAATTGCGTGTCTTCGTCCTGATACGGCGTCAGCCGGTTGCTGTCGAGCAGCAGCAGGGCGGGCGCGTTTTCTTTGAGCTTGGCTTTCTTCTCGGCGATTTCATTGGCGTAATAAACCAGCGCGCCCAGCGTCTCGTGCGCTTTGACGACGCCGAGCGGGTGCGGCCAGTTGTCGAAGCCGGGCACGAGTTCCGCCGTGTCCGCCATGGCCGCGCCCAGGGCGACGGATTGCGTGCCGGGCAGGTCGGCGATGATCAGCGTTTGATTCGCGTTTTGCGCCTGGCTGATGAGTTCGCGCAAACCCTGCGCGCGGCCATAGGCGTCATTCATTTGCGGCGTACTGATCGGACGCATCTGCGCTTGCAGCGAAGTCTGGCCGAGCGATTGAATCAGCGTCGGCACAAAGAACGGCTGCCAGGCGCTGCTGCGCGGTTGATAAATCGAAATCAGATAATTGGGATCATAGGCCGGCCAGGGTTTGCTCTGGCTGTCGGCGGAGACCGAGCCGTCAAAGGCGAGGGCTTTGTCGGTCGAGCCGATGTTCCAACCCGACTTGCGCTGCAAATCGAGCGAATCCATGGTGACTTCAGGTTCGTTATCGGTGAGCTGATAAACGGTCAGCCCGGCGGCGGTGAGCGCCGCCGTCCAGGCAATGCCTTTGCCAAAGCTGCGGCGTGTCAGGTGTTGTTTGAACCAGGTGGCGAGCGGAGCGGGGCCAGTGCCGCGCGAGTCCATCATTTGCCGCGCCAGTTCTTTGCGGCGTTGTTTTTCGGTGCTTCTGGTATTCATGGTTGGATGGGGCTGGCTGGTTGTTGTGAAGGTGCCAGCCGCCGCGACAGATTACGTCAAACGTTGGGGCTTTGTTCAAACTGCGCGTCACTCTTTCTCAGGGGCCAGCAAGAGATCGTCAACCAGAAAGACTTCGCCTTTGAATGAAGTAAAGCCGAAGCTGCCGTATAGAAACAGGTCTTTGTCGGTAAACGTGTCGGTATAACTGGCCCCGCTTTCTTCCGCTGTCGAGATCGCTTGAATCGTGTGTTCGATTTTATTCCCGTGCACTGAAACGGTGATGTAGTAGCTCTCTTTCTCTTTGAAATCGAGCGTTATCGGCGTGGGCGTTTCGACCTCGTTCGTCTGCCCATCTTTCACCCGGTAAGTGTAAAGACGGCGTGGCGTCAGCTCGCCCGCTTTGAGTCCACTCAGGTGAAAGAGGTAATAGTTGGGGCCCGTCGGATCTGTGCGCACGATCCACGAAGCGCCTTTTTCATCGCTCAGCCAAACCGTGAATGTCACCGTGAAATCGCGGTAGGTTTTCTCTTTCAACACGCCGATGCCGGGGCCGCTGACTTGCAGCTTGCTGTTGTCCAGTTCTTTGCCTTTCTGGCTGACGATCTTCCAGGTAGCCGGATAGCTCCATTGCGCCAGGCTGGCAAAGCCGTCGGTCACGCCCGCCGAAGTGACGATTGGGTCGAGCTTGGCGCTGAGCGTGCGCGGGCCGGGCGTAAGCAATTCTTTGCGTGTCCAGGTTTGATAGCCGGGCAGTTCGATGGCGATGCTGTGTTCGGCAGCTTGAGTGAGTTGGTAGTTGATTTGGACTTGGCCGTCGGCGTTGATGCGGCCACGCACATCACCGTCAATCAGCACGGTGGCGTTGGGCAAGGAATTGATGGTCAGCTTGGCGACTTTGGTCAGCAGCGTGGTGAGCGCGAAGAATGGATAACCGGTGCCGGCTTCCAGGTCTTTCAGCGGTGTTTCGTAATCGTTGTATTCGGTATGGCGCACCAGCAGTGTGTGATTGCCCGGTTCCAGGTTGTCAATCACGACGCGCCCGCTTTGATCGGCCTTCGCGCGCGCTTGGCCGTCAATGAAAACCTCCGCGCCGGCCGGCGTGCCAGGCAATTCGATGCGGGCGAATTGCGCGATCAGTTTGAGCCGCAGCGTATCGCTGGATTTGATCAGCCGGAATTTGCTTTCAGCGTTGAGATAGCCCGGCGAACTGGCTTTGATGGAGTAGCTTTGATTGCGCCGCAACTCGAATTCGGCGATGCCGCGTTTGTTGTCAGCCTCGGCTTGGAGTGTGTTGCCTTTGGTGTCGGTGATGACGACTTTCCCGGCGATCACCGGTTCGAGCACCACGGCAAGGATGCCTTTGTTGGCTTGCGTGGCTTTGCGGGTGACGGTGATTTTTTCGGTGGCGGCGCGTTCGCGCGGTTTTACGACGGTGTAATCGCGTTGCGCCATTACGGAAGTAGCACAAACAAGTTGAAGGATAGCAACCAAGCAGTTGAAGGACAGATACGTCAGCGCTTTCATCGGCGGGAGAGTATTCGCTTCGTTGTGAGAAATCAATTGGCAGACAGGGAGGAAAGCACCGTTGTCAGTTTACGCTTTGTGCACAGCGAAAGCCGACGTATTCGCGTGTCTCATTCGGTTTGAGCCAACGCCGTTCGGTCGCTGTTTGTTGTATTGGTGGATTGACGTATGAACCCCCGCGTATCACCCGATTCCCAGGGTCGTTTTTAGCGGGGCTGTTAGGATATGGTTCGTAAAAGCTGTCAGTCCATTCAGCAACGTTTCCAGCCATATCAAGTATTCCGAAAGGGCTGGCGCCTTTGGGATAGCTGCCCACGTTGCTGAGCTTGCCAATCGCTTCGCTAGAGGGGGAGGCACTGGAATATTCAGGCTCCCATTTATTGTCATACGGGTAGAGGAAGTTCTCCTTGCCGCGTGCTGCGTATTCCCATTCTGTTTCAGTGGGCAGGCGCTTATTCAACCAGCGGCAATAGGCATAGGCATCGAACCAACTTACATTACTTACTGGGTAAAAAGTTTCCCCGGCAGGAATCTTGTCGTCAACCCAATTCTTGGGAGCGCTACGTTGGCCAGACTGCACGAATCTTTCGTAATCTGCATTCGAGACTTCTTTTTCATCCAGGTAGAAAGAATTGGTTGAAACCACATGCGCTGGTTTTTCAAACTCGCTACCATCATCTCGCCCCATCTTGAATTGACCCGCACTAATAGCTTTCATTCCGCGCGGAGCGATTGTTGTTGGATTGTTGTCAGGTACTTGTGACCGTGATGTGCGCCTGTACAACCACCAAGCCGCCAACACCGTCAACAACACCAACGCCGCCACCCCAATAATCAACGGCCTGTGATCCTTATCTTTCGTGTTGACCACCGGCAGCGGCGAGCGTTGATAGCCATCTGCCACGCTCGTGCCATAAGCGCCGAGCGCGCCGTTGCCCATACTTGTTGATTCGTGACCGAGGATGCCGGTGTGGCTTTCGTTGAAGCCGACCGTGGTCACGTCAATGATGGCGACGCCGGTGCCGCGTTGTTGGCCTTCAGCGACGGTGGAGCGGGCGACGGCGACTTTGGCGAAATCGGCTTTGCCGCTGCGCTCGAACTCTTCGAGCACGAGATAAAAGTCGCGCGCCGTCTGGTAGCGGTCGTCCGGGTCTTTTTCGAGCGACTTGAGCACGATCTTTTCGAGTTCGGGCGAGAGGTCGGCTTTGAACTGGCGCGGCGAGGGCGGCGGCAGTTCGATGTGGCCGCGCCGGATTTCATAATCCGAAGTGCCGTCGCCCGTGTCGGAGAAGGGCACGTTGCCGGTCAGCATTTCAAAGAAGACTACGCCCATCGAATAGATGTCGGAGCGGTGATCCAGTTCGCGCCCGCGCGCCTGTTCGGGCGACATGTATTCGGGCGTGCCGGGATTGAAGCCCATCTGCGTGCCGCCTTTGACGCCGCGCACTTTGACGATGCCGAAGTCGGTGACTTTGGCGATGTCGTTGGGCGTGATCAGAATGTTGGCCGGCTTCAGATCGCGGTGGATGATGCCCTGGTGTTTCTTGCCCTGCTGGTCGGAGTAGATGAAATGGTGCGCGTAATCAATCGCGCGCAGGACTTGTTTGAACAGACGGATGGCGCGCGCGGGCTGCACCGGGCCGGTCTCGCGGGCAATCATCTTACGCAGGTCGCGGCCCGGCACGTACTCCATCACCATAAACGTAGACTCAGCCTCGGCGATGAAATCGTAGACGCGCACGATGCTCGGATGTTCGAGTTGCGATTGGATGAAGGCTTCGCGTTCGAGGCGCGTGCGCAGGTGTTCGATCTGGCGCGGGCTGAAATCTTCGGTGCGGATGGTTTTGATAATGACTTCGCGGGCGAGGCGCGTGTGGCGGCCCAGAAACAGTTCCCCCATTCCGCCTTCGCCGAATTGGCTGACGACTTCGTAATTGCCGATGGTGCGTCCGATCATAATTGGGAATGCGTGATCAATGCCGCGCCTCAGGTCCCACGCCTCAGGTTTTCGTGATCTGTTTGAAGCTCAAGATGCAATCCTGGCCGCGCAGTTTGACGGTCAGGGTGTAATCGCCGATGCGCAGGCAATCGCCGTCTTTGAGCACTGCGGCGGATTGCAGGCGCTGGTCGTTCAGATAGCTGCCGTTGGAACTGCCCATGTCGCTGGCGATGTATTGATCGTCGCGCCGCTCGATGCACAGGTGCTGGCGCGAGATGTTGTCGAAATCCAGTACCAGGTGATTGTCACCGCGTCGGCCAATCGTGATGCGCTCTTCGCCGAAGGGTTGGGTCACGCCGACTTCCAGACCCTTGATGACGATGTGCGGTTTCAGTTCCAACAGGTAAGGCAACAGATTTGGCGTCGTGCTCTTGCTCGCCAGCGCGCCGGTGCCGCGGCTGGACGAGAGATGAATCAGCAGTATGTTCTGGCCGACGCGCAATTGATCCTGATCGCAAAGTTGTGTGGCGGCGATGCGTGCGCCGTTGATATAAGTGCCGTTGCGGCTGGTGTCTTCGACCAGAAAGGCGTTGCCAATGCGTTTGATGCGGCAGTGGTAGCGCGAGACGGTGTCGCCGTCCACCTTGATGTCGCAATCGTCGCCGCGCCCGATGATGCATTCGCTTTTTTCCAAGTCCAGACCGTCACGCCCCGCGCACAGCCCGCCAACAAAACTGATGAACAGCTTGCTTGCCGGATTGCTGATGGTCTGGCGGGAATTGACGCCGGTAGCGCCAGTTTCAAACGGCACAGTCAGCGACAGGGCGACCTCAGACTCTGGGTAACGCGTGATCTCTTGGTT
>JAYUCP010000610.1:0-3216 GCA_043740245.1 Acidobacteriota bacterium | reverse complement strand
GTTGTGGCAACTCTTAGCACTATCAACCGTCGGCAACAGCCGACTGATTTCAAAGGACTTACACCTTAACCTGGCGCACATGGGTTCAGAACCTGCCCCACAGCCGGCCTCAGCACTGAACATTCAAAGCGAAAACGCTGTAAACCCGCGGCTAAGGTCAGCCGTCGCTACGCGACGAAGAAGGCGGCGCTGTCTTCCCTGATCTTTTTCGTGATCCGGGCCAGCAGCGGCGAAGCATTGTCCCGCCGCCACGCGGCAATCAAGTCAATGGTGGGAGGTTGAGTCGAAAGTTGGCGGTAAACCACACCGTTGACTTGTATGCGCTGGAATGATTCCGGCAGCAGCGAGACGCCGACGCCCGCGCCCACCAGCAGCAAGCCCGTTTGCAGCAGGCTCGTGTGATAGATGTGCTCGGGCATGAACCCGACCGCCTGGAAGGCCGCGCGCGCCCGTTCGAAATAGCCGGACGTGGCGTGCCGCGCCGGCATGATGACGGTTTCGCGCGCCAGTTCTTTCAGATCAATCAGCTTGCGGCGCGCGAAAGGGCTGGCGCTGGGCAGCGCCACGATCAATCGTTCGCGCGAAACGACGGCCGTTTCAAACACCTCGTCTTCCAACTCCGCATGAAACAGGCCGAGGTCAATCGTGTTGTTGTACAAGCCGTCTATTTGCTCGCCCGGCGCGAGTTCTTTTAGTTCGACCGCCGCTAGTGGCAACTGTTCGCGAATATATTTCAGCAGCCTCGGCAGGACGACGATGGCCGCCGAGCTGACAAAGCCGATTGTGACCGCCCCGGCCTCGCCGTCCACGATGGCGCGCGCGTCCGCGATGGCCTGTTTCGCGTCCTGCAAGATCGCTTGCGCCCGGTCATAAAACGCCTTCCCCGCCGCCGTGAGTTCGACCTTATGGTGGCTGCGCACAAACAGCGCGACACCGATCTCGTCTTCCAGTTGCTTGATCTGCTGGCTCAACGCCGGTTGGGCGATGTGAATGACTTCAGCGGCGCGCCTGAAATTTAACTCCTCGGCGACGGCCACGAAATACTTGAGATGACGTAATTCCATATCCTTGTCCCGCCGTGGGTCCCGCCGCGTGGGTCCCGCTGCGTGCCGCCGCCTGCCGCCGCCTGCGTATGCGTTCAAGGGCAAATCAATGTCACGGTTAAGGGATAAGTTTGATAGTGACGCGCCGTTTGTCAGCATCGGTCACGCCGTCGCAAGGTTCCGGCTCGGTCTTCGCCTTGACGCTCACCGTAGCGGCGGGCAAACCCAGGCCGATGAGAATGTCGCCGACTTTGTGGGCGCGTTTGGCGGCGATGGATTCGGCTTCGATAAATTTCTTTCCGTTCGACAGCCACGTCGTCGCGCGATAGCCGGTTACTTCGATCTTGGCAGGCTGCACGGCTTTGGCTACGCGAGCGGCCTCGCCCACGATGCGCGTCGTGTGCAACGTCAGGTAGTCGCTGTCGAAATCATAAGGCACGGTGAATTCGCGCGCGTTCGTCTCTGTGCCTTGCTGGCGCATTTGCTCAACCGGACGGCGCGCCGGCGCGGGCGGCGGCTCCAGTCCATCCTCCGCAGGCAACAACGTATTGCACGCGCGATTGAGTTCCGGCAGCACCGAAATCCGAACTGGCTTGAGCGGAATGCCGCCACAGATGCGCGGTTCATTTGAAACCGTTCCCTCAACCAATACTTCGTGATTCAACTGCGGCGGATAGAATTCCGAGGAACTGCTGCCTTGCTGACCGAGGTAATACAACTCGCCTTCGTATTCAGCCAGCCAGCACGGCATTGTTTTGGAATCGCGCACAATCGGACAAGTGACGAAGTTGCGACGATTCGCAGGCGGTGCGTCAGCCTCACGCGCCGTCGAATCGCGCGCAAACAGCAAGGCACAAAACGCCAACGTCAAAATCAGATATTTGCTCATAGGTGTTCTCCAACCACTGACCACTGCTCACAACACACTCAGGAAGCTCACCAAATCCACTTTCTCTTGCTCGGTTAATTTCATATCGAAACGGAAAAAAATTGCCCGGGCAATTAATTGATGACGCCATCTTTCATCACCAACCGCAACCGCTGGCGCTCTTGCAAAATGGTCACATCCTGCACGGGGTCTCCTTGAAGCAACAACAAATCCGCCAGCCAGCCTTTTTTGATTTGCCCCAACTGTTGATTCATCAATGCGCCGCCCAAGCGGGTGGCAGCGACCAGGACTTCGGTGTTTGTATAGCCGAACAGTGTGACAAACAATTCCAGATCGCGCGCGTTGCGGCCAATCGGGTTGTAGGGGAATCCGTAATCGCCGCCCGGCAAGACGCGAATGCCGCGTCGTCGCATTTCGGGATAGAGCGTTTGCATCCGTTCGACTTCGGCAAACACGCCCATCTTTTCAGCTACAGCGCGTGTGATGCCAAAGGCTTCGGCTTCGTGCATGCGCGCGTAACGCAAGCCCACGGCGGGCGCGACAAAGACTTTAGCTTTTTGAGCTTCGAGCAAATCCAGCGCCTCTTCATCGGCGTGCGAACAGTGATAGAGAATGCGAAAGCCGTGGCGCAAGGCGAGCTTGATAGATTCCGCCGATTGCGCGTGACACGAAAGCCAGATGCCGCGTGCGTAGGCTTCCTTCGCTGCCGCCGCCACTTCTTCTTCGGTATAAGTCAGATGTTGCGAAGCGCCCTCGGCAAAAGCGTCATCGCCCGATAACAACAGCTTGATCGAATCTACGCCGAGTTCCGCCATTTCGGCGACGTAAGCCCGCATTGCCGCGCCGCCGCGCCCGTGTTTATTGCCTTCGGCGGGTGGCACGCCCGCAACGCCTGACGGCCCCTGTTCGAGCGAAGACGAAATCAAACGCGGTCCAGGTAACCAGCCGCCTTCGATTTCTTTTTTCAGCGCGACTTCAAAGCGCGTGCCGAGCGAGCCGGCGGAATAGGCGCTCGTGAATCCGGCATCGAGCGTGACGCGGGCGTTGTGCGCCGTGACGAGCAGATGCTCTTCGGGCGGCAGGCGCATCGCGTTGATGACGCGACCGACCGACGAAGGCCACGACAAATGCGCATGCGATTCGACCAGCCCGGGCATCAGCGTCGCGCCCCCGCAGTCCATCACCTGCGCGCCGCCAGATTCGATTTTCCCGACGCCCTCGGCGACGGCTTCCATGCGATTGCCCGCCACCAACACGTCACCGGGAAACGGCTCGCGTCCCGTG
>JAYUCP010000609.1:0-3220 GCA_043740245.1 Acidobacteriota bacterium | reverse complement strand
ATTCGTGCATGGCCCTGCGTGATATGACTTCATTGTGGAGCCGCTGGCTGGATAGATTGCGAAGCAGATTGAGTCTTTACACCAATCGCACCAGCGATTATGGCGTGGGCTTTGGGCTGAGACTGCAGGAAGCCAAACAGGCGCAGACAGACTATGCCCGCGTCAAATTTCAATTCCAAACCGTTTATTGGCTACAATGTGGGTTGCTACTTATCGTTGGCTTGTTGCATCTGTTGTTCTACTGGTTTTATCCGCGCCAGCGCGCCAACCTCTTCTTCGGTCTGGCAGCCTGCACGCTATTCACCGCTTTTTTTCCCTTTTCTCAGTTGCGGATTGACCATTATGGAACAACAGGTGTCATCTCTTTATTTGTGGTCTCTGCGCTTTCAGCTTACGCAAGTATCCCATTCATTTTGGCATTTTTCTATACGGTATATTTAGATCGCCTGCCCCGACGGTTTTGGCTCTGGGTCATGGGTGCTGTTTTATTTTTCTTCCTTGCGCTGGTTAATTTGAACCGTCTCGGCCCAGTTTTGATTAGCGCAGCAGCAACGCTGGAAATACTGCGAGTCACGATCCTGGCGATCAGAAAGCGAGTAGATGGAGCTTGGATTATTGGTTTCGGTATTGTTTTAGGGTCAGCGCTAACCATTGCCGCTGTCATCTATATCCGCTATATCGCGAAAGGGAACGACTCGCTGTCCCAGTCCCTGCAATTCGTGTCAATCCTCTGTATCATCCTTGCACCCTCAATCTTCCTTGCCCGCCGCTTTGCTCGCACCAGCCTTGATCTCGAAGATCAACTCACCCGGGTCAACCAACTCTCCGCCGCCGCGCTGGAACACGAGAAAGTCAAAGCCGAGAACGACCGCCGCGCCGCTGAACTGGAAGAAGCCCGCCAGTTGCAGCTTTCGATGTTGCCGAAGAAACTGCCCAGCCTGCCACATCTCGACATCGCCGCGTATATGAAAACCGCTTCGGAAGTCGGCGGCGATTACTACGACTTTCATCTCGGCGAAGACGGCACGCTCACCGTTGCCGTGGGCGATGCGACGGGACACGGCTTGAAGGCAGGCACGATGGTCACGGCGACAAAGAGTCTGTTCGATACGCTGGCCTATCATCCCGACATCACGCACATCTTTGACCGGCTCAGCCGCACGCTCAAACGCATGAACCTGCGCGGGCTGTTTATGGCAATGACGATGGTCAAAGTGAAAGGCAAGCAGTTGTCGGTGAGCATCGCCGGCATGCCGCCCGTGCTGATTTATCGCGCGCTGACCGGCGCGGTCGAAGAGATCGCGCTGCAAGCCCTGCCCCTGGGCGGCATAACGGGCTATCAATACAAACAAGCGGAAGCCACGCTCAACGCCGGGGATGTCGTCGTGCTGCTGAGCGACGGTTTGCCGGAGCGCTTCAATCCGCAAGACGAAATGTTTGATTACGACGCCACCAAACGCGCGCTGGCCGAGGCCGCCAGCCAGTCGCCGCAACAACTCATCGAACATCTGGTCGCGGCAGGCGAGGCTTGGGCGCAAGGCCGCGCGCAAGATGACGATGTGACCTTCGTGGTGTTGAAGGTCAAAGAGCACGCCGTGGTAACGAACGAATAACTGGCTATAATCCGGCTTATGGCAGCAAGAGATTGTGCAATGGATCAACTGGAACAATACCGCAACATCATCGAGCGGCTCCTGACGCAACACGTCGGCGAATTGAAGGAATACGCCGAACTGCGCGACAAGACCGTCTTCGATCACCGGTCTGATAGTTACCTTCTGATGCGCGAAGGCTGGGATAATGGGCGGCGCATACACACCGTCGTGACGCATCTGGAAATTCGCAACGGCAAAATCTGGATACAGGAAGACTGGCTCGAACACGGCATCGCCGCCGAACTGGAAGAGGCAGGTATACCGAAAAGCGACATCGTGCTCGGCTTTCAACCACCGTATGTCAGGCCTTACACCGAATACGCCGCTGCCTAAATCAAACCACTGAACATTGGAACACCGGCAGCAATTACTACTCTGGCAAGCAAGTGTTCAGAGTACCGACTTTAGTCGGCGCGGGCGCGCAGCGCCCCAATGACGCGCCTGCGGCGCGCTGCCGACTAAAGTCGGTACTCTGAACACTTGACGCCGACGCGTTCAGTTGAACGCGAGTGTACCAATCTCGGTTGGTGCGATTTAGGCTGAGACCAACAAAAATATGAACAAGCAAAGCTTCTACACCCTCGCGCTCTCGCTGCTGCTGGCAAGCCTCGCGTGCAACACGAATAAACCCGTGCCGTCCGCGCCTGCTCAGACAGCATCCGCCGCGCCCGCGCCGCCACCCACCGTCACCGTAACGACCGTCCAATCCCACGAACTCAATCGCCAGACGCGCTTGCCCGGTGAATTGCAGGCGTATCAGGACGTGGCGCTTTACGCCAAAGTGCAGGGCTTCGTGCAAACGATCAACGTGGATCGCGGCTCCAGCGTGCGGCAGGGGCAATTGCTGGCCACCTTGCGCGCGCCCGAACTTGACACGCAACGCAGCGAGGCCGAAGCCCGCGCGCGCGCCGCCCAATCGCAACGCGCCGAAGCCGTCGCCCGCATCAGTTCGATCAAGGCACAACGGCTGGAAGCCGAAGCCAAACTGGCCGCCGAAGAGACGACGTATCAGCGGTTGAAAGCCGCTTCGGCGACACCGGGCGCGGTCGCGGGCAACGATGTCGAGATCGCGCAACGCAATGCCGAAGGGGCAAGGGCGCGCGTGCAGCTTTATCTGGAAAACGAAAAGGCGGCGCAATCGCAGGTGCGCGCGTTGGAAGAAAGCGAAAAGGCTTTGCTGGACGCGGTACGCGGGGTCAAAAACGTCGAAGACTATTTGAAGATCAGCGCGCCCTTTGCCGGCGTCATCACCGAACGCAACGCGCATCCGGGCAGTCTAGCCGGTTCGGCTGGCAGCGCGAATGCCGCGCCCATGCTGCGGCTGCAACAGATCGCACGGCTGCGGCTGGTCGTCGCTGTGCCCGAAACCGAAGTCGCGGGCATCGCGCCGGGCAAGGAGATCAACTTCACCGTGCCCGCCTTCCCTGGCGAGACATTCACGGGGCGGGTCTTGCGCGTGAGCCATGCGCTCGATGCAAAGACGCGCACGATGCCGGTCGAATTGGAGGTCGGCAACGCGCGTGGCAGATTGGCGCCGGGGATGTTCGCCGAAGTAATGTGGCCGA
>JAYUCP010000608.1:0-3221 GCA_043740245.1 Acidobacteriota bacterium | reverse complement strand
CTTGCATTGCGAACCTGAAATACGCCATCTTTAGCGCCGAAGATATTGACCATGTCTTTGGTGCCGCTCCCGAACCGATCTTCCTAGTTTAGATGCTTAGCCCCGTTCAATAACGCATCCCGCGTGAGCGCAACACCGCACGAGAGCTTCCTCAAATTCACAGCACCCCGATAAATCTTCGTGATTGAATCCCGCATGGCGCGCGACTTTGCCGTGCGGCGACACTCGCCAAAGGTTATTTACAGTATGAATGCATGTGGGAAACGCTGGGCCGTGGTGGCGGCGCAGTTTGTAGTGGCGTGTTTCTGGCTGTGTGGCAGCGCCCTGGCGCAAGACACCAGCAGCCCGGCTGGCCGTTGGTACGTGCTGGCCGGCAATCAGCGCATGACGTTCCGCTTCGAGCAGCAAGGCGCAAACTATCTGGGCGCGCGGCTCGACGAGCAAGACAAACCGGTTGAACAATTCGATAACGTGGCCTGGAACGCGGGCACACGCACGCTGGAATTCCGCCGCACCAACGGCAACACCTGGCAATGGTATCGCGGGCGCATCGTCGAAGGCACGTTGAACATGCGCTATGCCAGCAGCACCAGTTCGTCTAACAAGCCGACCGATTGGCTGGCGTATAAATGGCACGTGACCGGCTGGAATCACGAATACCTGACGCCCGCGCTGGCGCCGCAAGTATTTGATATTCAGGTCGCGCAAACCGGCCTGCGCGCGCGCTTGCGCATTGACCGGTCAACCACCTCGTCCAGCGGCTTTGAAGGCCGTTTGAAAGTTTACGCCGTTTACGAATCTTGCGACGAAATGCTCGAAGAGGATTTCGCCATCGAACGCTGGAACGGCACAACACTGCGCTTCACAGTCAAAGGGCAGACATACGACGGCACGGTCAGCGGGCGCACGATCAGCGGCACACTGCAACAGACCGGCGTGCCGGTTTATCAATGGCGCGGCGCGCGGGCCGAAGTGCTGGGTTACGGCTTTGCCGGGAAGACTAACGAAGAGCGCGCGCGCTGGCAGGCGCGCATGCGCAAACAGCTTTATCATCTGGCGCTCTCTGGCAATCCGCAGCCGCTGACCAGCGAAGCGCGCGAGACGCGCAACCAGATGCCGCCGCTACTGGGCGTGCCGGACAAAAAGCGCGATGACAACGCGCAAGCCTATCCGCAAACCTACTCGCTCACCGAACTCGCCTTCCGCTGGACGCTGCCCAACCCAAACGGCGGTGCGCCGCTTGAACGCCTGGGCCACGGCTATCTAGCCAAGCCGACCACTGGCGTGCGCGACGGTGGCCGCGGCAAGGCCAAGTACCCGCTGGCGCTGGTCGTCAACGGACACACGGGCAGCGCCTGGCAAGCCTTTGATCCCAGTTCACCGCTGTTCTGGTACGGCGACGCCTTCGCGCGGCAGGGTTACATCGTGCTGGCCGTGGATATTTCGCATCGCCCGAAACAAGACCGCATTCGTTACGGCGCGGTGAAAAGCGAAGTGCTGGGTTACGACGGCGGCTATGAACAGGGCGACGACCCCGCGCACGGCAACGTCGTGAAGCCTTCGCTCAAACCCAACCTGCCGCCTGTGGCGCAGGACGCGCCGCTCTATACCGATTGGGAAGAGGACGGCGAACGCGCGTGGGATGCGATGCGCGCGCTCGATTACGCGCTGGCGCGGCCCGACGTTGACGCCGCGCGCGTCGTGGTGGCGGGCCTTTCGATGGGCGGCGAAATTTCCAGTTACATCGCGGCGCTCGATCCGCGCGTGACGGTCGGCATCAGCGCGGGCTTTTCGCCGGACTTGAACGTGTTGAAATACAACTTCAGCCACGGCTGTTGGAACTGGTCTTACGCCGACATCCGCGAATATCTGGACGCCTCTGATCTGTTCGCGCTGGTCGCGCCGCGCCCCATGATTATCGAGACGGGCAAGCTCGATCCGATTTACGCCTGTTCGCCCGCGTTGTTTGCCGGCGACAAACAAGTCGCGCGGCGCGCGCGCGCGGCTTATGGCGCGGACTCAAGATATTTGCTGCATTACCTGCACAACGACGCCCACTACTTCCGCGTCGGCGATTTGAATGCGCCCGAAGCCTGGTTGCGCATTCCCTCACGCAGCGCGCCTAGTGGCTTGGGCGATACGACCTGGCAAACGGACAGCGCGACGTATAGCCCGAATAACTGGACGCTGTTCCGGCACCTCGGCGTGTGGTTTGGCTTCCGGTATTTGCAGTAACTCAGCCATGTGTACGGCAAACTGTTAGTTTGCCGAAGTCAGCGCGGCTGCGGCACAGATGACAACCAAGTGTTTAGCTTGCCAAGGCCACGGCAAACTAACAGTTTGCCGTACAACACTGACAGTTTGCCCGGCATTGGCTAAGATGCCCGCATGCAAAATTCGCCGAGTATGCACTCCGCCAGCCAGCGCACGCTGTTGCGCTTTAACAACGATTTCATGATTGCCTGTCTGCTCACGCTGCTCTGCGCCGTCACGCGCTGGCTGGCGCGGCCCGCCTCGTGGTGGGAATGGGATGAAATCCTGTTCGGGCGGGCGCTGCGCCATTTCGACGTGACCAAACACGCGCCGCATCCGCCGGGCTTTCCGGTCTTCGTCGTCATGGGCAAGTTGGCGAATTGGTTTATCGGCGACGAATTCCGCGCGCTGGTGGCGGTCAATTTCCTGTTCGCCAGTTTGCTGGGCGCGGCGCTGTTTTATCTGTACCGCGAAATTTTCAATGACCGGCGCATCGCCGTGACAGGCGCGTTGCTGTGCTGCTTCTTTCCAAACATCTGGGTCTACAGTTGTGCGCCGCGCAGCGATACGCCAGCCTTGGTGTTGGGCTTGATCGGGCTGACGCTGATGTTGCACGGGCGTGAGTCGCGGCGGATGTTGATCGCCGGTTGCGCGTTGCTGGGCGTGGCGCTGGGCGTGCGCGTGACGCTGGCGCCGCTGTTGGGCGTGGTGACGGCGCTGGTCTGGCTGGGCTGGTTGCGGCGGCGCGAATGGCGGCTGGCAGTGTTGTGCGTGGTGATCGTTGTGTTAGGCATTGTGAGTTGGTACTTGCCGCTGGTGTTGCTGCACGACTGGCAAGCCTACCGCGCGACAGTCGCGGGGCATGGCCACTTCTTGCTGTTCGACGATTCGTTCTTGAGCCCGGGGATCAACGGCTGGTGGTCGCGGCGGACGCAGCGTTTCTTTGTGGATTTGTGGGGCGACGCGTG
>JAYUCP010000607.1:0-7827 GCA_043740245.1 Acidobacteriota bacterium | reverse complement strand
CGGGCCCCCCACGCCTGCCAATGAAACCAATGGGTTCGACGAGCAGGCGCGCCTTCCCTCACGGTCGGGCTACTGACACGGGCTGAGCAGTTACAACTTTCTCTTCCGGTCACGATGATGAGCCAAGTAACTCCACAACTTTATCTCTTCGACACTTTCTGCCTGGATGTCGCCAAGCGGCTGCTGCTCAGCGCGGGCGTGGTGGTGCCGCTCAAGTCCAAAGACTTCGAATTGTTACTGGCGCTGGTCGAGCGGCGCGAGCAAGTGCTGAGCAAAGAAGAATTGATGCGGCGCTTGTGGCCGGACAGCATTGTCGAAGAGGGCAACCTCAGCGTGCACATCTTTGCCTTGCGGCGCGCGCTCGGCGAAACACCCGACGAGCATCGTTACATCGTGACCGTGCCAGGACGCGGCTACAGCTTCGTCGCCGAGGTGCGCGTGGTGACGGGCACGGAAGCAGGTTCCGGCAACACGCACGAGGAATTGGAACCGGTCGGCGGCGCGGTACCGCTGGCTTCGCGCTTTTACGTCGAGCGGCGGACGGACGCCGAATTTCAAGCCGCCGTGGCGCGGCGCGACAGCATCGTGCTGGTCAAAGGCGCGCGCCAGGTGGGCAAGACTTCGCTGCTGGCGCGCAGCCTGCAACAGGCGCGCGAGACGGGCGCGCGCGTGGCGCTCACCGATTTTCAATTGTTCAACGCCGCGCAACTGGTCTCGGCGGAAAGCTTCCTGTTGGCGCTCGCCAAAGCCATAGCCGAACAACTGGAACTCGCAGTGACGCCCGCCGAAGTGTGGGACGCCGAGTTGGGGCCGAGCATGAATTTCACCCGCTATTTGCGCCGCGCGGCGCTGGGCGAAAACCACGCGCATCTGGTCTGGGGCATGGATGAAGTTGACCGGCTCTTCACCTGCGCGTTTGGCAACGAAGTCTTCGGCCTCTTCCGTTCGTGGCACAACGCGCGTTCGCTCGAACCGGCGGGGCCGTGGCCGCGCTTGACGCTGGCGCTGGCCTACGCGACCGAGGCGCACTTGTTCATCACCGACATACACCAATCGCCCTTCAACGTCGGCACGCGGCTCACGCTCGAAGATTTCACGCTTGAACAAGTGGCTGAACTCAATCGCCGCTACGGCGCGCCTTTGAAT
Organism: Acidobacteriota bacterium; assembly: GCA_043740245.1. Taxonomy (GTDB): domain Bacteria; phylum Acidobacteriota; class Blastocatellia; order RBC074; family RBC074; genus JACPYM01. The sequence continues at coordinate 6,681 of JAYUCP010000607.1, read as the reverse complement.
GAAGCAGAGGTTGAGCGTTTCTTTGGTCTGGTGGGCGGCCATCCGTATCTGGTGCGTTGCGGACTGCACGAGTTGATGGCGCAGGGCTCAAGCTTCGAGATGCTGGCAGCACAGGCCGTGCACGACGAAGGGCCGTTCGGCGATCATTTGCGGCGGTTGCTGTTTGCGTTATCACAGGACGCGGCGTTGTGCGAAGTCGTGCGCGGCTTGTTGCAAGGTCAGCCTTGCCCAACGGCGGAGAGTTTTTATCGCCTGCGCAGCGCGGGCGTGGTGGTTGGCGATGCGGCGCGCGCGGCAAGACCGCGCTGCCGGTTGTACGCGAGCTATCTGAAAGAGCATTTGTTGTGAGTGATGTGACCGGCGACGGAAAGCGAGGGAAACTTCTGCGCCGCGTAGCGACAGCCTGAATTTAGCCGTGGGTTTCAACCCACGGGAAGGCGACGGCAAAGCCCAGGAGTCGCGTAGCGACGATTGAAACCGGTGAACATTGTCGTCCGGGTTTCAACCGTCGCTACGCGACTCGGAATCACGCGCCCCCGCTCCGTGGGTTGAAACCCACGGCTAAAGTCGCGCCGTCGCTACGCGACGAAGAAGAATGCCAGAGCCTGAATGATCAGCTTAACCACCAACTTCTATGTCACAGGCGGCACGCTGCGGCGCGACGCCCGTTGTTACGTCGCCCGCCAAGCCGATGCCGAGCTATTCACCGCGCTGCGCCAAGGCCGCTTTTGTTATGTGCTGACCGCGCGCCAGATGGGCAAGTCCAGCCTGATGGTGCAGACGGCCTTCCGTTTGCGCGAAGCCGAAGTGGGCGTCGCCATCCTCGACCTGACCGCCATCGGGCAGAACGTCACCGCCGAGCAATGGTATCGCGGCCTGCTCAGTTACATCGGCCAGCAACTGGAACTTGAAGACGAACTGCTGGCTTACTGGCGCGCGCAACGCGAACTCAGCCCCATTCAACGCTGGCTGCGGGCGTTGCGCGACGTGCTGCTGCCGCATTATCCCGGCCAGGTGGTGATCTTCGTGGACGAGATTGACGCCGTGCTCAGCCTGCCGTTTGCGACCGATGAATTCTTTGCCGCGCTGCGCGAATGCTACAACCGGCGGACGGAAGACCCGGAGTTAGAACGGCTGAGCTTTTGTTTGCTGGGCGTGGCGACGCCCTCGGATTTGATCCGCGACACGCGGATGACGCCGTTCAACATCGGCCAGCGCATCGAACTGCACGATTTCACCGAAGCCGAGGCGTTGTCGCTGGCGCAAGGCTTGAGACACGAAGAAAAAACCGGCGTGGCCTTGCTCAAACGAATTCATTACTGGACGAACGGGCATCCCTATCTCACTCAACGGCTCTGTCAATCCATCGCCGAAGCCAATCCGCAATCCGCAATCCGCAATCCGCAATCGGTGGATCGTTTGTGCGAAGAGCTTTTCTTTTCGCCGCGCGCGCAGGAACGCGATGACAATCTGCTCTTCGTGCGCGAACGCATGCTGCACAGCGAAGTTGATTTACCGAGCCTGCTGCACCTCTACGAACAAGTACAGCGCGGCAAGCGTGTGCGCGACGACGAAGCCAATCCGGTGCTGAGCATGCTGCGGCTGTCCGGGATTGCGCGGGTCGAAGCGGGGCGCTTGCGCGAGCGCAATCGGATTTATGCGCTGGTCTTTGATCGGGAATGGGTGAAGACGAATATGCCGGATGCGGAAGCGCGGCGGCAGCGGGCGGCGTTCCGGCGTGGGTTGCTGCGCGCGACGGCTGTGGCCGCGGTGATCATCGCCGCAATGGCCGTGCTCGTTTGGTTTGCCCTCCAGCAACGAAATCGCGCCATTGAACAGGGGCTGGCCAATCGCCGGTCATTGTATACAGCGCATATGAACCTGGCACAGCAGGCATGGGAGATTCCTGACGTAGGACATGTCGTAGAGCTTTTGGAGGCGCACCAGCCGCAGGCAGGAGAGGAAGATCTACGCGGCTTCGAGTGGCACTACTTGTGGCGGCTCTCACACCGGCAGTTGTTCACCTTGCACCATAACGACATTGTCTTTTCAGTTGCCTTCTCACCGGATGGAAAGCGGCTGGCGACGGGCAGCGGTGATCGCACCGCTAAGCTCTGGGATGCCGCCACAGGCCAGGAACTGCTCACCCTCAAAGGACATTCGGATCGTGTTCTATCAGTCAGCTTCTCGCCGGATGGGAAGCGACTGGCGACGGCGAGCAGTGATCAAACCGCCAAGCTGTGGGATACCGTGACCGGCCAGGAACTGCTCACACTCAACGGGCATTCGGGGCAGGTACTGTCAGTCACTTTCTCGCCAGATGGGAAGCGCCTGGCGACTGGAAGTGAAGATCGTACCGTGCTGTGGGATACCGCTACGGGGCAGGAACTGCTTACACTCAGAGGGCATTCGAGCTTTGTCTATTCTGTCGCCTTTTCACCGGATGGCAAGCGACTGGCGACTGGAAGTAGCGATCAAACCGCCAAGCTGTGGGACGCCGCGACGGGTCAGAAGCTGCTTACGCTCAAAGGGCATTCGAGCCTTGTCTATGCTGTCGCCTTCTCGCCGGATGGGAAGCGTCTGGCGACCGGAAGTGCTGACCAAGCCGCCAAGCTGTGGGATACCGCGACGGGCCACGAACTGTTCACACTCAAAGGACACTCGATCAATGTATCCTCAGTCGCCTTCTCGGCGGATGGGAAGCGCCTGGCAACCGGGAGTTATGATCGAACCGCCAAGCTCTGGGATGCCGCGACTGGTGAAGAACTGCTCACGCTCAAAGGGCATTCGGACGCTGTCTGTTTAATCGCCTTCTCGGCGGATGGGCAGCGCCTGGCAACCGGGAGTTATGATCAAACCGCCAGGCTCTGGAATGCCGCGACCGGCCAGGAGTTGCTCATCCTCAAAGGGCATTCGGACTCTGTCTCTTCAGTCGCCTTCTCACCGGATGGAAAGAGCGTAGCGTCAGGAAGCATGGATCGTACCGGCAGGCTGTGGGATGCCGCGACCGGCCAGGAACTGCTCACCCTCAAAGGCCATTCAGACGGTATCTCTTCAGTCACCTTCTCACCGGATGGGAAGCGCCTGGCTACCGGAAGTGCTGATCGAACCGCCAAGCTCTGGGATACCGCGTCGGGGGAGGAACTGCTCACGCTCAAAGGACATTCGATCATTGTCTCTTCAGTCGCCTTCTCACCGGATGGGCAGCGCCTGGCTACCGGGAGTTATGATCGAACCGTCAAGCTCTGGAATGCCGCGACCGGTCAGGAGTTGCTCACTCTCAAAGGGCATTCGGACTCTGTCCATGCAGTCGCCTTCTCACCTGAGGGAGACAGAGTAGCGTCAGGAAGCGGGGATGGTGCTGTCAAGCTGTGGGATGCTGCGACCGGCCAGGATCTGCTCACCCTCAAAGGCCACTCGGGCGTTGTTCGGTCAATTGCCTTCTCCCCTGATGGAAAGAGAGTAGCGTCAGGAAGCTGGGATCGCACCATCAAGCTGTGGGATGCCGCGACCGGCCAGGACATGTTCACGCTCAAAGGACATTCAGATGCTATCATGTCAGTCGCCTTCTCACCTGATGGGAAGAGACTTGCGTCAGGATGCATGGATCGTACGATCAAACTATGGGATGCCGCGACCGGCCAGGAATTGCTCGCGCTCAAGGGGCATACAAGCGCTATCCATTCAATAGCCTTTTCGCCGGACGGCAAGAATATAGCCGCGGGAGGCAATGACTATCCTGTAAAGGTGTGGCGCGCAGCCACGGACAAGGAGTCTTGGCCCGTAGCAGGTCGTAAGCGATAACCCGGTTATGAACGAAAGATGGCGATTTACTTAGCTACAGCCTGATACATGATCCCAGTGCTTCTTCCCCCAGTACACTTGTCAGGGGCTATATTTTTGTATGTGCAGAACACTCTCCCGCGTTCATCTTTATGATCGTAGATTCTGCCATCCCAGCACACTGCCGTGTAAGCTGCTTTCGCCTGTTTATCATCTGGTGTGAGGCCATTGGTGGTTCCAACATCCTGACCTGCACAGTCTCCGGTACCAACTTTCAGCCAAACCATTTTGGGCGCATTTTTACCTTGCGCAATTGCTGGGCTGTCTGACCAACTCAACAGAGGAAGGGTGATCAGCAGGGCAAGGCTGACCGCTGTTAAGGAAAGGTGGGGATTCACAGATTGCATTTGCTTGAAGCCAGGCATGCTTGGGTTGTACGACACGCCAAATAGCCAGTCAATGGCTTGGTCAATGGCCTGCGCCACACCTTCAACAGCGCGGCAAGCCACGACAAGACGGCGCGAAATTACGCCTATGAAGTCTGCCGCCCGATACAGGCTGTTCTGGCCCTCGCCCGCACGCGCGTGACGCGAGGCTTGACGCCGGAGGAGCGGGAGAAGTATTTGCACGAGCCGTCCACTACTCGTCAATGAGTCTGCGAGACTGTCTCAGCCAGGTTAGGAGCGTGGCTTCAAGCCACCTTGCGCGCCGCTACCGCCAATTGCCAACCCAGCGCTGCTAAGGCCTGCTCAAACCGAAATAGTTCGGAGCTAGCGCGCGGATCGAGCAAACGGCGCACCTCTGGCGCGCGCCAACCCAGCCGCTTCGCTAACTCGGCTTCGCTGAGGCGCGCTTCTTTCATGGCTAGATACAAGGCGGTTTTCGCGCTGAAGAGGGGGGAGAGCGAAACCACGTGCTTACGGCGTGGCGATGGTTTGGGGATCTCGCCACGGTCATGGAGGCGCCCCGCAATGGCTTCTTCCAAACAATCAGCGGCGGCGGTGAGCGCCTCGGCCAGGTCATTGCCCTGCGTGATGGCTTCCGGGAAATCGGGAAACCTGACCACGTAGCCCCCGTCCGGCTCGGCCACCAACTGCACCGGATATTGAAACAGAAACATCGGTTCTCCTACTCTGTTAAATCTGACGCTTGCAAACCAAGCTGGGCGAGAATCGCGTGCAACGTGCCCGTGCGGAGTTCGGCCTTGAGATCAGGCACAACGGCTTGGCTCGCGCCGAAGCACAACGTGCCGTGGCTGCCCTTCCCGCGACGTGCCACAAAAGTGACGGTGATGCTGCGCGCTCGGCCCAGCCTTTTGATTTTTCGCACCAACTCGCTGCCTTTCATAAAGTGGGCGGAATGCTACATCAATGTAAACGTTGACTTTCATAGCAAAAAAGCAGAGGCCGCAGCCGCCGAAACGACTACGGCCTCGCGCCCTGCCACCGAAGCGACAGGGGGGATATATCGCGTTGCATCCTACTCAGCCAGGTGTGGGCTGTCAACGCGTCAACGCTGCTGAAAGGCGCATTTGTCACGCTTGGTGAATTGCTCAAATGCTTTACCACTTCAGGTGGCAACGCGAACCGCAAGCGGATTTTCAGCGGGCTGACCGCGCCTCAAGTTCAAAAACTGAACCGCAGCCCCGTCTCCAACCGCCGTCCCGGCAAGGCCATTGTCGCTTGGCCAAAAAATGGCGAAGTCTGCACGCCGGAAAACCCCGCCGGATTGGCGTGATTGAGCACGTTGGTCGCCTGAATGAAAAACTCAGTGCGATAACGTTTTTGTTGTGCGCCGGGCAGGCCGGACATGGAGCCGAGCATGCCGCCCGCATCGCCATCGCCGCGCAACACGCGCACCTGCGGGCCGTGCCCGTCCGCGTCTTCGCGTGCTTTGCCGAAGCCGAAGCCCCAGCTCAGCCGCGTGCTCAAATCCACGCGCCCCGCGCCGCGCGCGCTGTTGCGCGCTGTGCCCAGCGGACGGTCATTGATGATGCTGTCGCCGTTGTTGTCGAAGCCGGTCGTCACGTTGTAGGGCGTCGCCGAACTAGCTTGCAGAATCGTGCCCAGCCGCAAGCCGCGCGGCAGCGTGTAATTCGACAACACGAAGAGGCGCTGGCGCGCATCCATCAACGAGGGGCCGCGTTCGCTGCGCAGATCGAAGCTGTTCACAGGCAAACTCAGCGGGCTGTCGCTTTCGTTCGTGCTTTTCGACAACACGTAGTTGGCGGCAAACATGAACTTACCCATTTTCATCCAGTTCAAGTTGACGATCAGCGCGTGGTTGAATGAATTGGCGCTGCTTTCGATTTGCGTGATGTTGCCCGCTGTTGGATCGTGGCGGCCCGCGCCCGGCAGCGCCGCGTTTATGTTGTGCCCGCGCAGCAAGTGCACACCGCGTTGATAGCGGTATTGCGTCATCAAGCGCATATTCGGAGCCAATTCGCGTTCAAAGCCGAACGAGGCCACTTGCGAATAGGGCATCTGCAAGCCCGGCTCGGTTTGCACGCGGCTGGGCGGCAATTGCACGGGCTGGCCGCAGGCAAACGGATTCGGATAACAAGGTTGTTGCACGATCAGGTCGCGCTGTTGCAGTCCGTTGACGCGCAAGGCTTGTTCAAACGTATCTGCGCCGAACCAGTCGTAAAAGATGCCCGCACCGCCGCGCAGCGTCGTCTTGCCGTTGCGGAACGGCGAATAAGCGAAGCCGAAACGCGGCGCGAAGTTGTTGCCGTCAGCCAGATTGTTTTGCCATTCGTGGCGCACACCGAAGTTCAAACTGAAGCCTTTGCTCACACGCCAATCGTCCTGCACAAACCAGCCGAGTTGATGCTGGTTGAAATCTAGCTGGCCCGCGCCGCTGCGTTGCGAATACTGCGTAGGTTTGCCCGCGCGGAAG
>JAYUCP010000606.1:0-3228 GCA_043740245.1 Acidobacteriota bacterium | reverse complement strand
GTGGGCTGCGGGCGGATGACGCGGATGCAGCGGATCAGCGCGGCTCAACCCGAAAAAGCATCTGCGAAAATCCGCCGCATCCGCGTCATCCGCGTATCTATTCGCTTACCGAATTACGCACACTCTTCGGTTAATTGCACGCTCAGAGTTTCAGCAGCCAGATGTCGGCTTCGGTGCTGGCGAGGCTGTAATAGATCGTGCGGTTGTCGCGGGCGAGCACAGGGTATTCGGCTGCTTCGTCACGTGCTGGGGCAAATAGCTCGCGCGTCGTGCCTGCACGCAGGTCGGTCAAATAGAGCTTGCCCGTCAGCGTGAACAGCAAGTGCTGGCTATCGTTGAGCCAAGTGGGGTAATCGCCGTTCTCCGCGCTGATTTCCAACCGTGGCGCGGCTGCCGGGGTCGCCAAGGAATACACCGCTACCGATAATTGCTGAGTGCCGGAGCGAAACTTCACGCACGCGAGTTTGGCTCCGTCCGGCGACCATGCCCAAACGCCCAGGTCGTCTTCCAGCTTTCCCGCGACCGCGATGGGCTGCGGCGTTTGTTGCGCCCAGGGTTTGCGCAGGTCGAACAGAAAAGAGCCTTGCCCATACAGGTAATAGGCCAGCATGTTCCCATCCGGCGACCACGTCGGAAAGACCGCGCGTCCGCTGCCGCCCACGAAAGTGAGTTGTTCCGGCGTGCCGTTGCCAGCGGGCGCGACCGCCCAGATTTCATTCTGGCCCTCACGATCCGAAAAAAAGGCGACGCGTTTGCCATCGGGCGACCAGCGCGGCAAGCGGTCTTTGGCGGCATCGTTGGTCAGTTGGCGCAAGCCGGTGCCGTCGCTGCGAATGAGGTAAATATCTTCCTGCGGGCCGCCCGAAGAACTGTAGGCCAGCCATTGCCCATCCGGTGACACGCTGGGGTGGGTGGCGAGACCCGTGCCTTGCGTGACGAAGACGGGGGCGCCGCGCACTTTGGCGCTGACCGGATCGAAGGGGAGCGCCTGCAACCGGCGCTGTTTGGCGCGCTGCACATACGCCATCTGACCGCCTGCGCGCGCGCTGCTCAGGTGCAGCATTTCCAGGGCGGGTGTTGTGGCGGGTTCGGGCGTGCCCAGCACTTGCTCGGTAGCCTCATCCAGCGCGCTGCGCCAGAGGTTCATGCTGCCGCTGCGGTCGCTGATGAAATAGAGGTATTTGCCGTCCGCCGACCAACACGGATTCCAATCAATCGCCGCTTTGTTCGTGACGTTGACGGGCGCGCCGCCACTGGCGGAAATCGTCCAGAGATGGGCGCGGTCGCTCCAGAATGCGATGCGCGCACCCGTCGGCGACCAGGCGGGTTGCACGGCATCCTGCGCGGTCACCAAACGTTTCTCGCCGCTCGCCACGCGCACCGCCCAGAGTTGGCTGTTGGCGCGCCCTTCGACGACGGTGATCGAGGTCGTGCCGTAAGCGATCTCAGCACCGTCCGCTGACCACGTCGGATTGAAGCCTTCGTTGACGATTTTTTTGACCGCGCCGCTGGACAAATCCAACACAAACAAACCGCCGCCAGCGCGTGAAGAGCGAAACGCGATCTGTTTGCCGTCGGGCGCAAAGGCTGGTTGCGTGTCATCGCTGGGCGAATCTTTGGTCAGGTTCACGCGTTCGTGTTGGCCGACGGTCTGGCGCCACAAATCCCAATTGCCGCTGGCCTGGCTGGCAAAGACCAGGGTCTTGCCATCCGGCGCTAACGTAGGGAAATACTCTACGCCTGCTTGGTCGGTCAGTTGGCTGAAAGAAATGTTGCGGGGCAAGGCGAATGTTGCAGCAGGCGTGGGTTGATTGACCGGACGCGCCAGCCACCACGCGCGTGATAGATACGCGCCGCTGCCCGCCACACAAAGCAGCACCGCCGCCAGCAGCCCGCGCCGGTTGAATAAGCCGAATACGTTGGCCGCTGGCGTGGCGACGGCGGCGCTGTGCGAAGTCGAATCGCGCTGCAACCGTTTCAAGGCCGCGCGCAAATCCGCCGCCGTCTGGTAACGCACCTCGCAGTCTTTTTCCAACGCGCGTTCGATGATGGCGGCGAGTTCGGACGGCAAGTTCGCCAGCGTTTTCGTCAACGCGGGCGGCACGGAATTGAGAATCGCGTTGTAAGTCGCCGCTTCGCTCTCGCCATTTGAAGGGTTGCACGCCGGTGAGCACTTCATAAAGCACGACGCCGAGGCTGAAGATGTCGGTGCGCTGATCCACGCTTTGGCCGAGCGCCTGTTCGGGCGACATATAGCTGATCGTGCCCAGCACGCGGCCCGGCTCAGTCAGCGATTGAGGGGCTTGTTTTTCGGTCAACTTGGCGAGACCGAAGTCGAGCACCTTCACGTAGCCATCGGGCCTGCGCATGATGTTTTCGGGTTTGATGTCGCGGTGGATGATGCCCGCCGTATGCGCGGCGCTCAGCGCATCGGCCAGTTGCAAGGCGAGCTCGCTGACTTGCGCGGGCGGCAGCGGCCCCGCTTGCAAAAGCTGGCGCAGCGTCTGGCCTTCGACATATTCGGTGGCGATGTAATGCAGCCCCCCGGCAATGGCGCCCGGCGTTTCGCCCGTTTGGCCGAAGTCGTAAATCGTGAGGATGTTCGGATGGTTCAGCGCCGAAGCGGCCTGGGCTTCTTATTCAAAGCGGCGCACGCGCTCGGCGTCCTGCGTGAAGGCGGCGGGCAAGAGTTTGAGCGCGACTTTGCGTTTGAGCCGTGTGTCTTGGGCCAGATAAACCTCGCCCATGCCGCCCGCTCCCAGTTGCCGCAGGATTTGATAATTGCCCAGCCGCTGGCCGCTGAGCGTAGGCTGTTCGCGCGCGAAAATCCGGGCGGCGGCTTCCAGCGCGGGCGCGTCAATGAAACTGTTTTCTGCCGCGTCCGCTGCCAGCAACGATTCGACCTCGGCGCGCAACTCGGCGTCGTCAGCGCAGGCTTGCGTGAGAAAGGCGGCGCGCTGGCTGGCGTTCAATTCCAGCGCGGCCTGACAGAGGCGGGTGATTTCAGCGTATCGTTGTGGAGTCATCACGAGGGCAAGTGAGGTAGCGCGGTGCTAAATCAGACCACGCAACATTGGGACACCGTGTCAGTAGCCCGACCGTGAGGGAGGGCTTGGACTAGCGAATGAAGCCCTCCCTCACGGCTTGTCATTACCTAGTTTTTTGCACATCGGTTGACAGCCGGTAATGCGAGCTATCTCCTTTATGGAGTCAAAGATCATCCGCAAA
>JAYUCP010000605.1:0-3234 GCA_043740245.1 Acidobacteriota bacterium | reverse complement strand
AATCGAGTGGGACGGCGTGTCAGTAGCCCGCGCGTGAGCAAGGGCCGTTTGCTGCCAGTAAAGCCCTTGCTCACGCGCGGGCTACTGACACATCCCACCTAACTTAGCCACTACCCGAAATTGAAAACCTGTCAATGGATGCGATTGGCTTCAACGGCGCCGTACTCCAGGCGCTCGAAGACGATCCTGCCGGGCCGCAACTGACGGTTTGGACACCGCCGATTAACCAAGCCCCGCAGCATCCAGAGCTTTATCAACCGGACGCTTTCCAACTCAATCCCGCAGGCGATGAACTGACTTGCCCGCAAGGAGAATCAACGCGTACCCGCTATCGTGATAGCAAAGATCATGCTTGGCAGTATCGTTTCCACGCGCGGCAGTGTCGGAACTGTCCACTGCGGGAAAAATGCCTGACACCGACCAATCGGAATGGTCGCAATGTCAGTAAGAATGATTTTCCGAAACAATACCAAGCGGCCCGCGAACGAGCGCAGACAGCAGCGTACCAAAACATCAAAAAAGAACATCCTGCCATTGAAAGGAAGTTGAATGAACTGGTGCGCTGGCATGACGGACGCCGCGTGCGATACCGGGGCCATGCACGTGTGATCGGTCAGTACCTGCTGCTCGGAGTCGCTGTCAACTGCAAACGCATCGTCCGCCTCTTAACGGCTGCGCCCGCCGCGCAGCCTGCTTAAGAGGCGGCTGGCGCGGCTTGCGGGAGTTTGTCTCGCAAATACTTTTTAAGCGGTCTCCATCCGGGGCGCGGGTGTTTGGCGCACGGTTCCGGTGGTTACGCTGCGCTCCACCACCGGCTAATTTCCAACGCGCCTCCGGCGCAAAAAACTGTCAAATCGTTCCGTTTCACCTCGACCGCGTAACATCAGTTACTCACTCAGGGTTGATGAAAACAACTGAATTACCCCGCCTGCCTGACACGCTGGAGAGTTTACTCCAGCAAGTGAAAGCTGCCTATCAACCGCAACCGACTGCGCCCAAACGGGGCAAGCGGCCCGACTTTACGGAGCTGTCGTGGCTCTTGCTGGCAGTCCTGGCGGTGACGCTGCGCACCTTCAAAGACAGTGAACTGCAGCGCTTGCTGACCAAAGACGACGGGTTGCGCGAGACGCTGGGCTTTTGCCGCGTGCCGCACCGCACCTGGATCGGACGGCGCTTGAACAGCTTGGTGGCGGCGGCGGAAACGCAGATCGCCGCGCTCGGCCAGGTCATCGTCGCGGAGGTCGTGCCCGCCGCCGATGAATGCGCGGCCAGTGCCATTGACGGCCGCATGTACGAAGCCGTCGGGCCGCGCTGGCACAAAGCTGACCGGGAGGCCGCGCGCGTACCGCCCGGTTTGCGCAATCTCGACACCGAGTCCACTTGGTCGAAAAGCGGTTATCGCCAATGGGTACAGGGCTACCGGCTCGTTGTGCAAGGCTTGGTCTTCCCGTTGCCGGTGCCGCTCTGGGCGGCTTGGCGGCCCAACCAGCACAATGAAGCCGTCATTGCCAGCGCCGCCTTAGCGGCGGAAACACTCGTCGTCACGGATGTTTTGCTGGGCGACACGACCTTTGGTCAGCCCGCCTTCGTGGCCGACTACACCCGCGCCGGCGGCTGGGTGCTGACGCCCAAAGCGCTGCCCGCTAAGCCGTCCCGTTCCTGGAAGAACGACTTGTATGATTACCGCAAAGAAACGATTGAGTTACTCTTTCAACGCATCATCCAAGCCGCCGCTCTAAAGGAATGCCCAGTCAAAGGCGCAGGCCGCAATGGAACCTTTGTGTTGATGAGTGTCTGGCTCTACCAGATTTGCTTCCTCGCGGACTACCGCGACGGCAAACCGTTAGCTCATATCAAAGAACACTTGGAAGAAGCCCGCTGGCGACTACGAGAATGAATTACGCACAGGCTTCGGTTAATCACCCGCCGCACTGTCTGCCTTGGTCAAACGATTCGGATAGAGCGGAAAGCGCGCCGTCAATTCCTTGACCTTCGCACTCACGCCTGCGCGCACAGCTTCATCGCCGGGTGCGGCCAGCACTTCGGCAATCAACGCGGCGATCTGTTTCATCTCGGCTTCTTTCATTCCGCGCGTCGTGACGGCGGGCGAACCGAGGCGGATGCCGCTGGCTTTCAGCGGCGGGTTGGTGTCGAACGGGATCGAATTCTTATTCACCGTGAGGTGTGCGGCGTCGAGCGCTTTCTCAGCATCTTTGCCGAACAATCCTTTGCTGAACACGTCCACCAGGAAGACATGGTTGTCAGTGCCGCCTGAGACGACACGGAAACCGGCGTCCTGAATGCCGTCACAGAGCGCCTGCGCATTGCGCACGACCTGTTGCTGGTAGGTTTTGAATTCGGGTTGCAGCGCTTCTTTGAACGCGACCGCTTTGGCCGCGATGATGTGCACCAGCGGGCCGCCCTGAATGCCGGGGAAGACCGTGCGGTCGAGGTCTTTGGCGAATTGCTCGCGGCACATCACGAGGCCGGCGCGCGGGCCGCGCAGAGTTTTGTGCGTCGTCGTCGTCACGAAATCGCAATGCGGAATCGGCGATGGATGCAGGCCCGCCGCGACCAAGCCCGCGATATGCGCGATGTCCGCCATCAGCAATGCGCCGGACGCTTTGGCAATCGCGGCGATGCGTTCAAAATCAATCACGCGCGAATAGGCTGACGCGCCGCACAGAATCAATTTCGGCTTGTGTTCATTTGCCAGCCGCTCCATCGCCTCGTAATCAATCGTCTCGTCCTCTTTGCTGATGACGCCATAGGGCACGATCTTGTAGCTCTTGCCCGAAAAGTTCAGCGGGTGGCCGTGCGTCAAATGCCCGCCGTGCGAGAGGTCGAAACCCAGCACGGTGTCGCCGTAATTCAACACCGACAGATACACAGCCATATTCGCCTGGCTGCCCGAATGCGGCTGGACGTTGACGTGTTCCGCGCCAAAGAGTTGTTTGGCGCGGTCAATCGCCAACTGCTCGACGACATCGCTGTATTCGCAGCCGCCGTAGTAGCGTTTGCCCGGATAGCCCTCGGCATATTTGTTGGTGAAGACCGAACCGGCGGCTTCGAGCACGGCTTCGGAGGTGAAGTTTTCTGAAGCGATCAGTTCCAAGCCTTCGTGTTGGCGGCGCGTCTCGTTTTGAATCGCGGCGTAAACAGCGGGATCAGCTTCGGCAAGCGTGCGGTAATGATTATTCATAAAAAAGTAGTCGGTAGTCGGTAGTCGGTAGT
>JAYUCP010000604.1:0-3237 GCA_043740245.1 Acidobacteriota bacterium | reverse complement strand
AAACCGGGCTAGAATGCGCCCCGGCATCCCACGAATTGCTAAAGGTTAGGCAATATGTCGAGCGGACTTTCTGTTGAACAACAACTGCGGGACTGGGTCGGACAACTCGCGCCCGAACACAAACACATCCTGTTGCTCATGCTGGCCGAGGACGACAAGCTGTTGCGCGCGGCCCGGCTGGATTTCGCCGAAGCGCAATTGCGGCAACTGGCCACCGCGCGGCATGAAAAATGGGACGCCATGTCCGAAGAAGAGCGCGAAGCCTTCCTGGACGAGGTCATCCGCGAAGAAGAATTGTATGCGACGCAGATCGGCAGTTCCGGCACACTGACGCGCGTCTCGTGTTACCACTGCGGCCACGAGATGACGCCGGCGGATTTGTACCGCGTCTATTTCGGCGAGCGTTCGCCCAAGTCTGAACCGGCCAACGCCCGCCTGGTCGTGCTGGATGTCGAAGCCGGCAACGTTCAATTCCCCGTCAATCTCGAAGGCGAAACACTGATTGGACGGCTCGACCCGCATCGCGGCATTAGGCCGACGGTTGATCTTTCAAAGTACGATCCAGCCTCGCGCGTCTCGCGCCGCCACGCGCGCATCACGGTCAAAGGCGGCCAGTTTTACCTCGAAGATTTAGGCAGCGCCAACGGCACGATCATCAATGGCCGCGCGCGCTTGAAGCCGCAACAACCGGCCGTGCTGGCGAATGGCGACCTGGTCAAGATCGGCGAAACGACGCTCAAATTTGCGTGCTAAACCAGCTATGACGTGCGCACATTCCACCTTGCACCCAAAACCAACCAAGCCACTGTTTTCTTTCTAGCTCGGTTTGCAAGTGAGTGTGCGGGGTTGCCGGTGCGTCGCGTTGCGCGGGGTGGGACGATTTGGCAAATCGTCCCACCGGCTTCCCGTACACCGAATTGAAATCCGATCTAACGGAGAGTGCATGACCCGCTTATTATTTTTTGCGGCACTGTTGTTGAGCCTGTTGTTACTGCAATCCGGAGCGCCGCATAACGCGCAAACGCCTGCCACTACTCCCCTCGTCATCATCGGCGCAACCGTGTTTGACGGCACAGGCGCTGAGCCGCGCGCAGCCAACGTCCTCATTCGCGGCGAACGTATCGAAGCAGTCGGCGCTGACATTGCGATTCCGGCCAATGCGCGCCGCCTCAACGCGACGGGCATGACTTTGATGCCGGGGCTATTCGATCTGCACACCCATCTGCCCTACGCCTCGGCGGGCGGCATCGGCGGTGATTGGCCGAAAAACCTGAAGGCCTATCTCTACTCCGGCGTCACGTCGGTCACTGAATTCGGCACCTACCCTGAAACCTTCGAACCAATGCGGCGGCTGCTCAATACCGGCGCAATCATTGGCCCGCGCATTCATTTCGCCGTCCGCATGACCACGCCGCACGGCCACGGCGCTGAAGGCGGACGCGGCGATTTTTTCTCGCTCGAAATCACGACGCCGCGCGAGGCCCGCGCCGCCGTTAAAAGCATCCTGTCGTATCAACCCGACGCCATCAAAATTTTCACCGATGGCTGGCGCTACGGCGCAGCGGCGGACATGACCAGCATGAACGAAGACGCCATCGCGGCCATCGTTGAGGAAGCCCACAAAAACAACCTGGAAGTGCTGACGCACACCGTCACACTCGACAAAGCCAAACTCGCCGCGCGCGCGGGTGTTGACGTGATCGCCCACGGCGTCGGCGATAAAGATGCGGATGATGAGCTAATCAAATTGATGCGTGAAAAAGGCACGACCTATGTGCCGACACTGGCGGTTTATGAACCGCGTGGCCGCGACATCCTGACGCCATTGCTTGCCGCCGTGCTGGAACCCGCCGTCTTGCAACGCATCAATCCGCCGTTGGTTCCGCCGCAAAACCCGCCGCTCAAACCTGCCGCCGGTTCGGCTGAAAACGGCGATGCGCCACGCTTGCGCCGCTGGGCCACGCTGCAACGCAACACGGCGGCGCTGCGCCAGGCGGGCATCAAATTCGGCACGGGCACCGACGCGGGCGTCACCGGCACACATCACGGCTGGGCCACACAACGCGAATTGCAATTGCTGGTCGCGGGCGGATTGACGCCGCTCGAAGCGCTGACCGCCGCCACCGGCAACAGCGCCAAAGCGCTGCACGTTGAGAACGAGCGCGGCATCATCGCGCCCGGCAGGCTGGCGGATTTGCTGCTGATCGAAGGTGCACCGCACCGCAACATCCGCGACATCGAAAAGATTCGCCACCTCTTTTTAGGCGGGCGCGAAATTGATCGCGCGGCACTGGCGCGCGAGATTGCCGCGCCGGGCATCACCAAGCTCCCCGCGCTGACGGCGCAAGAACGCATTGACGATTTTGAGAGTGCCAATGGCCGCAGCCTGCTCGACACGCGCTGGGTCAATGGCACCGACGCGGGCGTTGATGCTTCGCAGATGACCTATGGGCGCATCTTGCGAACCGAAAACAATCACGCGCTTTCGATCAGCGGCAAGCTGGCTGAGAAAGACCGCCCCTACCTACGCATCAACGTGCCGCTGAGCCGTGGCGCAGTCGAACCGGTGGATGCGCGCACGTTTCGCGGTGTGCGTTTCGAGGTGCGCGGCGAAGGCAATTACACCCTGAGCGTGCCGACGGCCAGCGTGCGCGACAATGCAAACTTTCAAGCGCCATTCAAGGCCACGGCGCAATGGCAAACCGTTTCGATTGAGTTCGCCACACTCAAACAAAACAACCCGCGCACAACGGTGCAATGGACGGGGGAGGATTTGCTGCTGCTGACCTTCGAGGTTGCGCGGCCAGCAGGAAGCTTTGCGTGGCTGGAACTGGATAACGTGCAGTTTTACAAGTAGCGCCGCAAACAACCGTGGTCGCTTGGACAAGGTTGGATGTGGAGCTACCCAAGGATTCATCATTACAACAACGGAGAAACAATGAAAACCAACGGACTCTATCAAAACCTAGACAACTACATCCGCAACACCCGCGCCGAATTCGAGGACAAGCTCGCCACGCTGGTTGAACTGCCCAGCATCAGCAGCGACCCCGAACGCCAGGCCGACATTCGCCAATGCGGCGAGACGGCGGCGCAATACCTGCGCGCGCTCGGCGCCGAGGCCGAATGCGTCGAGACGCCCGGCAATCCGGTCGTCTTCGGTTCGCTCGTCACCGGCCAAGACCATCCGACCGTGACGATTTACAATCACATGGACGTGCAGCCCGCCGACGCCAG
>JAYUCP010000603.1:0-50783 GCA_043740245.1 Acidobacteriota bacterium | reverse complement strand
CGCCGATTTCGTCGGACATTCATTGCTGGATCGAAACAACGCTGGTAAGGTTGAAGTGTCAGGGGATGGATTGAGGAAATGGCGGAAGCGGAGAGCCGATTTGTAATAAAGAACAGATACGGTACTTACTTCAGTTCTTTTCTCAATCAGAGTTCCGCAGAGACCCGCACCATCACCAATTGCGTGCTTGTCCAACAATGAGATTAGCATAGAACCACAACCACACGCTCAAGAGTGGAGAGCACATTTATGCCAAACGTTATTTCACAAATTGCGACGCAGCTACCGCAGCCAACGCTGCCACAACCAGTCCATGATGCAGGCGAGACATTGCGAGGACTGGTTGAAGCGAACGCCTATGTTGGAGAGGTCATATCGCTCGGTTACAGCGAAGCTATTCTTCAAATTCATGATTTCCACAGGCAGCAAGTCGGCGGAATTCCTGCGCTGTGTTTTCTTCTCGCTTCGCGCGTAAATCCGCAGACGACGCCCGACGCAAGGGTCGAAGATGCGTCGGTGATCTTGCTGCGAGTGATGGATCACGCTGATCTTCCCAACGCCGAAGAAGCCAAACGGGTTCGTGTGGAAACTGCACAACGGGTGAGCGGCGAAGTTGGCGTGAATTGGGATGATCGGGCTGTGATGGACGCGACCACGCATCAACTCCTGAGTTATGCCGGGGTGCGATGCCGTGTGATAGGAACGTTCTACATGTCGGACTCTGGAACTGATTCTGCCCCCAACTGGCAACTGTGCTTCGGCTCAGACATCAGCAACTATTACCCGAACCGTGGATTGAAAGTCTTCAAGCCACGCGCCGAAGTCTTGGAGCATATTGTCAATTTCCGTGACCCAATTATCTTTGCCGGACTCCGAATCCCGATGGTGCATATCGGCCACGTTCGTTACGCATCAACCAACCGGCGGTTTCAGCAAGTGGCCAGCGTTCCTGTCTCTGTTACCCCGACGGACTTGCTGGGACAGAAGACGGCTTTGTTTGGCATGACGCGCTCCGGAAAATCCAACACCACCAAAATTATTCTGAAGGCAATTTTCGCGCTTCGCTGGGCGGCGGCGGATTCTCAGCGAATTGGCCAGCTTGTATTTGATCCGAACGGCGAATACGCAAATGAGAATGTCCAAGATGCTACGACCAGCGGCGATAATCCGAATGCGATCAAGAACGTTTGGAAATGCGCTCCGTCGGGGCAACATGAAGCATCGCGCGGTGATGTCGTCACTTACGGCATCTCAACGCACCCGAACGACCCAAATCGTAATCTGATGTTGCTGAATTTCTATCTCGACCAAAATTTACAGACGGGAAAGGAAATCATTGACGGGTTTCTTGCAAACGACACGACAAAATTCATTTCGAATTTCCGAGATGTCGTGTTTGAAGTTCCCGAACCGAGCGACCGGTCGGCGACCACACGCTTCAACCGCCGAGTTCTGTACTATCGAGCCTTACTATTCAAGGCCGGCTACACCCCGCCGAATAATTTTTCGCCACAGACGCGCGGCCTGTTCAACCAAGACTTGTTAACGGCGATGCGAAATGGCCAAGGCAAAGATCCCGCTGCTTATGGCAATTGTGCGACGATGTTGAGCAAGGCGAATCCAAGCTGGGGCGAAATTGCACAATGCGGCCAAACCCTGCGCGACTTCATTAAAGATGACACTTCCGGATTTGCACAATTCGACTCGAATTACATCCAAAACAGCAGCAGTGGATCGTGGGCCGATGATGACCTCCGCAAAGTTCTTGAACTGTTCGCCTACCCGAACGGCTCTCGCCAGATTGGCAGAGTCAAGGACCGGCACACGCCTAGCACCACGTCTGATTACGCGGATGACATTTACGACCACTTGCGGCAGGGTCGCCTCGTCATTGTTGATCAATCCAGCGGTGATGCGGAGATCAACAAGGCTGCGGCTGATCGTGTGATCCAAAAGATTTTTGACCGAAACAAAGACCTGTTCCGGCAAGGCCAGCAACCCCCGCAGATTCTCGCTTACGTCGAGGAAGCCCACAATATCTTGCCCCCGTCGAAAGCGGACGACTTGAAGGACATCTGGGTTCGGACGGCGAAAGAAGGCGCGAAGTATCAAATCGGCCTCGTCTATGCGACTCAAGAGGTGTCTTCGATTCAAAAGAACATTCTTCGGAACACGGCGAACTGGTTCATCGGCCATCTGAACAACACAGATGAAACACGAGAACTGCGAAAGTTTTACGATTTCGCCGATTTCGAGAACAGCATCTTACGCGCGCAGGACCGTGGGTTCATCCGAATGAAGACGCTGTCGAATCCGTATATCGTGCCAATCCAAGTCGAACGTTTCACCATTCAAGCAGGCTAAAAGTTATGCCTTACGAAGGAGAATACGCCCACTACCAGCCGCTCAAACGCATCGTCGAGTCAGAGCGCGTTCAGCAACTGCTGCGGCGATCTCGCGTCATTGATCCGTCCACATTGGCGCAACAAGCGACGCCCAAAACTCCCCCTGCCGCTGGCTCTACGCTTCCGTCTCTTGTGCTGGCAATTGATGGCAGCCACGCGGAAGTTGACGTTCGGAACGGTTATCCCGGCGCGAAAGTGGGCTACTGTTCTGTGGCCTCAGTCGTTTTGAACCTCGCGGAGGTGGAACGCCTGGATGTGAACAGACCTGTAAATCCTATTGACTTCCGCCGCACCGAAGACCCGTCGTCCGATGCCTGCGCACTGCCTGGCTGCAACGTCATCACACGCGACCATGTGTCGGCGAAAGACTCGTTCCGTGAGGCACTGTTTGATTTGCTCCACGACGCAATAGTTGATGAAGAAGACAACACGCGACTGCTCGCCACCTATCAGGCACTCCTCGCTTACAAGCCTGCAGGCACTATTGCCTGTCCTTACACTCATCTCGATTGTGATCGCGAAGTGTCAATCGGTGCGAATCTCGGCACGTGCCCTTGTGAACGGCGAAAGCCCCTGTTCCCGACCGATGCGTTACGAATACATGAAAGGTTCAACGATGATTCAGGGAGTAACGGTGAAGCTTTTGGGTTGGTGATGACCACTTGGGAAAGGCTGCTTCTGATTCATTTGTTGCGCTGTTTCGAACAGCGCAACTGGCTTGATCGCCTCAACAACATTGCCTTTTTCCTCGATGGGCCGCTGGCGATATTCGGCCCTCCAGCGTGGTTGAGTGCGGCAATCAGTCAAGAACTTCAACGCTTGAACACGGCTATTCGCGCAAGAACTGGCAGCGACCTGATTATCGTTGGCATAGAGAAGTCCGGGAACTTCGTGGCTCATTTCGAGGAAATTGATAAGCGGGAAGATGGAAGCCAACACTTTCAGCCGGGGTCATACTTCTTGCCAACAGACAGCTACATCAAAGAACGAATCATCTTCTCGGACAGCACGAAGCGCTACGGGGCGGACACGTATTTTGGACGGAAGTTTTTCTACAAGACAAAGAGCGGCGCTCGGATTGTGGCGAATGTTCCTTTTTTAAGGTCTGAACAAGATTCGCTCGCGAGTGATGATCCCTCGGCTTTTCCGCAGTTCGGGATGGTCTGCGCGCTGCTCGACAAGCTGGTAACTTCTCGTTTCCCAAATGCGCTTGGCCCAATTGTGAGCGCACACGCACAAGCGTCCATCCCTCTGCATTTGGGCCAGAAAGTTTTGAAGCAACTGGCTCAGGCGCTCATGCGCGAACGAGGACAATGACAGTCGAGACACAACAATCTCGTTACGGAACGGCTGCGAGCCGCTGGGCCGGTGTTGGCCCATACTACGCCATGTTTCCAGTAAGCTTCGCGACCGCGGCGGTGAGGGAATACACGAAGCCCGGCGACTGTGTGTTCGACCCGTTTGCTGGACGCGCTACCTCATTATTCGCAGCGACTTCGGAAGGCCGCGTTGGCTTGGGAATTGAAATCAATCCTGTCGGATGGGTTTATGGAAAAGCGAAACTTCAGACAGCCGAACGCGAGGAGGTGGAAGAACGAATCCGATGGCTAGGCACAAAGGCCAAATATTACCGAGCTGCCGCAAAGAATCTGCCGCAATTTTATCATTCATGCTTTTGTTCTGAGGTTAAAGAGTTTCTTTTGGCAGCTCGCGACTTGCTGGATTGGCGACGGACAAAAACCGACTGGACCACGATGGCCTTGCTTCTAATCGACCTGCACGGTAAGCGAGAAAGTGCATTGTCGAATCAGATGCGACAGACGAAAGCGATGTCGCCACAGTATGCGATTGGCTGGTGGAAGGAACGCGACCTTGAGCCGCCGGAGCGTAACCCGATGGAATTCATGCTCAAGAAAGTGGAGTGGCGATTTGCGAAAGGTCGCTTGGATTCTGGTTCGGGGCACATTTATTTGGGAGACTGTCAATCCATTCTTAACCGTTGGGAAAACCACCCCCCAGAAACGAAGGCGAAGCTCCTTCTCACCTCTCCGCCTTATTACGGAGTCACGAATTATTTCTATGACCAGTGGCTGCGGCTATGGTTACTTGGCGGCCCGGAAAAACCTCATAGCCCTGGCGACTCTTGCAAACGAAAGTTTGAAAATAAGAAACACTACGTTGGTATGTTGCGCCATGTTTTTGCAAAGTCAAAATTACTACTGAAGCGAAATGCTGTCGTCTTTGTGCGGACTGACGCTCGCCAGTTTACGAGAGAGGCAACAATTGAGGCTCTTGAGTCGGCCTTCCCTCGGAAGAAGCTGCGTAGCGAGGAACACTCGCTGCCAGACTTCACGCAAACGGCCTTATTTGATTCGGAGTTGGAATCGAAAGGTGAAATTGATTTCGTGATGTGGTGAAGGGTCGTAAAGGCAGGATTCTATCACTTGCGATAGCGGTCAAATGTTCAACATCCTCAGAAACAGCGCCGCCGCGCCGTTCTGCCAAGGCAAGCCGTCATGGCTTTGAAACGTTCGGGCAACATCGAGCGCGACGCAACTGCGCGGGCGGCGACGAGTTCCTGCTCTGCGACGGCCTGTTCGTCGCGCCTGAAGCGTTCGGGGTCACAAAGCTGCCAAGCTTTAGAACTTCCCCGCCCGATTGCTTTTCGTTGCCGCCCCGTGCCGCTGCATTCCAAAGGGGATACAAAAGAGAGGTGAGCGCTATGACCTTAACAATCAACGAACAAATCGCACCTGAGATTGCGCAAGCCCTCATTGCCCAGGCCACCGCGCGCGGTCTCACGGTCAACGACTACTTGCGCCAGGTGCTGGGATTGAATGATAAGCCGCAAGAGTCGGCGCTTGCCGAAAGAGACCGCAGCCCCACGAAATGAGGCAATGTTTGCAGTCCTGCAAGAAACTGAAGAGAGGTTGAAAACCATGCCGGTCAGCGGTTCAACGGAAGCTACCTGCTTATGATCGTATAACCCGTGCTCATTCTTTCCTCGGTAACGTCGAAGCTATGACGGCACATTTCAATCAGCAAACGGAGTGGCTAAGACTAACGCTTCTTGTCCGGCATTGCGCCAGGCTGCAACGAAAGTATCAAGCAATGCGATGCGCGGGGGCTGGGCCTTGCAGCGGGTCGAGCATTTCGATCTCTACGGCGCGCACGTTTACGATGATCACGGCGTGGGCTGCGCTGGGATGGCCGAAGTAACGTCTTTCAACGCCGACAATTGGATAGCAGCCGCTATGCAAGCAATCACGTAGGTCGTCCAATCCCCAATCCCCAATCCCCGTGCCATTGGGCGAGTGCGCCGTTTTCCAACAGCTTGGCAGCAGCTTCTTGCAAGGATAGTCCATGGCGCGGATTGCCTAAGCGCTGGCGGAGTTCCAATTCTGTGGGCAAGGCCCCGAAACTGCTCAGCGACATTCTGAGACAAGCCGCGACACAAGAGGCCGGATGTTCCTGAGCAAACCATTGAATCATTCCGAAATCCCACGAGCGGCGGCGAGTTCTTCGGCGCGGCGACGAAGTTCGGCTGCGGATGGCGCGCCGTACAATTTGCCGGTGGCGGCGTGCAGATATACATCGCCGACAATGCCCAGCGAACCGGTTGCGCCGTAGGCCAAATGAATCGGCAGATGCCAGCAGAAAGCCTCCGGGTCAAAGTCAGCGCGCTCGACATTCAAGGCCATGCCGACTTCGCGGTGCAGCCAACGGTTGACGAGCATTAGCGCTTCTTCTTCGGTCGCCGCCTGCAATTGCGGGCGCAGCGTAACGGGTTCAGCGAGAGATACGGCAGACATGGCAGACATATATTTCTCCAAAATAAAGGTGATGTCGCGGGAGCAGCGGCGATTATGATAACCGGGCGCATGGAGTACAAGCGAGCTTGGAAAACACCCGTTGGTTTGTGCCCGAATCGCCGTCGGTTGCGCGGTTGCCGAGGGCGGCGTCGGCTTCGTCAATCAACACGACGATGGGCGCGAGCGTTTGCAAGAGGTTGAGCGCACGTCTTCAAGAAAATGTTTCTTCCACGAAGTCACACGAAAGAGCACGAAGAAACACAAACAGCAGCGGTTTTCTGCTTCGTGAATCTTCGTGTGGCTTCGTGGAAGAAATTTCAAGCATTGCTCGCCCGCAAGTTCAGCCGCCCTGCTTCGGCCACCACGGCACAAACGCATTCGTCCGCGTCACATAGGCTTTGTACTGCGGCTTCGTCTTCGCCAGCGATTTTTCCAGCAGCATCGCGCCGGTCACCTTCATCAACAAAAAGGTCATCAACAACGGGCTGAGCATGCTGAACAGCCCGTCGCCCACCGCCGTCGCGAACAGCCAGAAGCCCCACCACACCAGCGCATCGCCAAAATAATTTGGATGCCGCGTGTAGCGCCACAAGCCCTGCTCCAGCACACGGCCTTTGTTTTGCGGATTAGCTTTGAATTGTTGCAACTGCCAATCGCCCACGGTTTCAAAGAGGAAGCCAATCAGCCAGACGCCCACGGCCAGCCAGTCAATCCACGTCAAGCCCCACGGCAAGATCGCCTGTTGCGCCAGTTGCAGCGGCAGCGAGATGAGCCACATCAACAAGCCTTGCAAGCCAAACACTAAACCCAGGCTCACCCATTTGAATTGCGCGCCGTGCCGTTTGCGCATCGCGGCGTAGCGGTAATCTTCGGGCTGTCCGTGATTGCGCCGCCACAGATGCAGCGCCAGGCGTCCGCCCCACAGCGTCACCAGCGTGCACAGCAACAGCCTGCGCGGGCGATAGCCATTGCTCAACGCATACGCCGTCCACGCGATCAGCACGAAACCCGCGCCCCAAAAGATGTCTACGATGCTGGCATCTTTCAGCTTCAAGCTGAGCAACCAGAGCGCCAGCATCGCCAGCGTCACCACCGCGCCCGTGACCAGAAAGACATTCATTGCAAGTTTCCTTCGATTCAGAACAACCTACTCCACCGCCCACGCCGCCAGCGTCCCCGCATCCTTCACCACGATCAATTTGCCCGTCAACGCCGGATGCGCCCAGGTCGCGCTGCTGGCTGCACTGTAACGTTTCAATTCCTGCAAGCCCTTGGCGCTGGCGCGCGTGATCTTTAAATTCGCGTCGGTGTCGAGCGCATAAACCAAACCGCCAGCCGTCAACAACGCGGCGTTCTCGCCTTGGCGCGGATCGCTCGTCCAGAGCGTCTTGCCAGTGTTGGGATCGAGGCAGAAGTATTGCCCTTTGTTCTTGTGCGAGAGGCCGACCAGCACATTGCCTGTCATCACAGGCGAACTCATGTACAGCGAGACTTCTTTGTTCAACCAGACCTGCTCGGTTGTCCATTTGTCGTTGCTCAAACCGAGGCGAATGGCGAAGACGCCTTTGTCCAGGCCCGAAAAGATCAGCGTGTCTTTGTAAACCAGCGGCGTGACGATGTTCTGGACGTACTGCGTTTCAAACGGAATCTTCCACGCCAGCGCGCCGTTGTCGGCCAGCACGCCGATGATGTTTTGTTGCGATTGGGTGACGATCAGGTGTTTGCCGTGCGCATCCACGGCAAGCGGCGACGCGTAACCAGGGCCGTCGCCCGCCCAGCGCCATTTCTCAGCGCCAGTGTTGGCATCCAGCGCCAGCAACGCGCCGTTGTTGCTGCCGCCCGCGTGAACGTAAAGCACGCCACGATCCACCAACGGCGACAGCGCGGTGCCGAAATCGGGCTCCAGATTCTTGAACTGCGGTTTGTATTCCTTGCGCCAAAGCAATTTGCCATTGGCTGCGTCATAACACGAAAGCACGCTGGTGATGCCGAACGTGTATAGCTTGCCGTTGCTCACCACCGGCGTGGCTTTCGGCCCTTTCCCGTGCCCCATCGCCGCCGGGTTCATCTGATACGTGACTGAATAGCTGTCCTGCCAAAGCTGTTTGCCGGTGTTGAGATCAACGGCGCGCACGACTTCGTTGTCGTCCACACGGGAAAGCAAGTAGACACGCTGGCCAGCGACGACGGGTGAGGCGTGGCCGATGCCAGCCTGGATTTTCCAGCGTTGCTTCAACTGCGCGGGCCAGGCGGCCGGGGCGTTGAAGCCGGACACGACGCCGTCACGATTGGGGCCGCGCCATTGCGGGAAATCCTGCGCGGGCGCGGATTGGGTCAAAGTGAGAATGCTTGCGAAGAGTAAAAGTGCGAGCGCGAGTCTTTTGAACAAAGCCATTGTGCGTTCTCCTTGGGTAAACAGTGAAAAGCGGGAATCAGTCTTTCAGGCTAGCCGCAGCATATCATCAAGACGGATGTGAGCGTAAAGCATGCCAGTATGGTGTGGGACGCGGCTTATTCACTGCGCAACGCCGCCAACAACGGCGCGCGCAACACCGTCCGCACCGCGAGCAACGACGACGCCAACCCCGTCACCAGCACACCCAGCAACAGCAAGCTCAACGACACCACCGACACGTGCCCGCCGCGCGCCACAAACGCCGGCGCAATCGCGACCAACGCGCAGACTACGCCGGTCAACAAGCCGCAACCCAACAGCAGCACATTTTCGGTTAGCACCAGCCAGGCCAGATGCTGCGGCTGGTAACCGGTCGCGCGCAGCAGCGCCAATTCGCGCCGCCGCTCCAGCACGTTGCGCAACAGCACTGCGGCCAATCCGATCGTGCCCAGCAACAGGCCCAGCGCGCCGAGCGCCTGAAAGGTTGAAAGGAACGTATTCTCGACTTGATGAAAGCCCGCCAGTTTCGCGCCCGTGTCTTGCACGTCGAAGCCGTAATCGCTCAGGCGCTCTTCCAGCTTGGCGCTGACTTCGCTTGGTTTGGCTGTGTCAAGCAGGAAGAATCGCTGCCCGGCGATGCTGGGGAAGAGGCGTTTGAAATTGGCTTCGGACATCAGCAACTCGCCTTGCAACAGGCTGTCGCTGAGCGCCGCGACGATGCGCAAGCGCACCGGCGCGCCGCTCTCGCCGGTGATCTCGAGCACGTCGCCGACGGACTTGTGCAAGACGTAGGTTAGCGAATTGGCATCGCCGATGACTGGGGTTGCGGATTGCGGATTGCGGATTGCGGATTGCGGATTGGCGGTGTCTTCAGCGGCTTGATTGAGCAAGAGCCAGGGATTGGCTTTTTCGGCTTCGCTGGTTGCCAGCGAACTTTGAAAGCTGAAGCGATTGGCTTGAATGAATTCTTCGGGCGCGCCCAGAATGCGCGGATTGCGCGGGGCATACAGATTCAGGCAACTCGCATCATCGCCAGGTCGCAAACGAAACCGCGTGAACTTTAGGTCTGAGGTCTGAAGTCTGAGGTCTGCCAGATTCAATTCCTCGCGCCCCTGTTCACTATTCAAATCACGCACGATGGGCAGCAACGCTTCGGCCAACAGCGGATAGCCGCCCGTGCCAGAATGCTTGTCGCTTACATCTGCATGTCCGTCACGCCGGAAAGCATCCACCGACACGATGATGAAAGTCGCCGCCGCGATCAGCGCGATGCACAACACGCTGCGGCCCGCGCGCACGCTGGCATTGCGAAAGCCGAGTTTCGCCACGGCAGCCAGTCCTTGCCCGTGAATGACAGCGCGCCGCTCGCTGCGCAACCACACCGACCAACCGCACAGCGCCGCGATCAACAAGCACGTGCCCGCGCCAAAAAAGCCGCCCGCTTGTCCGATGACTTTGGCGATGGATGCGCCCAGCAACAGCGCGCCGAGCAATGCAAACGCCCAGCCCGAAGCCCGCACGCCAAACGAGTTGTTCGTAGTTCCGCCTTTGGGAGGCTTGTCACGCCGCAGCCGCCGCCTGAAGGCGGAACTACGAACGCGCTGGGCACTGGTTTCAGTTTCGGCCATTGACCCCGCTAGCAGATTGCGCGGCGCAATGGTTGTAAGTGACCGCAGCGTCCAGGCGATCACGGCCAGCGCAATGACTACGCCCGCCAGCAAGCCGATGAACAGCGCGCGCGCCGTGACGTGCAATTCCAGCAGCGTCGTGCCGACCGCGCCCACCCACCACGTGCGCAGCCCCAGCATCATCAGCCAGCCAAAGGCCAGCGCGCCGATGACACCCAACAGGCTGCCCAACGCGGCCAGCAGGAAGCCTTCGCGCAGGAACAATCCGCGAATCTGTTTGAGCGAGTAGCCGAGCGCGCGCAGCAAGCCGATTTCGCGCAGGCGTTGTTCGATGCCGAGTTTGAAAAACAGGCTCGCCAGCAAGAGCGCCGCGACGATAACGAAGAAGCTGAAGTAGGCGAAGTATTCGCCGAAGTCGGTTGCGCCTTGGGCGGCTTGGAGGCTTTGGGATTTGACGGAGAGGACGCTCAGACCGTTTTGCAGCGGGTCGAGTAATTGATAGAACTCTGTCATAAACCCTTCGACAATTTCGGGCTGCTGCGGATGTCCTGGTTCAAAGATACGCAGCGAAGAGACTTTGCCATAGCGCGTAGCCCAAAGCCGTTGCCCATCCTCCAGCCTCAGAAATGCCTTGGGTATCGTGCGGTATTGATCCCAATAATCTTCATCCACTTTGCGCACGCGCTTGAGATCAAGCGGGAACGGCGGGTCCCAATCCGCCAGGCTGTCGCTGTCGGTGATACCGGGATAGTCGGGCGCGTAATCGCGATCCGCTGCCGCACCCAGGATTGGGATAATGGCGTTGACCGTGAATTCTTCCGTCTGCGTGGCGAGTGTGCCCTCCGCTTGCCAGACATAAAATTCCAGCGTGAGTTTATCACCCGGTTTGGCGCTCAAATTACGCGCAGCCCACTCGTTCAAGACAAGCTGTCCTTTGGCTGGCAAGGCGCGGTCTTTGCCCAAAACGGACTGCAACCCCGCATCATCAAGCGCAGTCACCAGCGAATAAGGAATTTCGTGTGAGCCAAGGCGGAGCGTGTTCGCCAAGTAAGTCAGCACTTGAATGCTGGTGTGGTTGAGTTGCCTGGCGGCCTGCTGGGCCTTTTCAACTTGCAAGTCACTTAGCACCGCGCTTTCGCTCTCCAGCGCTACTCCTTGCAATACATCCAACCCGCGTATCTTCAAGCCTAAGTCGGCTGGCCGGAAGGCTTGTTTGAGTATGCGTTCGGCTGCCGCTTGATTGGCAGCGTTACTGGTTTTCGCCGCCAGCAAAATCGAATTGGCTTTGCCCTCTTGCTCCAAATTACGTTGCAGCTTACCCAGCGGAATGAAGATCGCGTGCACTGCGCCTTGTTGTGGACGCAATGCGAACTCGCCCATCTGCGCGGCGGGCAGCACTTCGCGCAAGGTCAGCCGCAGCGTGCGTCCGCCTTCGTCCTTGCGTCCGTGCAGCGATTCCAGCGGGATGGCCGAAGGCTTTTCAATCCGAATCACCAGCGTATCGTCGGGCTTGGCGTTGAGTTCGCGCGCGAGGCCGGGGCTGATGAAGACATCGCTGTCGTCGGCGAACGTTTTGTTCACGCCGTGAAATTGCCAGAAGCGTTCGTCCACGCCATACAAAGCGACGTTGCCCGCGCGCGTGTTGTTGGCATCGTTGGTGACGACGCCGGGCATGGTGATCAGCGGGCAGGCGGCTTGGAAGTTGGCGGCGAAATCTGGGTGCGCCTGCAGATCGGCGGCGAGTTGGGCACGAAAAAAGTTATTTCCGGCAATGACCAGATCGGTGCGGCCCAGCCGTTGCAGCGCCAGCGCGCGCAGGCTCAGGCGCACGGAATCGCCGACCAGCAAGGCCCCGGCCAGCACGGCGACGGCGGTGGCTACGCCCGCGATGACGGCGAGATTGGTGCGCCAGTAATGCGCGAGGTTGCGTTGGGTGAGCGTCGTGAAGTTGAGCATGGCTATTGTTTGACGAGGCGCTGTTCGAGCAATTCAAAACGTTGCGGAAAGCGTGCCGCCAGTTCCGCGCTGTGCGTGACGACGAGCAGGATCGTCTGTTGCTGGCGATGCAATTCGAGCAGCAGCGCCGCGACGTTCTCTGCCGAAGCGCGATCCAGGTTGCCGGTCGGTTCGTCGCACAACAGCAGCAGTGGTTGGCAAATCAGCGCGCGGGCAATAGCCACGCGCTGTTTCTCGCCGCCGGAAAGCTCGGCCGGGCGATGCGTCAGGCGTTCGGACAGGCCGACTTGCGCGAGCAGTTGTTTGGCGCGTTCGACGTAGTTGTCCGGCTTGTCGGCCACCAGCGTCGGCGCGAGCACGTTTTCGAGCACGCTCAGTTGCGGCAACAGGCAATGGTCTTGAAAGATGAAGCCGATCTTTTGATTGCGAAACGCGGCCTGTTGCGCTTCATCGAGCGTGAACGGGTCTTGCCCGTCCAGCGTGATTGTGCCATCGGTCGGTTGATCGAGCACGCCCAGAAGATAGAGCAGCGTGCTTTTGCCGCTGCCCGATGGCCCCATAATCGCGACGGCGTCGCCGCGCTGAAAGTGCAAATTGACGTCGTTGAGAATCGGCAGCGCGCCTTGTGGGGTGGCGTATTCTTTCGACAGGTGCGTGATTTCCAGCAAAGAGAGGTCCTCCGTTTTTGCTTGGTGGCGCGGTCGTGATGACCGCGCCACCAAGGGCTATTGCTTGGGTTGCAGCAGCCCGATGAGATTGCCTTCGGGGTCGGACATCCAGGCGAATTTGCCGGTCGGAATCGGCACGGGCGGGACGAGCACTTTGCCGCCCAAGGCTTTGGCCTTATCCAGATAGGCTTGTATGTCGTCCACCTGCACATACACCGTGACGTAATTGTGCGGCTCGTGGCCGAGCGCGGTGATGTGGCCGTTGATGCCGCCTGCGCCGCCTGTGTTGATGACAGCGGCGGGGCCAGCCGCCGTGATGTCCCAGTCGAAGAGCTTGCTGTAAAACGCTTGCGTGGCCGCGCTGTCGCGGCAGCCGATTTCAAAATGAACAACGGGTCGTCCCATCTTTGCTTTCTCCTTTGGTGGTTGGGTGTTTTGGGCGGTGGCGGGCAGCCCGCGCAACAGCACGCACAACAGCGCGCCTGCGAGCATTGCCAGCATTAGCAAGCCGCACAGCCGCCGTGCGGTTAGGGTGTAAACAGTTTTCATCGCTTGGCTCCTGTTCAGGATTCGTGCTTTCGCTGCCAGACAAGCTGGCCAATGAAAGCCGGGGAAATCGGTTTCAAGTTGAGGCGGTGTTCGCACATCGCCAGGTAGTACTGCAGGTTCTTTTTTAGGCACGCCGCGCAAGGGCCGCAAGAAATTGCGTAACGTCGTCCAACCGCCTGCGCTCGTGTTGGTGTGGACTTCGTTGAGGCCAGCGCCGTCGTTGTCACGCGCCTCTTCGTAGCTCCTGTATGAATTCCTGTATCTGTGCAGGCAGCGGTGCTTGCACGTCCAGTTCCTGCCCGGTCGCCGGGTGCTTGAACACCAGCCGCGCCGCGTGCAGCAAGTGATACTTCAACCGCTGCTGGCGCGCCAGCGGGTCAATCCCGTTGTGATAATGCGGGTCGCCGACGACGGGATGGCCGAGCAACTGGCAGTGGATGCGCAGTTGATGCGTGCGCCCGGTCAGCGGCTCCAATTCAAGCAAGGTATGCGCGGCGAAACGCTGTTTGACGCGGTAGCGCGTTTGCGCGGCGCGTCCGCCTTGCTCAATCGGCAGCACGCACCAGTGCGGCCATTTCGTCGCGTCGCTGCCGATGGGCGCGTCAATCTCGCCGCTGTCTTGTGCGACTAGGCCGCTAACCAGCGCGAGGTAAAACTTTTTGACCCAGCGTTCGCGGAAGTGTTTCGACAATGTGCGATGCGCGCGCGGCGTTTTGGCGATGACGATCACGCCGGAGGTGTTGCGATCCAGCCGATGCACTAAGCCGGGCCGCACCGGTTCACCGTGCTGTTCCCAAAAGTAATACGCCAAACCGTTGAGCAGCGTGCCCGATTTCTCGCTGTTCGACGGATGCACGAGCAGGCCCACCGGTTTGTTGACGACGATCAGGTCGGCGTCTTCATACAGAATGTCGAGCGGGATGTTTTCAGGTGTCGCCGCAGATTTTTCCGCCGCGAAAAGCTTGACCGCCACGTGGTCGGCGGCTTGCAACCGTGCGCCTTTGAGCGAAGCCACGCCATTGACCAGCACGTCGCCCTCGGCGATCAAGCGGCGGATGCGCGTCAGGCTGATCTTGGGCAGTTGCCCGGCGATAAATTCATCCAGGCGCGCGCTTCTGACCTTCGGCGGCAACGCGGCGTCGTAACGGAATTCATAGCTCAGGCGTTCGGGATCAAGCATGGATGGGTTGGGGGCGCGCTACGGATAAGCAAGACGATCAACACCAACGCGGCCAGCATGTCGAAGCTCATCAGCCAGACGGAGTATTGATGCAGTTGGTTGAAGGCCACTTTGGCCGGTTCGCTGGCGGCCATAGTTTGCAGCGCATCGCCGAATTCGGCGCGCAGCGCGTGCAGCCTGGCTGAAACGACGAACTTGGAAACCAGCATCGCCAGCGTCATCAACGCGAGCAAGGCGGCTTCGAGATTGAACAGCTTGCCGCGCTGCTCTTTGCTGACGAACAACAACAGCAACAAGAGTACGCCGCAAATGAGGCCAGCGACTTCAGTGCCGCCAAGCGCCAGGTTGACGATGTCGCCCGCGCGGCGTTGTTGATCTTTCAGGACGGAGAACGCGGCAGGCGCGACGCCGACGCTAAACATCAGCATCAGGCCCAGCCAGAGACTCAGGATTGCCAATCTAAGTTTTGCCGTCATAGCGCAAATGAATTTTGGGAAATGGAAGCGGTTGCTTTGACGATGGCGAAGCTTGCGCGAAAAAGCGTTGCAAGTCCAGCGCGAAGGCTTGCGTGTCGAGTTGCAAAACGCGGGGCGGCAATTGGCTGAGTTTTTCAAGCGCACGCTGTTGCACACTCAATGCGCCTTTGATATTGCCGCGCTGGTAATGATGCAACGCTGCCGCCGTTTGAATTAGCGCCTGCAGCAACGCGCGTTCATCGCCCGCCACCCGCAGCCACAATTCTTCCAGCACCTCGTGGCATTCGTAAAACTCACCAGCGTTGAATAACTCAAGGCCGCGCAAATACTGCTTCGGTAACTCGGCGGTTTTCATTGCGGTCAATAACGCGGCACGGACTGATCTACCTGCAGCGACCAATCGTCAATCCCGCCGGTCAGATTCTTCAAATTGGTGAAGCCCTGCGCGGCTAAAAACTGGCAGGCGCGGTCGGAGCGCATGCCGTGATGGCAGTGCAGGATGATGGCTTCGTCTTTGTCGGCGAGTTCCTGCATCCATTGCGTAATCTGGCCGAGCGGTTTGAGTTCCGCGCCGGGGATGCGCGCGTGCTGATGTTCGTGTGGTTCGCGCACGTCAATCAGGCGGACGGCTTCGCCCGCGTCCAGTTTCGCTTTGAGTTCGGTGACGGTGATGATGCCGTAGTTGGGCATGGGTGATGAATCTCCTTCGCTGATTTCAACTGCTGGTTTGCTCGGCTTGCAAACGTTCGAGCAAACGGGTCAGACGTTCGATGTCTTCTTTGGCGTCGGCCAGAAACCGGCGGCTCGCCATATAGCCTTGCCAGTATTCACCCTGCGCGATGGGTTTGACGCCCTCTTCGCCGAGGCGGGCGGCGAGTTGCGCGATGACCAGCCCGGCAATCTGCGTGTGGTCAACGTAGCGCGAAATGATCGTGTAAAACAGTTCCGCCGATTCAAGGTCAAGGGCGGCCAGCTCCGGTTTGGGTGTGTTGGGTTCAGTTTCCATTGGGTGCTGTCACGAAGGGCGTCTCGGCCAGTTGCGCCCGCCCGCATTCTGTCTCGCCGTGTTTGAGCGTAAATTCGGTGCCCGCGTTCAGGTAATAACGATGCACATAGCCGAACGCGATGACGCGATCTAAGGCCAGACTGCGCACGCTGCTGGTGATTTCGCCGACCTTCTTGCTTTCGCCTTTTTCAGTCGTGGCCCACAACTCAGTGCCAGCAGGGGGCGCTGCGGCGGCGTCAATCCAAAGCCCGCGCAATTGCTTGGCCGGCTGGCCGCGCCAGTGGATGCGCGCGATGACTTCCTGACCCAGATAGCAGCCTTTGGTGTAGCTGACTGCTTCGGTCAAGCCGGTCTCGTTGATGATGTAGTTCTCGTTCACGTCCACCGGTTCACGCGCGAGGCCCGCTTCAAGCCGCGCGATGTCGAGCGCCGTTTGCCCGGCGGCACGCGCCCCATTGGCGAGCAGCGCTTGCCAGACTAATGCAGCAGCGGTCTCGGGAACGAATAGATCGAAGCCGGGCTGACCGCTGCGCGAGTGCGTCGCAACATGCACGGGCGTATCGGCCAACGTGGTTTGAATGATCGTGTGTGGTGTTGCGAATTCAACAGGCACGCCATTCAGCGTGGCGAGCAACGCCGCACTGTGCGGGCCTTGCAACGTGAGTAATGCAAGTTGCTCGGTCGCATCGGTCAAAAAGAATTCGCCCGCCGGGACGAAGCGGCTCAGGTTCTTGAAAATCTTCGCGCGATTGCCGGCGTCGAGTTCCAGCAGCAGGCCGTCGCCGGTGTTGTAGATGCGGGCGAGCGCGGCGACCTTGCCCTGCAATGTTGGGAACGCGGCCAGCACACCTGCGCCCGCCACCAGCGTTTTGACATCGTTGCTGACTTGGCCGTTGATGAATTGGACGGCGTTTTTGCCGCTGATGGTCAGTTTGCCGGCGGGCGAAAGATCAAACAGCGCCGCGCCGTGGCGGATGGCTTCGTATTCAGCGCGCGCGTCGCCGTAATCATTGGGCAAAGCGGCGCTGTCGAAACAGGGCGTGAATGCGGATGGGGTCATAAGCTTGAATGACGCGGGACGGAGAGCGCCACGGCTCCCCGTCCCGCGTCAATGTTCTTACGCCGTGAACGAACTGCCGCAGCCGCAGCCGCCGCTCGCATTTGGGTTGGTAAAGGTGAAGCCCGAACCCATCACGCTGTTGACGTAATCAATCTGCACGCCTTCCAGGTACTGCGCGCTGAACATGTCCACGAAGACTTTGAAGCCGCCCGATTCGACGACTTCGTCGGTGGCCTGCGCGGCCTCTTCGATATTCATCGCGTACTGGAAGCCGGAGCAGCCGCCCGGCACCACGCGCACGCGCAGGCCGCCGTCGCCATTGACGTTTTCGGCTTCGATGAACTTCTTCACTTCGCCCAGAGCGTTTTCAGTCAGAGTCAAATTCATTGTCGTTATCTCCTTGCTAGATCGTGATTGATGAGTGCTGGCGGCCGTTCCGTTTGACAGCTTCCAGCCTTGCGAATAAATGCGAATCTCAAATCTCCAATTGCAAATTTGCAAGCGGAGTCTAAAACCTACTGCTTCAAATTCAAAACGGGCAGAGCTTTGTTCGACTTGAGCGCCTGAATGCTCACCTGCGCCGCAACGTTTTGCGCGATGCTGGTGAAGGCCTGGGCCTGCGCGCTCTCCGGCTGGCTGATGACGATGGGCACGCCCAGGTCGCCGCCTTCGCGGATGTTGATGGCGATGGGGATGCCGCCCAGGAAGGGCACTTCATAGCGATCCGCCAGCGCCTCGCCGCCGCCGTTGCCGAAGATGAAATACTTGTTGCCGTCGTTGGGGCACTCGAAATAACTCATGTTCTCGACGATGCCCAGCACCGGCACGTGCAGTTGTTCAAACATGCTGTAAGCCTTGCGCACATCGGTCAGCGCGACTTCCTGCGGCGTCGTGACCAGCACTGCGCCCGCCACGGCGACCATTTGCGCCAGACTCAATTGCACATCGCCCGTGCCCGGCGGCATGTCCACGACCAGATAATCCAACTCGCCCCATTCGACCTGCCGCAGGAATTGGTTGACCGCCGAGTGCAGCATCGGGCCGCGCCAGACGATGGCTTTGTCGCCGGGGTTGAGCAGGCCGATGCTCATGGTTTTGACGCCGTGATAGACGGGCGGAATGATCTTTTCGCCGCGCACCTGCGGCATGTCGTTGCCGCCCATCATGATCGGCACGTTCGGGCCGTAAATGTCAGTGTCCACGATGCCGGTGCGCGCGCCCATCAACGCCAGCGAGACGGCCAAGTTGACCGCGACGGTGGATTTGCCGACGCCGCCTTTGCCGGAACTGACGGCGATGATGTGATTGATGCCCGCCAGCGCAGCCTTGTCAATGTTGCCTTTGGCCTTGGGGATTTCGGCTTCCATCTGAGCTGCAACCTGCTCGACGCCGGGGATGGACATCACGGCTTTCTCGGCCTCGAATTTCAATTGATCGCGCACCGGGCAGGCGGGCGTGGTCAGCACGAAGCGAAAGCCGATGACGCCGCCGCAGATTTTGATGTCGCGGATCATGTTCAACGCGACGATGTCTTTGTGCAGATCGGGGTCTTTGACGGCGCGCAGCGCATTCAAGACGATTGCTTCGGTGATGGGTTGGGATGTTGCTTCTTGCATTTGCTAATTAAGCTTCTACTGCTTACTGGGTGAGCCGTTCAGTGTAAAAAATTCTGGGTGGTCTTTCGCAATGTTGAGCAGTTTCAGCGCGGCGTCTTTCGGCGCGCGTGCACCCTCTTCCCAGGCTTGCACTGTTTTAAGCTTGACGTTAAGCACACTGGCAAAGAGCGATTGAGAGAAGTTGAGTTTCTTGCGCAACTTCACAATCTCGCTCTTTTTCAGCGGACGCGGTGGCGCGGGCAAAACGGTGGTACGCAAATCATGGCGTTCGCCGCGCGCATGCTGTATCGCTTGTTCCAGCCCAAGGCGCAGTTCAGCGAATTCTTCATCGCTGATGTACTTGTTCTTTTTCATTTAGCTTTTCCTTACGGTGACTGCTTGAGCACTTTAACCAACAAGGCGATCTCTTTCTTCTGTTCAGCGGGTATCTCGCTCTGGTTGGATTTGGAATAAAGATGGAGCAGGTAAATCCGTCCGCGATGTTCAGTAAACAAGTACAGATAACGCAGCCCGCCACTTTTGCCGTGTTCACTACCAGGCAATGCGACCCGTCCTTTGCGGGTGCCACCTGTTCCTTTGACCAGCGGCCACCGCATTGGATCAGACAGCAGATCGGATTGAATTGCATAGAGCAACTGAAGCGCATCTTCGCCAGCCACGGCAGCCAGTTTTGCTGTAAAAGTCTGTACTTCATAGAACGTGTATAGGTGTGCAGGTTCTTCAGGTCTCATATTCCAGTTTCTTTTGTCTGTGCGGCACGGGTGCTTAGTTGCACAATCCGATATTCACACATCTGCGCGCCCTCTACGATACGGCACTCGCGCGTGACCTCGCAGCCCAGCGCCTCGCTGTACACGCGCAATTCCTGTTCGCACACCTGCGGATACTGTGTCGCCACCTTCTCGGTCGGGCAATTGCGCTGCCGCAGCCGGAAGCTGCCATCTTTGGCCTTGCGCGCCTCGGCCAGATAGCCTTTCGCGCTGATGATCTTGACCAGCCGTTTGACGCGCTCGTCCACGCCGAGGCCGGCCAGCGCCGTTTTCAATTCAGCGATCAATTCATCGGCGCGTCCTTGCAGCACACGCTCGACACCCGCCTCGCCGAACTCGCGCCGCACCTGCGTCAGCACCTCTTTCGCAAATTCATCGTAGCTGCGCGGGAACAGGCAACTGGCTTTGTCAGACAATCGGTAAAGGTGGCGCGGACGCCCACGATCGAGATGCTCCTGTTCGTATTCGATCAGGCCGTCGCTTTCCAACAAGCTCAGATGGCGGCGCACGCAAACTTTCGACACCGCCAACTCGGCCGCCAATTGTTCGGCGGTCAGCGCGCCTTTCACTTTCAACAGATCAATGATGGCGCTGCGCGATTCTTTCAAGAGGTTTTCGACATTGGCGACTGACACGCGGGCGATGATAGGCAGCCGTCTGGCTTTTGTCAACGTTTTGGTTTCTAAAACCCGCTGACGCTGCTTGTGCCGTAGCGCCTGTTCTATTAGCCGCAAGGTGCCGGCAGCAAAAGCCACGCGCGGTCAGCGTCAACGCCCAAAAACAAACAAGGGCGAAGCCATTCTGCTGGTGCTGGGTAATTTCAAGACAAGCCTGAAACCGCAGCCGGAACCAGCCAAGGATGTTTCCTCACGCCAGCGCACGCAGCACATGAAGTGGAGACTGGGGT
Source organism: Acidobacteriota bacterium (assembly GCA_043740245.1). Classification (GTDB taxonomy): domain Bacteria; phylum Acidobacteriota; class Blastocatellia; order RBC074; family RBC074; genus JACPYM01. The sequence goes on along the minus strand of JAYUCP010000603.1, from coordinate 30,355 downwards.
CGTTTCGTTGGGGCTTTTTCTTTGTTGCGCCAGTTGCGGATGCATTTATCGTTACGGTTTGTGCGCGCCAATCAGAGGCCTGTTGGGACGGCGTTATGAGGCCAACTATTCATGGCTCTCTTAGGCTGTTTGGCTGGCAGGAATAACTTGACTGACCCCAGGTGCTCCTTTAAGATGCCCGCTCGAAATAAGGCGACGCAATCAGTAGCGCAGCAACGGTTGAATCCCTCACTGGCATCAGGTTCCCGCTGCCGCCGCGCCAGCCCTTCTTCAAAGAATTGCCCCAATCCTTGTATTATGAGGCTGCTTGCGGTTGACCCTAGAAGTTTCAGCGAGAACCGTAACTGAGATGGTGCGAGTTTGCCGCAGGAGGCGCAGGGATGGGCCACGCGACTGAACACCCCCGAATCCTCAGTAGTTCAAGCGCAGTTGCCGGGCGGGCGCCGTTCATAAATCAGTGCTCCGACAATTTGGATTTGATTTGTTACGAGTTGGCTGCTCATTCTGCCGAAGACTGCCGTTTGGCCGTAGCTTGTCGTGCGGCGCGGCGGTTTGAAATCTGAGCGGCTGACCAGCCTCTCCCTTAAGCCGTTTGGAAAAGGAGTTGGAAAGACAATGTTTGATCACGGAATCATTTTTAATCGGTTACGGCGCATGAACCGCTCAGCGCTGCTGGCGGGCCTGTTGGCCGCTGTGTTGGCGGGCGTGGGGGGCTTGGGTTTCAGCCACGTTTTGGCTGCACGCGCGCGGGCGGCGGCTGTTACGACGCTCGAATTGAAGGCGTTGCCAGTGCAGGATAAAGCGTTGGGTGAGGAAGCAGGCGCGTTAGTGGCGGGCTATGAAGGTAGCTTCGATCCGCGCACCAAACAGATGGTATTGCAAACGACGCGCATCGAACGTACCGATGGGCGCACCGCCGCTGGACGCGCCAGCAACGTGCGGGTTGATCCCAACAGCGAAGTGCCGCGCAACACCGGTTTCACTTTCACCGTGGTCAACAGCACGTTTGTTCAAAGCGGCGATCTGGCCGGCAAAATCTCGGGCGAAATTCAGTTGATGAACAAGACGGCCGTGACGCTTTACAACACGCGGCTGCTGTTTACGAGATTCAAAATCTGCCCTGTCAGCGGCGCTTGCGATGGTGGCAGCGCGGTGACAGATGCCACCGCGACGCCTGGCCAGACGGGCTTTTCATACTACAACGACGGCTTTATTCCCTATCAGGGCAAGCTGCACCTGTCGCGCGCCTACGGCAACATTGCGGCGGGCGCGACCAGTAATGCGGTTTGGTCGTTTGACGTTTCAACCACACCGGCCAAGTTTTTCTTTTCGTTTGTCGTGCTCGCCGATTTGGGCGTCGCGGCTGAGAGCGTGTATCCCGCCGCCGTGCAGGTCAACGCAAACAATGGCGCGGGCATCGTCATTCGCGGGCAGGGCTTCACCGGTTCACCGACCGTGAATTTATTGGATAGTAATGGCGCATCAATCGCCACGCTGCTCAACCCGGCGGTCGTCAGCGCCACGCAAATCACGGCGACCTTGCCGCCGGGGACTGCGCCGGGCAGCTATGGCGTGCGGGTGACGCTCGCCGGGGGCACGCCGGGCGGCACGAATTCGAGTTCGTTGTTGCGGCGCTTGACGGTCACGGGCGTGCCCGATGCGGGGCATACACTGACGGGGAATGTCACCTCGCTGGCAGACACCGGGCCTTTTCTGATTGGCAGCGATGTGACGCTCACCGGCAATGTCAGCGTGCAGCCGGCGACGGTGTTTTATGTGGCGAATAACGCGCGTGTGATCGTGGGCGCGGCGGGCAATCTGACGGCCAACGGCGGTATCCCCGGGGTCGTGATTCCGAGTGTGGCCAATCCACGGCCAATCGTTTTTACGGCGCAGCGTTCGCCGGGCGCGGCCTTGCCTGGCCAGGGCGCCTGGGGCGGCATTGATGCGACGGCGGCTTCGAGCGCGACGCTGACCATGCGCAATGTGGTGGTCGAATATGGCGGCGCGAATTCCAAGCCGAATGTGGACATCACCGGTTCGGGCCGCACCTTGCGCTTTACCGACAGCATCACCCGGCACAGCGCGGGGCCGGGGTTGGCGGCGGGCGGCAGCGGCGACACCTTGACGGGCTTTACGCGCAATCGCCTCGAATACAACGGCACGGTGGCGGGCACGGCGGCCTTGTTGGTCAGTGCCAATGCGGCGCTGGGGTTGTTCGAGATTCCGGCGACCACCGGGCAGGATGCCGCGCCGCTTGGCACCTTCATCAGCGATGCGGGCTATCTGTACGGCGCGGCCAACGTTTTTACCGGGACCGACACGGTGTCACCGGTGATTCAAATTCCGGCTACGGCCAACGACTTTACGCGTTCGGGCGTATTGGTCGGGCAGGGCGATATTCCGATCCAGTTGCGCGGCAGTAATGCCAACCCGGCGATCATCGGCGTCGCGCCGCCGGCCCCGCCGGCCGAATTGACGATTGCGCCGGGCGCGTTGATCCAGCTTGATGCCGGCATGGATTTGCAGGCGGGCGACTATGCTGCCAATCGCGTGGGCGGGCTCGCGGCCAATGGTTTCGCGGGCGTCAACCAAGTCCCAGGCGCCGCGCAAGGGGCGGCGCGGTTCATTACCTTTGACCGTATTCCGGGCGGCGGCAATTTCGGCGCGCTCTTTTTTGCGCGCACTGCGACCAGCAGTTCGATGTTGTTTTTCGTGCGTGTGCTGAATGGCGGTTCCAGCGATCAGGGCAAAGGCGCGGTGATTTCGGATGGCGTCAATTTGCCGGTGCGCAATTCGCAAATCAGCAACAGTTCAACGGGCAGCGTCGTCGAATTGTCGGGTTCGTTGCTCAACACGGGCGGCACGACCGGCAGCGGCAACGCCAATCTATTGATTGATACGGTGGCGGGTGGTCTGTACGGCGATGGCAACATCGGGAAGAAGACGACGCTCGTCTCACCGGTCGTGACCGCCGCCGATCCGCAAGGACGCGGTATTTATTTCGTGGATCAAGTCACCAACCGCACGCCGTTGTTGCGCTTTTTGAACACCACGCGTCAGGCGCTGACGATTGCCGGGGTCAAGATCGCGGGCGGCACGATTCGGGCCGTGGCGGGTGGCGGCTTTGATCTGGGCGACAATGTACTGGCGCTGAGCGCGGATTTGGGCAAAGTGACGGGCCTGACTGTGAGCCCGGGGACGGGCGATCTGGTTTATTTCATTGATCAGGGTGGCACACAGATTCGTTTCGTCAACGTTTCCACGGGCAGCGTCGTGATCAACGGTCAAACTACCGGGGCGGCGCGGGTGGGCACCTTCTCAATTGACGGCCAGTTTGGTCCGACCCTGAACGGGTTGGCGGTCAAACCGAATGGCGATGTGTTGATTGCCGACGCCACTTCCAGCCGGCACCGCATTTACCGCATTCCGGCCACGGGCGGAAGCGCCTCGGTTATCGCCGGTACGGGAGCCGCCACGGTGCAAACTGATCCTTTCGTGTCCGGCCCGGCGACGGGGCTTCCGTTGTTGACGCCGCGGGCGCTCGCCACTGATCCCGCCGGCAATGTTTATATCGCTGACACCGGTCATGGCCGCGTTATCAAGGTGGATGGCGCGGGGCAGGCTTCGCTGCTCGCACAATTTACGGCCAAAAGCGGAACGCAGATTGGCGCTTATGTACATCCGCCCTCTCCGTCGGGCCTGGCCGTTTTGAATAACAAGGTTTACATCGCTCTGGGCAGCGCGCACCAACTTGTCGTAGTGAATGGGCAGAGTACCCCGGCAGTTGTTGGCGACATCGAAAAGTTTTGTGACTACTCCCAGAACAATTGCGGTGATGACGGGCCAGCGACGGGCGGGCGTCTCAATTTGGTCAGTTCGTCGGCGGATATTCCGCTGGCTTCGATCACGGCTGATGCCGCTGGCATTTACATTTGTGATCAGGCGTTAACACCTGATGCGCGGGGCCGCCTGCGCTTTGTTAATTTGAGCGGCAGCCAGGCCGAAATTGCGGGCCTGATCGTGCCCGCCAACTTCATCAATACGGTCGCGGGCACCGGTGCTCCTAAGCCTTATGACGGCGGCCTGGCGACGAGCGCCGAGTTCAAATCGCCCGGCGGCGTGGCGGTTGACCCTGCCAACGGCAATCTGTGGATTGCCGATACGCTCAACAGCAAAATCCGCTATATCAATCGCACCAATGCGACGATCACGCTGTTTGGCGCGCTGACACCAGCGGAGCAGTTGGTGGTGCCGCCGGGCACGGTGGTCACGGTCAACCGCGACGTCGGCATCATCCAAGGCGGCGGCACCGACGATGTGCCGGCTGTCCAGGCTGGGTTCGATACGCCTTCGGGGTTGCTGGTGACCACACAGGGTGTCTTTGTCGTGGATACCAAACACGGGCCTTCGTTGACTGGTACGATACAGGATCCGATCAACCGGCGTACCAGCGTGATTCGCTTTATCAATACTACCAATCAGCCGGTAGTGTTCTTTGCGGGCACACCCAATGAAATTTCGGTTCCGGCGGGGTATATCAAAAACGTCTTTGGCGGTGGTGTAGACACCACTAAAACCATCAATGATGGCGATCTTGTAAACAAAGCCAAATTCCTGGGTGCCTCCGATATCGCCATTTCACCGATCACCGGCGATTACTACATCGCCGATTGTGGCAACAGCCGTGTGCGCCGCATCCGCAAAGCGACGGGCGCCGTTTCGACGCTGCCGGAACTGCCAGGCGCGACGATTCTGGCGCTGACTCAGCCGCCGAGCAATATGTATACCGGCGTGGCCTTCGATGCGACGGGCCGCCTGCTGGTGGTTGATACCTTGACCAACAAGTTGTTGCGCCGCCAGAACCCGGATGCCAATTCGGACACGGTCAACACCGCCAACAACTTTGTGACGCTGCTGACCGGCCAGGGATTGAGCCGCCCGCGCGATGTGGTGGTTGATGCCAATGGCATTGTCTATGTGACCAACGCGGGCGATCATAAAGTCATGCGGGTGACGATCAGCGGCAATACAGCCTCGGCGACGGCCCTGGCTGGCACCGGGATACAAGGGTATTCGGGTGATTTCGGCCCGGCCAATCTGGCGCAACTGAACCTCGACCCTTCGCAGATTCTGGTTTCGACCGGTATTGGCAGCAAAGCGGCGGTGGAACAGTTCATCGGCATGGCGGTCGGGTTGAATGGCGAAATCTATTTCTGCGACCCCAAGAATGACGCGGTGCGCCGCTTGCGCTAACTGCAGAGGCGGGCTTTAGTCTGTCCGGCTTACAGTGGACGCTTTTTGCCAGATAGCTTTGAGTTTTGACATTGGTGCGAGCCGCGCCCGAGTTCAGTGGCGTGGCTTGGAACAGAGGTAGCATTTTATGAATAACATCCCGGTGGCTGTCATAACGCGCGGATTGATTGTGAGTTTGTTGTGGCTGGCGGGCACGGCCGCGAGCCTGGCCCAAACGGCGACTGTGAGTGAAAGCAACTATGCCGTATTTGTCTCGCAACGCGAAGGCGCAACTGAACTCTTCGCGCTCAACCTGCAGACGCATCAGGTCAGCCAATTGACCGACACCGGGCGCGGCCATTTGCTGCCGTCGGCCTCCTCCGGCTCGCGCGAATTGGTGTTTGCCGCGCGCGAGGGCAGCAACTTCGAATTGTTCACCGCCCAGGTCGCCAGCGCCTGGCGCTCGCGCCGCCCCACGCTGGTCGGCTTGCAGCGCCTGACGATGAACACGGCGGATGAGGTTTCGCCTTCAATATCTGCGAGCGGCACCTTGGTCGCGTTTGCTTCGGGCGCGGGCTTGGAATTGATGACGGTCAATGGCGGCGGACGCCAGGTCGTGCTTGCCAACGACGGCACACACCGCGATTACTGTCCGGCGCTCGCGCCCGACGGAACGCAAATCGCTTTTGTCTCTGACCGCGGCGGTGACGAAGAGATCTGGGTCGTCAACATTCAGACCGGAGCCTTGCGGCAATTGACCATCGACGCGCAACCGTTGGGCGGGCTCAATTGGAGCGCGGACGGTTTGCAACTCGCCTTTACATCAGCCAACACCAAATCTAAACTCACCGGCATTGCACTGGCAGACGTGAGCAGCGGCAGTTTCCGCTTGCTGACCGATGGCGGGGACAGCAGCCCGGCCTTATCGCCGCGCGGTGACCGCCTGCTCTTTACTTCGCAACGTGACGGCGATCCTGAGTTGTACATGCTCTCGCTCAACAGCGGCGCGCTCGAACGCCTGACGCATAGCGCGGGCCTGGATGACGGGGCCGTCTTTCTGGTCGAACCCGCGTTGCCGCGCCGCCAGCAATAAGTGCCCGCAGTGAGACTCAATCGGCAGAGAGATACTTAAAATGCAAGAGACGATTACACCCAAGTCACAAGCCTCGTTCACCGAATTGCAGGATGACCGCGAAGCCATCATTCTCGACCTCGAAAACCTGCACTATTACACGCTCAACGCCGCCGCCATCCTGCTCTGGAAAAACCTGCGGGCGGGCGCGGCCCAAACCGCCGAATCGTTGAGCGCCGCGCTGGCCCAGGCTTTCCGGCTCGATCCCGCGCAAGCCGAACTGCACACGCGTGATTGGCTGGCCGAACTCGCCCGCTACGGTTTGATCGAATACCGCAAAGCCCAGACCGCAGTCGCGCGCACGCTGCTGCCGAGCGGCGAGTTGCCGCCTTACGAAGCGCCGCATCTGCGACTTTCCAATGCGCTCACCAACGTGGTTTTGTCCGGCTCTTCCACCATTGCAACTGCGGCCATTGGCGGCGGTTAAACGCAAGCTGAATGTGAGCGGGCCGCAGTTTAAGTACGGCCCGCTCGTTTTCCTACTCATGCCCGCCATCGAATTCACACTCGCCAGAATCCCCCTTCAGTTTGTTTCCCAAACAGCAGTCTTAACCGATTTGCTGGCCGATTATTTTCATCACTACCAGCCACGTATAAGCCCAACGCTTCCCAATTCCACTGCGAGTCAAGCCGTCCAACTAACGCTGGAGTTTTGTGACGTACTGCCTGCGCGCGAAAGTCTGCTTGCCGGAGCGGCACAACTCTTCTCGCATACGGGCGCATTGCGCCTATGGCAGCAGCCGAAACAGCACGAGGCCGAGTCCAGCCAATTCTATTTTGACGCAGGCGTGGCAGCATTTTATGTGGATACATCAGCGGGTTGTGCGACCGGCTATGTCACCCCGGCGGCTATGGAAACCCCGCGCATCTTGGCGAATACCTACACGCTCTTTCCCTTGCTGTTGCTGTTGCGGGCGCGCGGCGTCTATCACTTGCACGCCGCTGCCGCGCAGTCGCCAGACGGCCAAATCTATTTGTTCCCGGGCGCGCCGCGCGCGGGCAAGACAACGCTCGCGACGGCCTTGGGGTTGGCGGGTTGGCAGCCACTGGCCGACGATTCGCTGTTGCTTGATATGCAGGGCGCGGCTGTCCGTTGCTGGCCGCTGCGCAAGGAGTTTCATCTTGACGAACAGTTGCTGGCGCACTGGCCGCAACTGGCTGCCGCGCCCGTGCGCCATCGTTATTTGGGCCGCGCTTGCGTCGAGGCGCTGGAATTTTTTGGCACGCACGCCTTGGCGCAACAACCCTTCGCCAATGTGGATGCGGTCGTGTTGCCCCAAATCAGCGCGGCGGCGCACAGCCGTGTGGAACCGTTGCCCGCCAGCTCGGCGCTGCTCAAATTGGCCGAGCAAAGCGTCTATCTGCAACTGTGGCGCGCACACACCGCGCGCCAATTCGCGGGGCTGGCGCAATTGATGCAGACCGCCCGCACCTTGCGGTTTCACAGCGGGGGCGACATCTTGGGCGATCCGCAGGCAGCGGCAGCCATTTTGCGCGCTAGTCTCAAACGCACGTAGGCAAAAGATCATGAAGTTCAAGCTTCGACCTGCACCTGCGGTCTCACCTTGTAGTAGCGAATTTATTCGCTCAGTCGCGCCGCGAATAAATTCACTACTACAAGGTGGGCCGCCACCAGCCGCGGCTCACCTGCCAACCCAAGCGATATTCCGGCTGGCCTTTTGATCAACCACTATGCTAAAAACCACTTGCTGGCACTCCCCACTGCCAGTCCACAACAACAGCGCAACGACGATGCCCCGAACGTTGCCGGCGAGCGAGGGTCAAACTTTTCAATGTGCCAGGTGCCAGAGTTAAGCCGCCTTTCAATAAACTTCCGACCTCGACCCATTACACACCCCCACATCCCTTGAACGACTAAAGCCCCGGTAGAAATTGCAGCGCGGCGCCCCGCCGCAAAAGGAGTCGTATGGTTCATTCGACAGGTGTACGCCTGACTGTTTCGCCAGCCTCGCGTATGCGCGTGCTTAGCAGCTTGCTTGCCATCCTTGCGTTCGCCGTTGCCTGGCAGGTCAGCCAGCCGTTTTGGCGTGCGAGTGCGGCTACGCAAAACGACCTCGCCGGGCCCACCGGCAGCGGCGCGTTTGGCGAAACCGTGACAGTTTTGCCGAATGGGAATCTGGTTGTGACCGATTCGCTGTATGACCTGACGCTGCCCGTGCCCGTTGCCGATGTGGGCGCGGTGTATCTGTACAACGGCGCGACGGGCGCATTGATCAGCACATTGACCGGCAGCGCGGCGGGCGATCAGGTCGGCAACGGCGGTGTGACGGTGCTGGCGAACGGCAACTTCGTTGTGCGCAGTTTGAGTTGGAACGGCAAGCGCGGCGCGGTCACTTGGGGCAACGCCGCGACTGGTATTGCAGGTGTCGTCTCGGCGGCGAATTCATTGATTGGCAGCACCGTGGATGACTTTGTCGGCGGAGGCGGCGTGACGGCACTGTCAAACGGCAACTTCGTCGTCAGCAGTCCGAACTGGAACGGAAATCGCGGCGCGGTGGCGTGGTGCAACGGCGCGGGCAGTAGCGTGGGCGCGCTCTCGGCCAGTAATTCGCTGGTGGGCAGCGCGGTCGAAGATGGCATCGGGCTGGGCGGCGTGGTCGCGCTCACGAACGGCAACTTTGTCGTCAGCAGTCCGAACTGGAACGGCAAACGCGGCGCGGCGACGTTTTGCAATGGGGCGAGTGGCAGCGTGGGCGCGGTGACGGCGGTGAATTCACTGACCGGCAACACGGTCAATGATTACGTGAGCAGCGGCGGCGTGACGGCGCTGGCGAATGGCAACTTTGTGGTGAACAGTCCGAACTGGGACAACGCGGCGATAGTTGACGCGGGCGCGGTGAGTTGGGGCAATGGCGCGAGCGGCAGCGCGGGCGCGGTCGGGGCGGGGAATTCGCTGATCGGCAACGCGGCGGCTGATTGCGTTGGGTCTGGCGGCGTGACGGCGCTGACGAATGGGCATTACGTCGTGAGCAGTCCGAAGTGGGACAACGGCGCGGTCATTGACGGCGGCGCGGCCACTTGGTGCAATGGCGCGGGCGGCAGCGCGGGCGCGGTGCTCGAAACAAATTCGCTGGCAGGCGGCGCGTATTACGACCAAGTCGGCAATCAGGGCGTGACGGCGCTGACCAACGGCAATTACGTGGTGAGCAGTTCGAATTGGAACGGCCAACTCGGCGCGGCGACCTGGTGCAACGGCGCGACGGGCTTGGCGGGCAACGTCTCCGCCATCAATTCGCTGACCGGCAGCACGGCCAAAGACCAAGTCGGGGCGAGTGGCGCGGTCGCGCTCAGCAACGGCCATTACGTCGTGCGCAGCCCGTTCTGGAACGGCAAACGCGGCGCGGCCACCTTTGGCAACGGCGCGAGCGGCATCACCGGCGCGGTCTCATCCGCCAATTCGCTGGTGGGCGCGGCGGCGGATGATGGCATCGCTAATTACGGCGTGACGGCGCTGCCGAATGGCTCGTATGTCGTGAGCAGTCCGAATTGGAATGGCCGCCGTGGCGCGGTGACATTCGGCAATGGCAGCAGCGGCGTCGCGGGCACGATCTCTGCGGCCAATTCGCTGGTCGGCAGCGCAGCTGACGATTTCATCGGCGGCTTTGGCATCACGGCGCTGACCAATGGCAATTATGTCGTCAGCAGCCCCGGTTGGAGCGGCGGGCGCGGCGCGGTGACGTGGTGTAGCGGCACGACGGGGCGGCAAGGCGCTGTCGCCAATAGCAATTCGTTGACGGGCAGCGCGCTGTATGACGCAGTCGGTCATCCGGGCGTGACCAGTCTGGCGAACGGCCATTACGTCGTCAGCAGCGCGAATTGGAATGGGCGCGCGGGCGCGGTCACGTGGGGCAATGGCGCGGCGGGCCTGACTGGCGCGGTCTCGGCGGCGAATTCATTGACCGGCGCCACGGCGGATGATTTCAGCGGCAACCACGGCGTGCTGGCGCTGGCGAACGGCAATTTCATCGTGCGCAATCCGAACTGGGACAATGGCGCGATTGCCGAAGCAGGGGCCAGCACTTACGGCGCGGGCGCCGCCGCAACCATCACCGGCGCAGTGACGACGGCCAACAGCGTGCGCGCGACGGTGGCGTTCGGCGGTTCCAACTTGAATGCGGTTTACGACGCTGTCAACGAACGCCTCGTCGTCGGGCAGCCCGACGGCAATCTGGTCAACCTCTTCCGCCCGACTTACAGCGCCATCGCCGATGGCGATTGGAATGCGGGCGCGACTTGGGATTTCGGCGCTTTCAGCAAAATGCAAGACGTGATGGTGCCCGGGCCGCGCGCCATCAACTGCAACGTAGACGCCACGGCCAACAACCTGACGATTGCGGCGGGCGGCGCGCTGACGATTGCGGCGGGCAAAACGTTGATGGTCAACGGCACGCTTACCAATCAGGGCACACTGCAAATTTTGGGCACACTCGTTTACAACGGCGCGCTCACGGGCGCGGGCACGCTGGCGTATGCGGGCAGCGCCGCGCAAGTCATCCCGGCGACGCTCGGCACGCTCAACAATCTGACGATCAATAACGCCGCAGGCGTGACGCTGGGCGGCCCGCTCACCATCAACGGCACGCTCACGCTGACGACTGATTTGGTTACGAACGGCTTCACTCTGACATTGGGCAGCGGCGCCAATGCCAGCGGCGCAGGCGATGTCATCGGTGCGGTCAAACGCACGGGGTTGGTCAACGGGACGACCTATGCGTTTGGCAACCCGGACAATCAAATCACGTTTAGCAGCGGCACTCCGCCAACTGAATTCACCGTCAATTTGACCAAGCCCGCGCCCAGCGCATTCAACAACGCCGTGCCGCGCCTCTACGCACTGACGCCGCTGAATGGCGGCCCGTATGCGGCGACGGTGCGCTTGCGTTATTTGCAAGGCGAAGCGGGCGGCTTGAACGAAAGCACGTTGCAATTGTGGCGCTTCAACGGAACGAGTTGGGTGGCGGGCGGCACGGCCACCACCCGCGACACCACGGCCAATTGGGTCGAAGCGAGCGGCGTGACCGCCTTCTCGCCCTGGGCCATCGGCGGGTCGAGTGCGCCGACCGATGTGCGGCTGATGACGTTCACCGCGACAGCGCAGCCAGGCGGGCGCGGCGTCGCTATCAATTGGCGCACGGGTTTCGAGGCCGATAGTTTGGGCTTCAATCTTTATCGTGAAGCCGGTGGGCAGCGCGTCAAGCTGAACGCCTCGCTCATCGCGGGCGCGGCGCTGTTGGCCGGTGAACGCGCGGTGTTGACGGCAGGCAATGGCTACGCATGGACGGATGCGCCCCTGTCAGTGGTCACGGCGGGCGCGAGCTATCGTTTGGAAGAGATCAACCTGCGCGGCGTCAGCGCGTGGTATGGGCCGGTGTATGTGAGCGGCAGTTTCAGCGGCAGGAATGCCACGCCGCCAGCGCGCGCGCGCGTGTTGGAAGAGTTGAACGCGCAGGCCAATCGCACGGCCCAGACTGAATACGCCGCCACCGAAACGGCGGGACAGCCGGGCGGCGGGTTGACGGGGCGCGGCGAAGCGCAAGCGCCAACAGCAGCGGCGCAGCTTCGCACGACAGAACAGCCGTGGACGTTGCCGAACGAAAAGGCCGCGAAATTGGCGGTCAAACAAAACGGTTGGTATCGCGTGACGGCGGCGGAGTTGCAAGCCGCCGGCTTCGACACAAACGTCAATCCGGGGCTGTTGCAACTCTTCGCTGACGGCGTCGAAGTTCCTATGCGTGTGAGCGGCAAGGGCAACAGCTTTGACCTGCTCGAATTTTATGGGCGCGGCGCGGATACGCCCACGACAGACACGCGTGTGTACTGGCTGACGGCGGGCCAGCGCACGGGCCTGCGCATCGAGGTGCAAAATGTCAAAGCTGAGGGCGCGCCCAATACCAGCAGCTTCCGCACGACCGTCGAGCGCAAAGACCGGCTGCTTTATTTTTCAGGCTTGCTCAATGGCGACGCCGAAAATTGGTTTGGCCCCGTGATCAACGCGGCGGGCGCGACCCAGAAATTGACTACGCGGTTCGTTGACCGGCAAGCCGGCGCCGCCACGCTCGAAGTCACGTTGCAGGGCGTGAACGAGCAGGCGCACAGCGTCAACATCGAACTCAATGGCCGCGTGGCGGGCGCAGTCAATTTCGACGGCAAGCAACGCCAGCAGGCGCAATTTCAAATCCCGGTGAGTTGGCTGCTTGAAGGCGAGAACGAAATTCGCTGTGCCGCCTTGGCGGGCGCGAGCGACATCAGCCTGATTGAAAGTGTGCGCTTGAGTTATCAACGCGGCTTCATTGCCGAAAACGGTGCGTTGAATTTCAGCCTCGCGCCGGGCCAGACAGCGTTGGTCAGCGGCTTCAGCACACCCAACATTCGCTTGCTCGAATTCGGCCTTGGCGTTGAAGAAGTGCGCGAACTGGCCGTCAAACCGCAAGCTATCGCAAGAAACAGTTACGGCTTTGTTTTGCAGAGCGGCAGTGGCGGCAGGTATCTGGCCGTGGCCGATGCGAGCCTGGCGCGCGTGGCTGGTGTCAGCTTGAACCAACCGTCGAATTGGCGCGCGGCGACGAACGGGGCGGATTTCATAATCGTCACGCACCGCGATTTTTTGAACGCCGCGAATCGGCTGGCCGCCGCGCGCCGTTTGACCGAACTGCGCGTGGCTGTCGTAGATGTCGAAGATGCTTATGACGAATTCGCCTTCGGCCAACACACGCCGCAGGCGCTCAAGGATTTGCTGACGCAAGCGGCCACGAGTTGGGCCGTCAAACCTAAATACGCCCTGTTCATCGGCGATGCGACGACCGATCCGCGTAACTATCTGGGCCAGACGATGGGCCAGACGAGCGCCGATTTCGTGCCGACGAAACTGGGGGCCGCGACGTATCTTGAAACCGCCCTCGACAATTGGTTCGCCGACGCCGACGGTGACGGCGTGCCTGAAATCGCGCTGGGCCGCTTGCCCGTGCACACCGCCGAGCAAGCCGATGCGGTGGTGACAAAGCTGCTCGGCTTCAAACCTACTGCCCGGCCGCGCGGCGCGTTGCTGGTGTCTGACGCTGTCAGCGACGGCGTGAATTTCCAGGCGCAGAGCGAGCAATTGGCCGCCTTACTGCCGGCCTTGATGCTCAAACAATTCATCAATCGCAACGACGGCACGCCCGACGAGGTGCGCGCGCAAATCTTGAACACGATCAATCTGGCCGCGCCGCTGGTCGTCAACTGGCTCGGTCACGGCTCGACGCAGGTTTGGGCGGGCGACGGATTGTTGCGCTCGCAGGATGCCGCCGCGTTGACCAATACGGCGCCCGGGCTGTTCGTGATGACGACCTGTTTGAACGGCTATTTCGCCGATCCGGTGCAGACGAGTTTGGGCGAAGCCGTGTTGGCGGATACGGCGGGCGGCGCCTTTGCGGTCGTCGCGTCGAGCGCGCTCAATACGCCCGCGTCCCAGCAGCTTTTCAATCAGGCGTTCTATCAAGCCTTGTTTGGCAAAGGGCTGACGCTGGGCGAGGCGATGACGGCGGCGCGTGTGGCGGCGGGGGATAAGGATGTGCGGAATAGTTATGTGTTGTTCGGCGATCCGACGCAGAAGCTGCGTTGAGCGCTGCAATACAGTACCGCGCGGTACCGCACCAATTATGCCAACAGCGTTGTCCGCACATACACGCGCCGGTCATCAATCCCTTTGGCGAACAAATAAACCTTGTCGTCCAGCGTCGTCGCAGCCAGCGCCGTGTCGGTCGAGCCGCCATTCGGAATCGCCAGCCAGCCACTCCAGGTGCCGGTGCCGCTGGCGATGTTGGCCCAGGGCGCGCGCGTTTCGGGTTGTTTGATGAAGACGTAAAGCTGGCCGCGCACATTGACTGCGGTGATCGGCGCATCGGTGCGGCCCGTGCCGGGCACTTCGGCCCAGGGCGCCCAGACGCCATCCACCGAACGCGTTTTGACCAGGATGCGGCGCGAGGTCAGGCCCTTGATGAAAATGTGCAACTCGTCTTGAAACGTAGCCACCGTCGGCGTCACGTCAGTGCGCCCGCCGCCGGGGATTTCATACCAGCCGCTCCAATAGCGCCCGCCCGGTTGCAACTCGTTCAGATAGATTCCCAAGTTTTGCCCCAAGGCGCAGAGCACCAGCCGTCCGTTGACGATGCCGGAGGCTACTGCCGTGTTCGTAAGCATGCCGCCGGGCACGTCGTGCCAGGGCTGCACGGTGAAGGCCTCGTTGGCGCTGCTGACTACGCGGCATTGAATGCGTCCGTCACTCAGCACGGCGAAGCCATAGACGACGGCGTTGTGTTGCGCGCAACTCAGCGCGTGCGGTGTGACCAGCGTTTGCGGCGGCAGCGTTTCCTCTTCCCAACCCTCCCAGTTCGGGTTTTGACGGCGCAAGCGGTTTGAATAAACGCGCCGGTTGGTCTGGCTGCTGGTGAAAACAAACAGATCGCCGTAAACATCCGCCGTCGCGGCAGGCGCGCGATCTGTGCGCATTGTGCCGTCCAGCAGCAACCAATCCGTCCACGCGGGCACGACGGGCGCATTGACGGCGAAACAGCCCGCTTCGAGTTCGGTGCCTTGAATAAAAAAGCCCGCTGATGACCAGCGCCCCGGCACCGAGCCGACGGATTGTTGCGTATAACGCGCGCCCTCCCAGGCGATTTCACTGAGTTCGCCGGTCAGTTCGTTGACGGCGATCAAGCGGCCCAGGCGGTTGAGAAACTGGCTGGAACTCACGCTCAGCGTGCGATTCTCGCGCTCGCGGTCAAAGCAGATTTCGTTTTGATAGTACGTCCCGCTTTTCGGCGGAATGAATTCGAGGTGTTCGACGGCATAGCCGATGTTCGCCAGCAGCGTGACCACGCCCGCCGGGCTGATGGCGTATATCTGGCCGCCATACAAATCGTGGTCGCCATAGCCTTCGACGCCGACGATGAGCTGTTGCGCCAGCGGGCCGAACGTGGGCGGCGCGACGGTCGCGCCTTCCAGCCGCAATTGCATATCAATGAGTTCGGTGAATACGCCGGCGGCGGAGACCAAAAAGATTTTACCTTCGGCGCTGGCCGCGATCAGTTGGCCGCCGAAACTGCCTTCGGTATCAAACACGAGCGCGCCCCACATCCCGCCGCCCTGCCCGAAATCGGCAAACACATCGGCCAGCACATCGCCATTGGCCGCCAGGCGCGAGACCTGCGTATTCGGCCCGCGCCCGACAAAGATTTCGCCCGGCGTGAAGCCCGCCGTCACGGGCGGCCCGCTCACCGGGACGATGGCGATCTTTGATTCGACCGCGCGAAACATCGTGTAGCCGGGCGCGAAACGTTGCCGCGCGCCGCTGCGATCCACCAGATTCAACTGCTGAATGCGCGGTTGGCCGCCGGTGTTGTAGGGCGAAATCGAAACCAGCAGGCGATCCAGTTGCGCGTGATAGGCGATGCCTTTGTTATTGACGACTTCGCCCGGCCGCACAATCTGATCGAAGTCGCCGCGATAGTTGACGAGTTCGGTGAATTGATAGGGGAACGGCGACGGCGCGAGTTTGATCGCCAGCGGCGTGGCGTCGAGTTGCGGTGTGAAGGTCGGCATAACGAGTTCTCTTTGGTTGTAATGATGCGGGGAAAAGCAGAGGCAAGATAGAACGGGCGTGGAAAAGAGGCAAACGCTGAAGCACTCGGCTAGAGACCGGGCGAGACGACGCACGGGAAAACAGCTTTGCCGCAGATAAACGCGGAAATACGCTGATCACATTTATGCCTGATCAACGCGCCTCTGCGGTTATCTACGGCTAACTGCCCGCGTTGCTTATTCGAAGCCTGTGCGTATAAGAAATGCCAACAAAGTAGAGGAAATAGGTACGCGGATGACGCGGATGCAGCGGATCAGCGCGGCTCAACCCGAAAAAGAATCTGCGGCAATCCGCTACATCCGCGTCATCCGCGTATCTATTCGCTTGTCGATTTATGCACACCCTTCACTTATTTGCCATCTTCTTCCCGTCATAACTTTTCACCACCGGCAATAACACGCGCGAGGCGTAAACGCGGCTGTGATGAATCGTATTCGTCGCCACGCGCGTTTCGCCATCGGCGCGCAGCGGTTTGCCGGTGTTCGGATTCGGGTCGAAGCGCGGATCGTTCGAACTGGAAAGATGCAGCGCCAGCCGGTGGCCTTTGTTGAAAACCAAACTCGTTGACCACAAGTCCACTTTGAATTTGTAGACCTCGCCCTGCTTCATCAACACCTCTTTGTCGAAGCCCTCGCGGAAGCGCGCGCGCAGGGCGTTGTCCAGCACCAGCCGTTCGGTGCCGTCGGGATAAACGTCCACCAGCTTCGCCATCCAATCGGTGTCGGGACAATCCGATTCGGCAAAGAGTTCGACGATGACTTGGCCCGTCACTTCCAAAGGCGCGTCCAGCACCGGCGTCTGGAATTTCAACACGTCCTTGCGTGCGCCGATCACGCGTTGATCCATTGGCCCCTTCTTGCCGAAGAGCAGCGCGCCGCCCACCGTGGGCACGGGCGCTTTCGGGTCGTATTGATAAGTGCTGCTGCTTTTGGCATCGCTGACGAGGGTTTCGCTCAGCTTGCCACTCGGTTGCAAAAAGAAAGAGGTGATCTTTGCGGGCGGCGGCCAAACCGTGGACGTGCGCCATTCGTTGCCGGGGGCTTTGGGGTCGGTAGTGTCGCCCATCACGTAATAGCTGACCGGCGGCTCGTCCATGATTCCGTTGGCGACACCTTTCAGCCAGTAATCGAACCAGCGTTGGGCGTCTTTCTGATCGGGCTGGGCGTTGGGATATTTGACCTCTTCGACCTGGCCGTGCGCCCAGGGGCCCATCATCAGTTTTTGATTGCCCGCCGCCAGACCGCCGCCTTTGCTTTGCAAGCCGACGAAGTTATCAATGTTGCCTTGCTCAAAAATGTCGTACCAGCCGCCCCAGTTGTAGACGGGCACTTGCACTTTCTCCCAATGCAGGCGGCCTTCGCGTATGTTCAGATAGCCGTCGTCTTTGTAATGCTGAATCGTCAGGCTCAACACGTCTTCGGCTTTTTGCGCCTTCAGCCATTGCTCGTTCATCTCTTTGCGAAAGACGCCGCCAGTATAAATCGCATGCTGATAGGCGCTGGCCGGCGCGACCTGCACATACATTGCGGTCAGGTGCGGCGGGGCCATGATCGAAGCCTGATTCGCCGTGATGCCCATGGCCGAACCGCCGATCATGCCGACCTTGCCGTTGCACCATTCCTGCTTGGCGATCCATTCGATGGTGTCATAACCGTCCAGGTGATCGTCCATGAACGGCATGTACTTGCCTTCGCTTTTGAAGCGGCCCCGGCAATCCTGCGCGACATACACGAAGCCGTTGTCTGTCCAGAGCCGGTTGTTATTCCCCTTGCCGTAAGGTGTGCGCGTCAGCACGACCGGCCACGGCCCTTTGCCTTCAGCGGGCAGATAAACATCGGTGGCGAGCTTCACGCCGTCGCGCAAGGGGAGCATCGCTTCCAGTTTGCGGGCAGCGGGTGACGTTGGTGTTTGGGCAGCGGTTGGCGCTTGGGAATGGACTGGCTTGGGCTGCGGCAGCCAGCACGTCGCGGCCAGCAAAAGCACCAGCAGCCAGCGGCGGTGCCAATGGCAATGATGGAACAGAGCGAAGTTCATCGGATCATCCTTTCTTTCGTTGGTCTTTGGTTGCGTGAATGGTGAAAGTGCGGGCGCAGCATAGCGGCGCGCGGCGGCGGACGCAATCGCTGGAGCGCAAGCGTAGTACCGTAGACTGTCCAGTCTGCGGAAGTCTGACGCTGAAGACCGGCTGAAACACGAGTTGGTCTTTCTGCAAGTCGCCGCAGACTGGACAGTCTACGGTACACCGCGTGCCGTTGAAGTAACTGACACGTCAGCAGATCACACCTTTCAAAATTCTTTCAAGAAACTTTTATCCTTCTCTCAAGACTTCAATTCCGCCGAGCTAATAAGCTGCGGCCCGTTGAACACAACAACCCAATTCATCACGATCACGCGTGCCACAGCACGTCCCAGATGCGCGGGGCAACCGGCGCATCGCTGCGAAACCGAACGCCAAACCGTATGGAGGAACTCTTATGAAACCACACTTCTTGAAGCTGGCCTTTTGCCTGGCCTTCGCCGCCGGGCTGGGCGCGTTGTGCTACCACGGCATGCCCGCGACTCGTGTCACGGCCCAAGCCGCCGCGAATGGGCCGACGCAATCCAGTCCCATCGCCCTTGCGCCCAACGGCAAGGCCGTTTGGGTTTGCAATCCCGATACCGACAGCGTGTCGGTCATCAATGTCGAAAACGACGCCAACCAGAAAGTCGCCGAGATTGCGGTTGGCGATGAACCCAACAACCTGACCATCGCGCTTAACGGCACCGTCTATGTCGCTAACACGATCAGCGGCACCGTCACAGTCATCAATGGCGCGACGCGCGAAATCACCGGCACGATTCTCGCCGGCACCGAACCGTATGGTCTGGCGCTGACACCGAATGGAACCAAGTTGTATGTCGCCAACGCGCGCTCCAACGATGTCTCAGTCATCAGCACCGCGACCAACACGGTGACACGCACGATCACCAATGTCGGCAATGAACCGCGCGGCCTCGCCATCACCAGCGATGGTGACACCACGGACACGGACGAGAAGGTCTACGTCACCGAATTCAACGCCGTGGACATCCCCGGCAAGTTGATCGGTGCGGACGATTACAAGGAAGGCCATGTCACGGTGATTTCGACCAACACCGACAACGTCGTCGGCCAGGTCATCCTGCCGCCGGTTGCAGATACCGGCTTTCGATCAAACGGCTCGGCGTTGCGCCGCATTGCCGCCACTGATCCGGCGACCTTCACCGTGACGACCGGCGCGTTTCCGAATTCGCTGAATGCCATCGCGATCAAGAATGGCCGCGCCTATTTGCCGAATAACGCGGCTTCACCCGACGGGCCGGTGCGCTTCAACGTCAACGTGCAGGCCTTTCTGAACGTGATTGACACCGCCACCGACAAAGAAGGCGCGACGATCAACATGAATCGTGGGATCAATTTTGAACCCGCCAGCCCGCAAAAGCTTTTCCTGGGCATGCCCTGGCACATAGCCTTTGAGAACAACAGCAACGAAGGCTGGGTTGTGGCTTCGGCGGCCAACACCCTGGTCAAGGTTGTGCTCGACGACAACGGCGCGCCCACCATCAATGCGCCAAAGGCGGCGGGCGAAAGCGGCAACGTTGTGCGCATCCCCACCGGTCAGAAGCCGATTGGCGTGGCGATCAGCCGCGACGATGCGCGCGCTTACGTCGCCAACGAAGTTTCGCGCGATGTGTCGGTGATCAACCTGAATACTGAAACCAAAATCGCCACGGTCAGCACGGCGGCGCTGCCCACGCCCGGCACCATCGAAGCGACGGTGCAATACGGCAAGGCGATTTTTTATAGCTCGGCGCGCGTTGACCTGCCGACGCTCGGCCCGGTGATTCCCGAAGGCCGTCTGTCGAGCGAAGGTTGGAGCGGTTGCGTGTCGTGTCACGCCAACGGCTTCACCGATCAGGTGGTGTGGATTTTTGGCGCGGGGCCGCGCCGCAGCGTGCCGTTGCACGCGACCTTCAATCCAAAGAATCCGAGCGACCAGAAGATTCTGAATTACTCGGCGATCTTCGATGAGGTGCAGGATTTCGAGAACAACATCCGCGGCACCTCGGGCGGGCTGGGCTTGATCACGCTCGACAACACAGTGACGGGCGCGCAAGACCCGACGCTGAACGCCTTTGCCTTGCCGAACACCAAACGCAGCGCGGCGCTGGATGCCTTGAGCGAATTCATCGCGCGTGGCATTCGCGCGCCGCTTTCGCCCGCGCGCCGCATCCCACTGTTCAGCCGCGATAACCGCGACATCGTCAAGGGCCGCAAGCTCTTCGAGCAGGCCGGTTGCGTGGATTGTCACGGCGGCGCGGGCTGGTCAACGGCGCGCCGCGATTACGTGCCGCCACCAGCCACGGTTGAGGTCGTTAACGGCCAGGTCATTCGCTTCCTGCGCCAGGTGGGCACGTTCAATGCTGCGAACGTGAACGAGATTCGGCAGAACGGCGCCGCGCCGTTGGGTGCTGACGGTTACGCGCCGCCGTCGTTGTTGGGCGCGTGGGCAACCGGGCCGCTCTTGCACAACGGTTTGGCGGTCACGCTTGACGACATCCTCAACAACACGACGCACCGCCGGGCCGGCTTGAATCCGTTCCAAGCCGATCCGCTCAATGATGCAGCCAATCGCGTCGCCTTGCTCAAGTTCCTGAAATCCATTGATGCGGCGACCCCGCCGTTCAGTGTCGGCTTCCAGGGCTTCGACGCGCCGCAAAATTGAATTGGCAGTCCGGCGCTTTGGCGCCGATTGCTGAAGGCGTGAGAGTGCGAGTTGCCACCGCGCAGGCAGGCTCGGCTCTCACGCTTTTTTGTTTCTCCAACTGCTTCAGCTCTTGCCACGAATTCCCGCCATTTGCCAAATTGCCCCGCCTCAAGTGCGCTCAGAAAAACTTCTGCTTGAAGGCGTCGTGCCGCTGTTTGGCGGCTTCCATCAACTGCGCATAGGTGGCTGCGCCGCGCAAATTTTCCAGCAACGGATCAGTGATGAAATAGGGATAGCAGAAAAAACCGCCTTCGATGCTGCGCCGCAAGAGGCGCAAGGCGGCAGTCTTTTCACCCAACACAGCGTATCCTTGCGCGACTTTGTAGGTGCCTTCGGCTTCGATGACGCCACCGGCTTCGAGCTTGCGTTCAGTGTCGCGCAACAACGTCAGCCCTTGTGCGGTTGCGCCAGAGAGACCCGCGCTGAGCGCCTTGCCGATTTGCGTGTAAAGCGAAGGATCGAGCGCATAGGCGCGCTCGAAATGCTCGGCCGCCTGCGCGCGCTGATTCAAATAGTAATGCGCAAAGCCGCGATAGAAGACGATGAAGGCCTGGTCATTGCGCGGCGGCAGGCTCTGCAAAAATTTGTCGTACTGGCCCGCGTACAGGTAGCTGTTGAACGCCGAACTGTTCAGTTTGACGTGCGGATCGAGTTGGCGCGCCAGTTCGCCCTCCCGGATGGATTCGGGCAGCACGCCGCCGAAGCGGTAGGCATAGCCCAATTCCCAATGGGCTTCGGCGTGTGCGGGGTTGGTCTCGAGCACGGTGCGCAATTGCGGCACGGCCGCTTCGACGCGGCCCGTGTCGGTGAACAGGTTGGCGAGAAAGATGCGCGCTTCGATTTCCTGCGGGTTCAGCGCGAGCGCTTTTTCATACGCCTGCTGCGCTTGCTGATAAACCTTGCGGCCACCGAAGGCGAACGAAGCTTGCGCAGTGTAGGCGCGACCCAGATGCGCCCAGGCGCCCGCGTAGTCGGGACCAAGCGTGGTGGATTGTTCCAGATCGCTGATGGCGCGCGCGTAATCACCGGCCTGATAGGCGTCCAGTCCGCGCAAGTAGGCTTCATAGGCGAGCGGATTGCGCGGGGCATTGCGCGTGAGTTGTTCAGATTCGATGGGCGTCAGGTTGACGCGCAAGCCGGCGAGGACTTGTTGCGTGACGCGATCCTGCACGGTCAGTAAACGGTCGTATTTCAAATCGAGCGGTTGCGCCCAGAGCACCTGTTTGTTGGGCACATCAATCAATTGCAAATTGATGCGCAGGTCATCGCCTTCTTTGAGGAAGGTGCCGGTCAGCAGTTTGTCTACGTTGAGTTCGCGCGCGATTTGTTGCGGATCAATTTCGGCCTGACCTGTTTTGGCAACTGCCGCAGCCACGATCGCTGAAGGCCGCACGGTCAACGCGCTGACATAATTCAATTTGGTGATGATGGCATCGGCCAGCGAAAAGCCCAGGAAGTCGGAATCGGGCGCGGGTTTCAGATTGCGCAACGGCAAGACGGCCAGGCGCGGCCGCTCAGGTTTGGAGGCCGATTTGTTGGGGCGCGTGAAGACCCAGGCCGCGAGCAACAACGCTACCGCCGCCATGCCCAAACCAAACCATTTCAACCGATCAGAAGTCCGGCTTGGCTGCTCCGCCATTGTTGAACTTGGCGCAGTGGCTGTGCTGACACGTGATAGTTGCGGCAGTGGCGCAACCGCCTGCTCGTCTTCGGTAAAAAACTCGTCTGTGTGGTCGGTGGCAAAACCGGCAGCAGCCGCAGCTTGCGTTTCCAGCGTCAACAACTCATCCGCCATGCCAGCCTCGCCGTGGGCTGGCGCATACGCGGGGCGAACGGCGCTGCGTGGCGCCTGCGCCCAAACCTTTTTCGCGTCGCCGACGAAGCGGTAGCCGCGTTTCGGCACGGTTTCAATGTAATGGCCGCCGCCCGGTTTTTCGCCCAGCGCGCGGCGCACGGCCGAAACGTTTTGCGCCAGATTGCTTTCTTCGACAAAGCTGTCCGGCCAGATTTGCGCAATGAGTTCGTCTTTGGTGAGCAGGCGTTGCTGGTTCTCGACAAAATAGAGCAGCGTATCAAAGGCTTTTGGCGTCAGCGGAACGGCCTGGCCAGCGCGCGCGAGCAAGCGCTCCGCCGGGTCTAAACGGAACGGGCCGAATTCATACAGGGGACTTGATGGTTTTGCCATTACCGCTTCAGAAAAATCGCCAGCGTTGCCAAATGTTTTCCCAAATCTGTTGTTGATCGCGGGGAGCTGGCGGCTAGGCAAACGCTGCAATGCGGGGTAAATCAATGCGGCGGCGTGCCTGACAATGCGTAAAGCGCGGGCATTCTAACGTAAGGCCGGACGCATCACAATTGGCTTAACTAATGGCAACATAGCCTGATACACACCCAAGACAGGGCGTTCGTTGAAGCCTCATCTCGCCCTCAATTATTCATAGAAATTTCAAAACGCATGCAAGACTTTAAGGCCCGCTGGCGGCTATCGTGCGCCAGTCAGCAAGGCAGCACAGAGGCCTTGCGCGGGGGCCTGGGCAAGCGCCAGTTACGCTCACGCGCAAGCGTTAAAAGCGCAATCAAAAACAGCGCACAGGGCGGGCCTGGCCCCGCGCGTGACAGAGTTTGTGTGCATACAGGAATCAGGCAGGAAGCGTCATGAGCTTTCGCAAACAACCGCCCCTCGTCAACGCCCCAGCAATCCCGCTGGCGCAATTCGTCTTGCAACACGCCGCGCAACGCGGCCCCAAAGCCGCGTTGATTGACGGCGCGAGCGGCCGCACGCTCAGTTACGCGCAACTCTGGGCGCAGGTACGCCACGTCGCCAAAAGCCTGGTACAACGCGGTTATCGCAAAGGCGATGTCTTTGCGTTGTACAGCCCAAACCTGCCCGCCTACGCGGTCGCCTTGCACGCGATCACGACGCTGGGCGGCGTGGTGACGCCGGTCAATCCGCGTTGCGCGCCGAACGCATTGGCCGCGCACCTTAACGCCGCTCGCGCCAAATGCCTGCTCACGACCAGCGCCGGTTTGAACAAGGTTTTGCAAATCGTGGAGCAAACGCCGTTGCGCGAAATCTTCACCTTTGACAGCGCGCCGCGCGCCAAACATTTCGCCGAATTCTGCGAGAGCGTTTTGCAAGAGAACGAACTGCCAACGGATGCGTTGATTGATGCGCGCCACGACTTGGCCGTGCTGTTGTATGACGCTGGTAATTCCGTCGCGCTTCAAAAAGAAGCGCACACACATCACAGCTTCGCGCTCAACCTGTTGCAACTCGCCAGCATTGAAGCCGACCAGCCGCCCGCTGCCCGCGATGTGTTCCTGGGTGTCGCTCCGTTTCATCATTCGCACGGGTTGTTGCTGCTCAATTACGCGCTCTATCACGGGGCGACGGTGGTGACGCTGCCGCGCTGCGAACCGCAAGTGTTTTTGCACACGCTGCAAAAGTACCGCGTGACACGCGCACCGCTGATGTCGCCACTCGTGGAGTTGCTGGCCACGGATGCTTTGGTCGAGAAATACGACCTGTCAGCCTTGCAAACGATCTACGCCACCGGCGCGGCGCTGGACGAAACGAACGCCCGGCGTTGCGCCCCACGGCTGCATTGCCGTGTTACACGAATTGAGGTGATGAATAAGGCAGGCAAGGCAGTGGCTGAGTTGTGAATACCTGCGGTGTGTGATCTGCGCTGATGAATGAGGCTGCTGTTGCAATCGCTCAGCCCGCACGCGGACGCGGCAGGCTTGCGCCGATGGCAGCCCAGCCGCGCGTGTAGGCGTTTTGAAGCAGGGCATTCATGGGGTTGCCGTGGCCGAAAAAGATGGTGGGTATGGGTTGGGTCATGGGGTGATCTCTGTGGGGTTGGCACGGCTGTCAGCAACAATCCGGCGTATTTCAGGTTCAAGCGAGGGCAAGTCCGCAGTAGCAGTTTTCCATACCACTATCAGATTCACGCCGAAATAGTTATGGGTGAGCTTGTCGCGCATCCCGGCCATTGCCCGCCAAGGCACTGCCGGATAAGTATCGCGCACCGCAGCCGGAATTTGTTTGGCGGCTTCACCGACGATTTCCAGCCCGCGCACGACGGCAAAGACGGTCTTGTCATCTTTGGCAAACTCGTCAAAGGTCATCCCGGCGATAAAGCTGGTCACCTTTGCCATTGCCGCGAGAATGTCATCGAGGTAATCAACGTGGGTGCGTTCGGAACTCATACCTGCACTACCTCGGCAAGAATGCGCTGGCCCAGCGCCGGTTTCAGCGCATCCTGCATCACCAGATCAACTTTGATTTCCAGCAGGTCTGTCAGGTAATTTTCCAACTCGACAAATTTCAACAAGCCAGGCGGTTCATCGAATGTCACTAACAAGTCAATGTCGCTGTCGGGCCGCGCTTCGTGGCGCACATAGGAACCGAAGACGCCTAAGGATTTGACGCGGTATCTTTCAACCAGTGACGGCAAGCAGTGACGAAGTTTGGACAATATGTTGGTGAGATAGGGTTGGTTGTGCACCGCCTCAGATGTCTGGGGCATTTGTAGCGCGGCGTTTGGCAATTGGTCAGGTTGGATTTGAGTGGTTGGCATAATGCTTGGCTCCTTTGTGATGACGCGGCAATGATATGCCACAAGCTCAGCCAGAGGCTAGACAAAACAAGCCTCCCTTTGCGAGCCGGTCGGCCAGCTTGATTCAAGCTTTGGTGCCGAGATTATCACCCTATACTTTGCAAGCGATATACGGCATATTTGCTTTCCGGCCAGGGAATCTTACTCATTCTGAATGGCTATAATTGATCACTTGCTGAATGGCTATAATTGATCACTTGCGGAGCTTTGAACATAATGGCAAAACCAAAACTCACCGTTTATCTGGATCACCTCATTAATCGGGACAGCCTTCTTTATAGGCGAACTGTAAGTCAGACAAGCCAAGCTGAAAACAGGCTTTCGCAGCCATCTTATTTGACCATTCCAGACCTTTACGGCAAGAAATCGAAAGCTCGCCTCCTGAAGAAGCCTGATTTTCAGCGCGCGACGTGGGCTTGGTCTCCGGAAGAATGTGTCGAACTCTTGGAATCAGTGCTGACCGATCGGGTCGTTCCAAGCGTGATCATGTGGCTGAGTCCTGACAACTTTCAGTACGTTTTGGACGGAGGGCACCGTATCTCTGTCCTGCTTGCTTGGATCAAGGATAATTGGGGAGACAAGTTGTCCGAGGATGCTTACAGGGATGCTACTGTGCAGGATAACATCCGGAAAGCGGCGCAGCGTGTGAGAGAGTTGTTGCGACAAAAACAGATCGGCCTATTTGAGGAGTACATAGCGGCAGAAGAGATGTATGTTGACCTAGCAGAGAAGGGACAGATTCCCGAACAGGCTATGGATTTCACCAGCCTTAACTATGCCAAACTGGTTCGGAAGTGGGATGCCGTCAGTATTGGGTTTCCAATCCTCTGGGTATCAGGTGATTACGAGAAGGCAGAGGAATCATTCCTGAAAATCAATAAAACTGGTCGCAGTCTTTCCGATTGGGAGACCAAGTTGGTTGAGAATCGTTCTTCGAGTTTTGCGCGAGCTGTGATGTCCATCGCGCAAATCAGCGACGTGGAGCATTGCTGGCCTGTACACGAGACAGAAGTTGCCAATGATCCTGTGCTCAAAAGCAAGGCTGATCAGATCCTACAGAAGGTCGAGGAACTTCATAAGCTGCTTTTCGAGCCGCTCTATAGAAGGCCAGTGACTGAACTCAAACAGCCATTGATGGCAACTCCTTATACCAGGCCGGAAATGAAGCCCGCATACCTAGCCGAGTTGCTGACTATCACGGAAGGTAAAAAGGGGCAGAAGCCTGAGACCGAAGCGCTAATCAGAAAGGACAGGAGTGGTCGAGTCAGAGACATTATCACAAACGGGCTAAGGCTGATTGATGATGCGATTGATGTGATCGGCAACATTTATGGCCCATCGCCGCGTTCCCTCGGCCTGATGCCGCTGGTGTATTTCTACAATAAACAAGGAGATTATATTCGGAGCCTGCTGTATGGGATGCTTTATTGGCTCAATCATGGATCCGAAACCCGTGATGTGCTGAACCGCAAGTTGGTGTTCACTATCCATCGACAGGCCTTCGAAGAAGTTCTGATCCGGAATAAGGAGTCCATCATCCGCCGGATCGGCAGAAGGATCGGTTCCGGCCCCGAAGTTACCGTCCAGACGGCGCGTTACTATCAAGAGCTTCTTACGCTCTTGATCAACCACAGTGACCGGATTGATTCACCGGAATTCCAGAATGAGCACAAGCAATTGATTGCAACGCTGGGGAAGTGGGAACTGACAGATGTCGAGCCAGAGGAAATTGTGAGCACGAGTCGTACTTTCCGCGACCCAATGCGATCAGAAGTTCAGGTCAATGATCTTTTGGGGATGTTCAAGATATGTGAAATTTGCCGTGGCCGCTATTATCCTGGCTTATTCACACAAGTAGATCATAAGACACCTCACAGCAAGCGCGGCAAAACCGCAGTGAGTAATGCACGAGTCACTCATCCATTTTGTAATAACATGCGTGAGAGGATTGAGGAGCTTCTTAAGGCAGAAAGCGAAATCGAGTTACCAACGTTCGACGATCCGACTAAACTTTCGAAGCCAGAGCAATTGAAGTTGAAGTTTCTCTTATTTGAAGATAATCCTGAGGAAGAGGAGGAGAGGGTAGAAGAAAGCGCAGAGGAAGATTCTCTTGAGATAGATGGTGATTGAAGAGAATCGTCACCATGAAGCTGTCAACAGTGACCGGGCTTCTTCAAGTGCTGATACACTGACATCAATTCCAATGGCTTTCCTTCTCTTGCCTTGCGCCACTGCATAGCCAAGTGCCGTGCCACTGCCGCAGAATGGATCGAGCAGAACCCCGCCGGGAGGCAGGGTTGCCATAATCGGGATATTTACCAGACGTTCTGGAAATACGGCGATGTGCTTCTTGAAATTGGTGGCAGTAGGGATCATCCAGACAGATGGCGGGGCCTTAATTTTACTGCTGCCACTTGAAGGAAACGCGACCGCTTGCTTGTTATAGTAGTAGCGACGCGCTAGAACAAAATGGAAAACATACTCGTGTGCCGAAGCAGAACGGTCACCCACTGGATCGGGGGTCGGATTCACCTTGTACCACACATTATCATTACGCACGATCCACCCTTCTTCCTGCATAGCAATTGCAAACCTATGGGGAATGAGTAGCAACTGCTTTGGCGTGCATAAGGGACGCGGGCCTGATTTATCTTGGGGCCGCAAAAATCTGCGATTCTTCTGTTTTTTATCTTCTCCGCCGGATTTCCCCTTACCGCTCCAATAAGTATCACCAAGATTGACCCACAAACTCCCCGATGGCTTCAGCACTTGCTTTGCTGCGCGAAACACTTTGACGAGTCGGTCAATATATTCTTGGGGATGTTCTTCAAGGCCAATCTGGTCTCTTACTTCGTAATCGCGTTGGCCGTAATAAGGTGGGGATGTAACGATACAGTCAACAGAGGCTTTTGGTAGGTGTGCGAGTACTTGAGCCGCATCGCCACGGTACAAAGTAATGGTTGAAGACTTAAAAAAAAGCAGTTCATTCTTATTCATCGGTTTTACGCTTTTGATGACGGTCTTCTTAGAGCTTTCGGTTTTTTAGCTGTCTTCTTTGCTGTTTTCGTTTCACTCTTGCCTTTGCTACGTACCAGCAAATCTCCTGGCTCACAGTTCAGCGCATCACAAATTTTATCGAGCGCCTCAAAAGTAATGCTCTTTGTCTTGCCGTTTTTTAGCTTGCCTATCTGCGTTTCGTGAATTTCTGTTATCAGCGCCAGACGGTAAGCCGTCATTTCGGCTTCATCCAACTTTTCAGTAAGCTTGAATTCGATCATGGTGAGAAACCATCCTAGCAAAATTTTATAGTACTAGCAAAATAATTTAGCAGTCTTATTGGCTAGTACTAAAACTGAGAACCTCCGGGTAATAACACCCTTGCCCCCGCATCCACCAACACCAACACCCAATCATTCCCCCGCCCGCTGCTCGGCGGCGTGAAGGTCTGGATGCCGAAGCTGTCCTGATCCTTCAGCGAATACGCCGTGCCGTAGCGCGGGTCGTACCAATACTGCCGTTGCTGTTCGGCTTTGATGACGCTTTTGTCCAGCGTGAAGCTGTCGCCGTGCGGGGTGTAAAACAGCGCGAACGAGCCGTCACTGGCGCGGGCCGCGCGCATGCGAGCGCCGCCGGTCGTGGGGCCGTTCAGGATCAGGCGTTGATCGGGGATGAGTTTGGTGAAAGGTAGCGCTTCGAGCAAGCGGCGCAGGTGGCGCATCTGGAAGGCGCCGGGATGGTCGAGGGCTTCGGGCCAGGGAATGTTCGCGCCGATGATGCTGCCGGGGCCGCCAAACAGATCGCGGATGCGATTGGGATCGCCGACCGTGCGCGGGGCTTTGCTGTCTGCTGGTGGTTTGTACATCTGCCAAATGTTGTTGTTGCCATAGGTGTGGCCGCACGCGCCCGCCAGCACCGACCACCACGCCGCCTGGCGCACGTCGAAATCGTCGAAGCGCGCGATGCCGTCGGCGTTGCGGTTATAAAAGCCTACGGGGATGCCTTCGTAACGCGGTTCGCCATCCAGCGTTGGCTTGGCGGGCGTCAGCGCGTAATCGTGTTCGACGTAAAGGCCGTTGTCGTGATCGCGTGCGGCGTGCGAGGACTGGAACATATTGAAATCGAGCCAAGGCGCGTCGTGCAATTTGAGCGAAGACATGCCGGGGCCGATGGGGTGAAAGGTTTTCAGATGCGCGCCGCCATCGCCTTCGCCCAGGCCCGCCGCCAGCGCGTCAATGATCGTGCGTTCGGCGTCGTTGGTGATCGAACGGTCGCCGCCGAGAATCCAGATGATCGCTTTGTCTTTGTAACGCGCGCCGAGAAAGCGCCCGTATTGACGGGCGTTCGCGGGATTGAAGGCCGCCTTGCCCAGCGCCCAATGACTGCCCCAGGCCGGCAGTATCCCGACATACAAGCCCAAAGCTTCGGCTTTGTTGACGATGAAATCCACGTGGCGGAAGTAGGCCTCGTTGGGCCGTGCCGGGTCGCCTTCAATGAGCGGCAGATCGCCGTAAGGATTGGGCACGGTCAATCCGCCGAGTTGCGCCAGCACGACGGCCTGGATCACGGTGAAGCCTTTTTGCGCGCGGTTGGTCAGATAGTGCGCCGCTTCTTCGCGGTTGAGCCGATGGAATAATTCCCAGGCCGTGTCGCCGAGGTAAAAGAATGGCTTGCCGTTGTCGTATTGCAGGTAGCGGCGATTCGCGGTGAGTTTGAGCTTGGGCAGCGTTTGCCCGAAAGCGTAAGCGGGCGCGAGCAGCAGCGCGGTGGCGATGCTGAAAAAGCAGGCAAGTTGGCGCATCTGTTTCACGGATTCGACTCCTGAATAATTGCGGGTTGCGGGTTTGAATGCGGACGCGCGCCACTGTAGCAGCGGTTCAGCGGATTTTGCCAGACCGGCAACTGAAAATCACGCTCGCCGAACCGCGCGCCAGTATCAATC